>NC_008346.1:47500-361250 GCF_000014725.1 Syntrophomonas wolfei subsp. wolfei str. Goettingen G311
GAATGAGAAAAGGGAACTTGGTTATCAGATAAGAAGAGCCGCAGTATCCATACCAGCTAATATAGCCGAAGGCTATGGTCGGAAGAACTCCGCCAAGGAATTCAAGCATTTTTTAAGAAATGCATTAGGATCCAGTAACGAAATGATAGTTCTTCTAAAGCTGAGCAAAGATTTAGGATACATGCAAGATGGAAAAATCATAGAAGATTATGATGTACTAGGAAAACAACTCTTCAGACTGATAGAAAAGTGGGAATAAACTCCCACCTCCAACCTCCCACCTCTCACTTCTCAATCGGTAGGGGAGCATTCCTAATGGGCAGAAGCTGTACCGAAAGGAGCAGTGGACTGTTAGGAAGAGAGAATGCTGGCATGAGTAAGCGAGAAGGCAGGTGAGAATCCTGCCCGCCGTAAACCTGAGGTTTCCTGGGGAAGGCTCGTCCGCCCAGGGTAAGCCGGGACCTAAGCCGAGGCCGCAAGGCGTAGGCGATGGACAACTGGTTGAGAATCCAGTGCCACCTGAAGCCGCTATAAGCGATGGGGTGACGCAGGAGGATAGGTGAAGCGCACGGATGGAAGAGTGCGTCCAAGCACGTAGGGTAATGGGCAGGCAAATCCGCCCATTGAAAAGCCTGAGGTGTGATGGGGAGTGAAATATAGTAGCGAAGTCACTGAGTCCAAACTGCCAAGAAAAGCCTCTAGCAAGGTAACAGGTGCCCGTACCGAAAACCGACACAGGTAGGTGAGGAGAGAATCCTAAGGCGCGCGAGAGAACCCTCGTTAAGGAACTCGGCAAAATGACCCCGTAACTTAGGGAGAAGGGGTGCTCTATTAGCGTGAGTATGTTTAACATATATGAGCGTGAGAGAGCCGCAGTGATCAGGCCCAGGCGACTGTTTAACAAAAACACAGGTCTCTGCCAAATCGAAAGATGAAGTATAGAGGCTGACGCCTGCCCGGTGCCGGAAGGTTAAGAGGAAGTGTTAGCGCAAGCAAAGCACTGAGCCGAAGCCCCGGTGAACGGCGGCCGTAACTATAACGGTCCTAAGGTAGCGAAATTCCTTGTCTGGTAAGTTCAGACCCGCACGAAAGGCGTAACGATCTGGGCACTGTCTCGACGAGGGGCTCGGTGAAATTGTAATACCGGTGAAGATGCCGGTTACCTGCGATAGGACAGAAAGACCCCGTGGAGCTTTACTGCAGCTTGATATTGAATTTTGGTAGTTGATGTACAGGATAGGTGGGAGACTAAGAAGTGAGGTCGCCAGGTCTCATGGAGTCAACGGTGGGATACCACTCTTTAATTGCTGGGATTCTAACCTGGGCCCGTAATCCGGGTCAGGGACAGTGTCTGGCGGGCAGTTTGACTGGGGCGGTCGCCTCCCAAAGAGTAACGGAGGCGCCCGAAGGTTTCCTCAGCGCGGATGGAAATCGCGCGAAGAGTGTAAAGGCATAAGGGAGCTTGACTGTGAGAGAGACATCTCGAGCAGGGACGAAAGTCGGGCTTAGTGATCCGGCGGTACCGAGTGGAAGGGCCGTCGCTCATCGGATAAAAGCTACCCCGGGGATAACAGGCTTATCTCCCCCAAGAGTTCACATCGACGGGGAGGTTTGGCACCTCGATGTCGGCTCATCACATCCTGGGGCTGGAGAAGGTCCCAAGGGTTGGGCTGTTCGCCCATTAAAGTGGTACGTGAGCTGGGTTCAGAACGTCGTGAGACAGTTCGGTCCCTATCCATCGCAGGCGCAGGAGAATTGAGAGGATCTGTCCCTAGTACGAGAGGACCGGGATGGACAGACCGCTGGTGTACCAGTTGTCTCGCCAGAGGCATCGCTGGGTAGCTATGTCTGGGACGGATAAGCGCTGAAAGCATCTAAGCGCGAAGCCAACCTCAAGATGAGTTCTCCCACTCCGAGAGGAGGTAAGATCCCATCAAGAACAGGTGGTTGATAGGCCGGGTGTGTAAGTGTAGTGATGCATTAAGCTGACCGGTACTAATAGATCGAGGTCTTGACCTTAAAAACTTTCTTTCCCCTGCAGTTTCCAAAGAATTTCATAAAGCAATAAAATTTCCTGGTGACAATGGCGGAGAGGCCACACCCGTTCCCATCCCGAACACGGCAGTTAAGCTCTCCAGCGCCGATGGTACTGCGGTTAAGCCGTGGAAGAGTAGGTCGTTGCCAGGAATTAATTATTTTCTGGAGAAGAACATAAAAAGCAAGCAAAATTACAACATTCTGTTTTGTTCCGGGTGTGCCCCACCCGTTCCCATAGTCGTCAGTCAGCCCTGCGGGCTTCTATTTGTCGACACTAGGCGAGACATCGTCGCCGTCGCCGAACACGGCAGTTAAGCTCTCCCGCGCCGATGGTACTGCGGTTAAGCCGTGGAAGAGTAGGTCGTTGCCAGGAATTAATTATTTTCTGGAGAAGAACATAAAAAGCAAGCAAAATTACAACATTCTGTTTTGTTCCGGGTGTGCCCCACCCGTTCCCATAGTCGTCAGTCAGCCCTGCGGGCTTCTATTTGTCGACACTAGGCGAGACATCGTCGCCGTCGCCGAACACGGCAGTTAAGCTCTCCAGCGCCGATGGTACTGCGGTTAAGCCGTGGAAGAGTAGGTCGTTGCCAGGATTTCTGGAGTATAGGGAAAAACCTTAACCCCTCCCCCGCACGTCCTTATGAAGGAAGCAAAAAGAACATCCCCTTGCTTCCCGGTGTTAACACTTTGGCTAAGATATTCATACTTTATAATAGAATTTAAAGAGAAGGCGGTATTTTATGCTAACCCAAAATGCTTTTGCCCCATTGGAAGAAAAAAAGGGGATTCTTCTTCCTCGGTGCTGTATATGCAATGAGGTGCCTGTCGAAGGAATCTGCGGAGGAATGAAAATAAGGCGCAATTTTCTCTGCCAAAAATGTGAAGAGGCCATTGTTAAGCTTACGGCTGAAACTGCCGATTATAATGAAATATTGAGCAGGATAAAAGCCCTTTTTAGATAGGCAGTAATAATAAAGCTGTTTGGTGTAGCACCGGCCTTTGGTGTAGAATGAGGGAGTGAATGTGGGGAGGAAAAATAAGTCAAAGAATGTCCCCAAACTCACTCAGGAGGTTTGGAATTTTGCAGCATAAGGCAACACCTATATATTCGGCACTAAAAAGCTATATGGCAGAAAACAATCTGCGCCTGCACATGCCTGGGCATAGTGGGGGGAAAGGCTTCAAAGTTGAAGAGCTAAGAGCGGTGGCGGCCATGGATCTCAGCGAGGTTCCGGGTTTGGATGACCTGCATTTACCTACGCAGGCAATAAAAAGCGCCCGCTCGCTCCTGGCTGATGCCTTTGGCGCCGGACAAAGCCTTTTTCTGGTCAATGGGGCAACTTCAGGGATACACGCTTTGTTTTTAAGTCTCTTACCCGAGGGTACAAAAGTAATAGTACCGCGCAATGCCCATCGTTCTTTTTACGGGGGAATGGTGCTGTCGGGGGCCTTGCCCGTCTACCTGCCTTGCCGCCTGGCTCCCGGATTAGGAGTAGCTCTGGCTAACCGCAGTGAAGATATCTATCATCTCCTAAAGCAAAATCCCGAGGTTAAAGGGGTTTTTCTTTGCAGTCCCAGCTATTATGGGACATGCTCTGAGTTAGACCAGATATCTTTGCTATTAAGGGAAAAGAACAAGCTGCTACTGGTGGATGAAGCCCATGGGGGGCATTTTCCTTTTCACTCTGCTTATCCTCGCCCCGCACTGCAAAGTGGTGCTGATGCAGTTGTTAATGGTTTGCACAAGACTTTACCGGTGTTAAACCAGGGAGCCTGCCTTCACCTGGCAGCAGGATTTGTTGAATGGGAGCAGGTGTTGGCGACCTGGAGTCTATTAACTACCACCAGTCCCTCTTATCCTATCTTGGCCTCCATAGACCTGGCTCGGCAGCTCATGGTGGAGGAGGGTTATTCTTTACTGGAGCGGGCCGCTTGCCTTTCTCAAAACTACAAAAGCAGGATAAATCAGATTAAAGGTTTACATTGTTTTGAGGAAGAAGAATTAAAAGCCCTGCCTGGTATTTCAGGAGTAGATCCCCTCAAGGTATTGATATCTACGCAGGGGTTAATTATCGATGGTCTGGCTTTAGCTAAATTACTCCGGCAGAAGTACCGGATTCAGGTGGAGCTTGCTGCTCCGGAAATCATTCTGGCCATAATGTCTATTTTTCATGAAGGCGATGATTGGGAAAGATTGTACCGGGCTTTGGAAGAACTGGCCAGGGACTATAGGGCGAGGGCTCCCGTATCTTTAGTAGAAGGGGAAATTCCCCCCCTGCCCTGCTTAATTCTGGCTCCCCGGGAGGCTTATATGGCGACGAAAATATCCCTGCCACTGGATGAATGCCGGGGAGCTATCGCGGGAGAGATAATAGCAGCTTATCCTCCGGGGATTCCCTGTTTATTGCCCGGTGAGCTGATAGATGACACTATGCTCGACTACCTGCGTTACTTGAAAAAATCTGGACTAAGGCTACAAGGTCCACAGGACCCAGCCTTGAATTATGTTAAAATAATAGAGTAGAGCCAGGGATTATATTGCCAGGCTCTTAAGTTGAGAGTGAAAAAGGAATGGAGAGAAATGGAGAACAAGGGACTCTTTATCAGCCTGGAAGGTATTGATGGTTGCGGCAAGACCAGTGTTAAAGAAGGATTGCTGCAGTATTTTAGCAAATTCCCCGTTCTAAGTATACGAGAGCCGGGGGGAACGCTAATTTCGGAAAAAATCAGGGAAATTCTTTTGGATGAAAAAAACCAAGAAATAACAGCCAGGACGGAAGCTTTTCTTTATGCGGCAGCGCGCAGTCAACTGGTGGAAGAGCTTATTCGCCCCGCCCTCTTGCAGGGAAAAATAGTTCTGGCTGATCGCTACCTGGATTCAACTATTGCCTATCAGGGATATGGAAGAGGTTTGGACCTGGGATTTCTAACGACTTTAAACCAGCTCTGTACCAGTGGTTTGAAGCCCCATCTAACCTTGTTGCTGGATATTGACCCGGCTGAGGGGCAGAGGAGAAAGAAAAAGGATATTCCAGACCGTCTGGAGAAAGAAGGGATAGAGTTCCAAAGCCGGGTACGCGAGGGATATTTAAAAATAGCCCGGCAAGAATCGGAGCGTATCAAGCTCCTGGATGCGGGGAAGGATTTTAAAGAGGTTCTGCAGGAAGCTATTGAGTACATAGAAGATATTTGGCCCGCAAGGGGCCGGGCTTAAACGGAAGTCGGAAGACGGAGGGCGGAAGTCGGAAGACTGAATGGTAGTCAGACATTGGGGATTGAAGGGGGTTAGCCGTCCCTGGGGCGGGCTGCTGAGTCAAAGTAGCCGTCCCCTTGACTCAGTGTAAAGGAGTAGGGCTAATGAAAATCGAGCGGGGGAAAAAAGAATTAAGAGGTTTTTCTCTATTGGGGAAAGCCGATTCCCGAGAAATAAGACGAGGAAACGCCAGTAGTTTCGAGCAGGAGCTTAGTCAAAAGAGGGAAGCTGAAAGCCAGCTGCGGATGCAAGAGATTCTCAAGAAGCTGGATAAGCTGGGGGAGCAGCTGAAGCATAAAGTAAATCTCAACGATCTCATGTTATATAAAAAACTGATAAGAAATTTTTTGCAGGAAGCCACCGCTAAAGCCTATTTGCTCCAAAAGGAACGTGGGCGTAACCGCCGGGGTCGAACCGTGCTAACTACCATTTCTATCGTTGATCAGGAAGTAGAACAGCTCATTAATGACTTTATCGGTAAGAAGAAGGAAGCGGTGGATATTCTTACTACCCTGGATAAGATAAGAGGTATGCTGGTGGATTTGATGATATAGCTCAAGCAAGAGGTGCAGTTATGGATATTTTCTCTTCAATAGTGGGACAGGAACGGGCGAGCAGTCTGCTACAAAAAAGTCTGGAGACGGGCACAATAAGCCATGCCTATCTTTTTTTGGGTCCGGCGGGAGTGGGGAAAATGTCTTGTGCCCGGGCCTTTGCCCAGGCTATTATTGGCCGGGATGATAATGACGCCATGGTTTTTTTCCGGGAAAAGATACACCCGGATTTATTAATCCTGGAAAAGGAAGAAGGGCGAAGTGTAATAAGTAAAGAACAAATCTCACAGAAACTTGAGCCCTGGCTCGGATTGAAGCCTTACCGGGCTTCCCAACGAGTAGCCATTATTCGGGACAGTCAGCTTATGAGTAATGAAGCAGCCAATGCCTTACTTAAAAACCTGGAGGAACCACCGGAATACGCCGTGATTATCCTGATTGCCGATGACCAAAATATCTTGGAAACCATAGTATCACGCTGTCAGCTTGTTCGCTTTAATTCCCTGGCAGATAAAGATATCGAGCAAATCCTGCGTAATCGCGAAGTGGAGCCATTAAAGGCTGCTCAGGCTGCCAGCCTGGGACAAGGTAGTGTGGCTACTGCTATACGCTTTGCCCAGGAAAAGGATTATGAAAAGATATGGGAGACAAGCCGGAATATAATTACAGATCTGAGTGGGGAAGAAATAGTCGAAGTATATAAGTCGGCGGAAAGGATGGAACTGGCCCCGGAATTAATCGTAAACCTCTTGATAAGCCTGTTGCGTGATATTAATATTTACCAGCAAACCCGTAAAGAGGAACTGCTGGTTTTGCCCGGTAGTTCTGAGCTGGCCAACTCCATAAGGCAAGTGCAGCCTCAGCATCTTACAGCCGCCCTTGATAAGATAATGAACTTGAAAAATTATTATCGTAGCAATGTAAATTCACTAATTATCAATGTTAATATCAGCTATGAAATTTGGCAAGCCTTTAACTCTTAATTTTATATCATGGGGATGATATATCATGGGGAAGGTTGTTCTGATATATATACTATAATAAGTGTTAATACGAAAAGTGAAGGGTGAGGGGGGTTAAGTTTTTCTCTACTACATCTTACTATTCTAGCCCCTACTAACTCACTTTTCATCGGTGGTTGTGGCCCTTGGAGCATGGGGGGTTAGTACGTGTCAACATTTTAAGATTTAGCAAGCCTTTAACTCTTAATATATTAAAATCGAGGGGGTAGTTTTTATTGGTTTGGGTGGTAGGCGTCCGCTTTAAACCAGCGGGTAAAATATACCATTTTGCTTGTGAAGGCCATGATTTGGAAGAAGGAGACCCGGTAATTGTTGAAACTGTACGGGGTGTGGAGTATGGTATTGTAGCCGTGGGAAAACGAGATCTGGATGGAGAAAAGCTTATACAACCTTTAAGAAATGTAATCCGTAAAGCTAAACCTGAGGACAGCAAAACCTGGGAAAAGAATCAGCAAAAGGGCAGGGAGGCTTTGGATATATGTAAGCAAAAAATCAAAGAACACCAGCTGCCTATGCGCTTAATCGATGTTGAATACACCTTTGACCTGGGTAAGATAATTTTTTATTTTACCGCTGAAGGGCGGGTGGATTTTCGTGAACTGGTGAAAGACCTGGCCGCTATATTCAAGACCCGGATTGAACTGAGGCAAATCGGAGTAAGAGACGAAGCCAAGATGCTGGGAGGGATTGGTGCCTGTGGCAGGATACTTTGCTGTAAGTCCTTTTTAGGGGAATTCCAACCCGTTTCCATACGCATGGCCAAAGAACAGAATTTGTCACTTAATCCCACCAAGATTTCAGGAATATGCGGGCGTTTAATGTGTTGCTTGAAATATGAATCAGAGCTCTATGATACCGCAACAAATGGGGAGAACCAGCATGGAAAAAACAGTTCAAGAGCTAAAAATAATAATTCGGGAACTGATTCTTGAGGTGGGACAACTGAAAGAGCGGGTTACTTACCTGGAAAGGGACTCGAGCTTAGGGCAGCCGCCACAATTACCAGAGCCGCCTTCCTGGCCGGATATCGAAGTAGAAAGCTATGAAAACCTGGGAAAAGTATATAAAGAAGGATATCATATTTGTCCGGCTGCTTTTGGGCAAAGCCGTAACGAGGAATGTCTTTTTTGTTTGGCGTTCATGGAGAAGGAGTGAACCGTGGACAAGGTAAATATGATGCCGGACGACCAGGAGGAAAGCCTGGATGATCTCGTTTTGGGCGGTATGAAACTATTTCAATCCCGGGAAGGCTACCGTTTTTCCCTGGATGCAATACTTCTGGCCCATTTTCCTGTACTGGACGGAATAAAGCAGGCGGTGGATCTGGGCACCGGAAACGGAGTTATTGCTCTGTTGCTGGCTTACCGTGCTCCCTCTTTGCGAGTGACCGGTATCGAAATACAGGAAAGCATGATCAAAAGAGCCAGGAAGAATATTGCCTTCAACCATCTAGAGGAAAGGATTGACCTGATTCAGGCTGATATCAAGAACATAAAGGAATACTTACCTCCTCAGGGGGCAGAACTGGTCGTTTCCAACCCACCCTTCTGGAAAAAGGGAGAAGGGAAATTGAGCCTAAATCCAGAGAAAGCCGTTGCCCGCCATGAATTGGAAGTGGAGCTCGCCGATCTTGTTCGAGCTGCTGCTTATATACTGCTTCCCAGGGGGTGCTTCTGTCTTATACAGAGAGCGGAGAGACTACAGGAAATAGCCCGGCTTTTTTCCGCCAATGGACTGGTATTGCGGAGAATAAGACCGGTTTATCCGTTGCCGGAACGAGAGGCTAGAATGATACTCTTGGAAGGCCAAAAGGGAGGAGCAGGGGGCTTGACCATCCTGCCTCCGCTTTTCGTTTACGAGAATCCCGGGGTTTACAGCGCCGAACTGCAAAAATTGTACGGCTTTTCAAAGTAAGGATGATAAATTGAAAACAGGTAAATTATACATCTGCGGAACGCCCATAGGAAATCTGGATGATGTCAGTATCAGGCTGTTAAAAACATTGCGCAAGGTAGACCTTATTGCCTGTGAAGACACCCGCATGACCATTAAGCTGCTAAACCGCTTCAAGATAAAAACCCGCATGATTAGCTACCATGAACATAGCAAACGGGAAAAGGAAGACTATCTGATAGCCCAGTTGCTGCAAGGCCAAAACATAGCCCTGGTTTCCGATGCCGGTATGCCAACTATTTCCGATCCGGGGGAAGAACTAATAAGACGGGCTTTACAAACAGGTATTCCGCTGGAGGTAATACCAGGACCATCAGCCCTTACTGCGGCATTGGCTCTATCCGGTATGGATACTTCAGCTTTTACTTTCGCAGGCTTTTTACCCCATCGTCGTTCACGCCGAAGGGGAGAACTGGAGCAATTGCAAAGCGAGCAAAAGACGATTATTTTATATGAAGCGCCTCATCGTTTACGGGAATGCCTGCTTGATATTGTAGAAATAATGGGAGCAGAGAGGAAGCTGGCCATAGCTCGGGAACTAACAAAAAAACATGAAGAAATAAGACGAGGAACGGCAGGAGAGTTGCTGCATCATTTTAGCGCCTCTCCCCCGCGAGGCGAAATATGCCTTTTGATAGCCCCTGCTGAAGATAAAGCCGCCGAAACAAACTGGGAGCTCATTATAGCAGAGACAGAAGAATTAATAAACTTGGGGATGGATAAAAAAGAAGCCTTCAAGATAAAGGCAAAAAATTACGGTATAAAAAAGAATGAGCTATACAAATATTTTGTCGAAAAAAAACGACCCGGCATTCAGGATTGAAAACTATCGCTGAAGGAAGTCGAATAGTTTTCAATCCTGAATGCCGGGCGGGTGTTGCATCTATACTTTGCCAACAATCGCGCGTAATATTTATGCAACAAAAGCTTTTTGTAATAGTAAATTAATATGTAGAACTAGATTACCTGCTTGCTGAGCTCAGTAAGGCAGCTTTTGCATAAGTTTTTCCCTTTGTAGTTGACCACTTCTTCTGCATTACCACAGAAGATACATGCAGGTTCATACTTCTTGAGGATTATCTTTTCACTGTCAACATAGATTTCCAGTGCGTCCTTTTCCTCTATCCCCATAGTTCGACGTAATTCAATCGGAATTACAATGCGACCCAACTCGTCCACCTTACGGACAACGCCAGTTGATTTTAGCATATATACAACCCTCCTCCCAAAAACTTCTTCAACAAGAGTGTACCAGAGATGGCAGAATTAGTCAAGATAATTATGACAATTTTGGGCAAAAAATTTACAGTTATCTCAAGAGTATAGGTATTTATGTATTTTTTTGGCCTAGATAAAAGTCAAAGAAAACCACAAATTAGGGAAAAATCCATATTAGCAAAAAACAACATAACGAGGTGAAATATCTTCCCCGCTTCTTTAAGAGGTCGGGTTCCTATTAAAAAAATAGGCGGCGGGTTCTAATGCCCCGCTTCGTTGCAGCGCAGTGTTGAAACTGCTTTGCAGTTTCTTCCGATGCTAAAAACCAGCCGGAACTATTCTGCTTTAATTTTGCTCTTAAGGAAAACATCATTATGGTTTATAATCCCCTTGACAGGCTAGGGATAGGGGAGCAATTTTGTGGTAAACTATAGCTAATCATTGTTTTGGGAGGAAAGAAAGTGCAGAGAAAGAAAAGTTATTACATCACCACTCCTATTTATTACCCCAGCGATAATTTACATATTGGGCATGCCTATACCACCGTGGCCGCTGATTGCATGGCCCGTTTCAAACGAATGCAGGGTTATGATGTTTTTTACTTGACCGGTACCGATGAACACGGGCAAAAGATCGAAAAAGCGGCCCGGGAGAAAGGTATGGAACCCATCAAGTATGTGGATGGTATCGTAGAAAGCATCCGCCAGCTCTGGGAAACCATGCTGATTACCCATACAGATTTTATACGCACCACCGAAGCCCGGCATGAGCAGTTAGTACAAAAAATATTCAACAAGGTCTATGAACAGGGAGATATTTTTATTTCCCAGTATGAGGGCTGGTATTGCACCCCCTGTGAGACATTTTTCACGGAAAGACAGCTGGCCGAAGGGAATTGCCCTGATTGTGGCCGTGAAGTGGAGCTATTGAAGGAAGAAAGCTATTTTTTCAATATGTCTAAATATGCTGATCGCCTGCTGGAGCATATTGAAACTCACCCGGATTTTATTCAGCCCGAATCCCGGCGTAATGAAGTAGTCAACTTCATAAAAATGGGTCTGGAAGATCTGTGTGTATCTCGGACTACCTTCCAGTGGGGGGTACCGGTGCCCTTTAACCAAAAGCATGTGGTATATGTCTGGTTTGATGCTTTAATAAACTACCTGACAGCTATAGGTTATATGGATGATGAAGAAAAGTTTAAGCAGTATTGGCCAGCGGATGTACACTTGATGGCCAAAGACATAATTCGCTTTCATGCGATTATTTGGCCCATAATGTTGATGGCTTTGGATTTACCTTTGCCCAAAAAGGTCTGTGCCCATGGTTGGATAATGCTGGAGGGCGGGAAGATGTCCAAATCCAAGGGAAATGTGGTTGATCCGGTTGTTTTGGTTAAGAAATACGGAGTTGATGCGGTAAGATACTACCTGGTCAGGGAACTGAGTTTTGGCCAGGATGGCTATTATTCGGAAGAAATGCTGGTAAATCGTATAAATTCTGATCTGGCCAATGACCTGGGTAATCTTATCAGCCGTACTATAGCCATGATAGAGAGATATTTTGATGGGGTTATACCCGTTTCGGGTATAGCGGAAGCCCTTGATGAGGATTTAATAAATACGGCCCGGGAGGCGTACCGGGAAGCTACTGAAAAACTGGATAAACTGGATTTCGCCTCATATATAATGGCTACTCGCAAGCTGGTATCGCGGGCCAATAAATATATCGATGAAACTGCGCCCTGGCTTTTGGCTAAAGAGGTAGCGAAAAAAGAGCGCCTGGCCAGCGTCATGTATAACCTGGCAGAGAGCATCCGTATCGCCCTGATAATGCTGGCTCCATGCATGCCGACACTACTGTCCAGAGCCAACCGTCAAATAGAGATATTTGACCTTAATCAGAATCTTGATTGGGATGAAGCGGCGGAGTGGGGTCGTTGTAAAGCTGGCAGCAAGGTTCGCCGGGGCGAGCCCCTGTTCCCGCGGATAGATATAAAATCCCTGGAATCTGGAGAGCAACTGCCTATGGAGTCACCCGGGGAGAAAAAAGTGGAGAAGAGCCCGCCCGCTGTTACGGAATTGGTTGATATTGAGGAATTTGCCCGGATCGATCTGCGGGTAGCTGAAGTTATCGCTTGCGAAAAAATGAAGAAGGCTGATAAACTACTGGTTTTACGCTTGCGAGTGGGAGAGGAAGAACGCACAGTAGTTTCAGGTATTGCGCAATATTATTCCCCGGAGGAATTGCTGGGTAAAAAAGTGGTGCTGGTAGCCAACTTGAAGCCGGTAAAATTAAGAGGGGTATTGTCTCAGGGGATGATACTGGCCGCTGATGGAGATAAGGTGGAGGTTTTGCTGGTGGATCAGGATGTACCTTCTGGAAGCCGGGTGAAATAGATGTTAATAGACACCCATGCTCATTTGCAGGATCCCGCCTTTAACCAGGACCGGAAGGAAATTATGCAGCGGGCTAAAACAGCCGGGCTGGAGAAAATAATCTGTATCGGCTATGATTACGAGACTTCTGTGGAAGCAGTGCAGCTGGCCCGCCAGTTTCCCGAGGTTTATGCGGTGGTAGGAGTACATCCCCATGATGCTAAAACCCTGAGCACTGGGGTGTTGGCCCAACTATACGACCTGGCCCGTGACCCCCGAGTGGTGGCTATTGGAGAAACCGGACTGGATTATTACCGCAACCTTTCCTCCCCCGAAGAACAGAGGAAAGCCTTTAAAGAACAGATAAAACTGGCCCATGAGCTCTATAAACCGCTGGTTATTCATGATCGTGATGCCCACCAGGAGGTCTTGGATATTATCAAAAAGGAAAAGGCCGGGAAAAATGAAGGTATTATGCACTGCTATTCCGGTCATCTGCCTCTGGCGGTGGAACTGATGAAAGAGGGTTTTTATATCTCGTTTGCCGGTCCCCTAACTTTTAAGAATGCCAAAAAGACCCAGGAGGTAGCGGCCCGAGTATCGCTGGAGCGGATTTTAATAGAAACGGACTGTCCCTACTTAACCCCGGAACCCTTCCGGGGAAAAAGAAATGAGCCGGCATTAGTAGTACATACTGCCAGGAAACTGGCAGAATTGCGCCATAAAACCGAAGAAGAAATCGCCTATATTACCAGCCAGAATGCTCGGAGAATCTACCGTATCAAAGATTGATTCCGCTGCAAAAAGTAATAATTATGCATCAGCTTGCATAAATATTCCGCTCGCAGTCTCCGCATGGGCAACACCAACGGCTCGTCTCATGGCTCAAGGGGTACCGCGCTAATCTCCCGTCCTGGTCACAACCTTAATAGTGACACCCGCAGGGTGATAGCGCTCTCGCGACGTCCTGTCGCTCGCCCCCTTTCGCCGCAAAACTTCGCCGGGTTTTGCATCCATGCTTCGCCAACGCTCGCTTTGCATATTTATGCAACCCTATGCAGCAAAAAGGGGTTTTTGCAGTAGAGTCAAGATTGATTAGGAAGAAAAGTAAGGCTTTACCTATTTCGACAAACTCCTTTAAGGGAAAATTTCCTTTTTCAGCAATCTTTTTTCCCTTCCAAGAATAAAATGGATGTAAAGGGATAAGAATTTAAAAGAGGTTGACTGTAGCGACTACATAATAAGGCAAATCAACCATAAATTGGAGGCCAAGTTTGACTTCTGGGGTTAATTTTGCTTAGAATGTAGTTGTATCTCAGGCCTTATGGTCTGGGACAAAAGGAGAAGGAGGAATGAAATGGGTATTGTGTGGTCTAAGCAACGAGCTTACCTGGCCGCTGTATTGGGCCTGGTTCTGCTGGTAAGCCTGTTCTTTGCCCTGCAAAAACCAGTAAGTATTGAGGTTGATGGCAAGCTAATAAAAAGCAGTGTTTTCTTTTCTGGAACCGTAAGGGAGGTTCTGGATAAAAACCACATAACGCTTAAGGAAAAAGACAAAGTTGAACCTTCATTAAATGCTCCGGTAAAGAAAAAGATGAAGATCACTGTAGTCAGGGCTTTTAAAGTGAAAGTTGTAGCCGATGGTTGTAGCCGGGAAGTATTAAGCATACCGGTTTCAATTAAAGAGGCTATCAAATTAGCAGGATTCCAGCTGGGAGAGCAGGATATTATTAAAACCACTGCCACCTCCCTAACCATCCCTAACCAGGAGATTGAGATTATCCGCGTCACTCAGGAAGAACAGGAAGTAAAAGAGCCCATTGCTTTCCAGATGGAAAGAACCAGCGACAACACCCTGGAGAGAGGATTGAGCAGGACCATCAAACAGGGGAAGAACGGGGTAGCTCTAAACACCTTTAAGGTTACTTACCATAACGGTAAAGAAGTCAAACGTGAAGTAATTGGCAGCAAGACGCTACTTGAACCAGTAAATAAGCTGGTGGCCCTGGGGACTATCACCAGTGTCTCCAGAGCTGGGCAACGCTTGGATTTCCGGGAAGCAAAATATATGAATGCCTCTGCTTATACCTACACCGGTCGCAATACTGCTACGGGAAGACAACCGGCGGTGGGTTTGGTAGCGGTTGATCCCAGTGTTGTTCCAATGGGAAGCAAGCTCTATATTGAGGGTTATGGTTATGCTGAGGCCGCTGATACCGGAGGAGCCATCAAAGGAAACCGCCTGGATCTCTTTATGGAAGAACGATCCCAATGCTTAAACTGGGGGAATCGAACCGTAAAAGTCTATATACTCGAATAAGTATCCCCAAATTCGTCTCCCCGATGAAGGAATAAGGGGAAAATAAGCATTAAAATACCCGTCTTTAAGTTTTTAGGGCGGGTATTTTTTTGTTTATTTTTTCCATGATTTAAAAATTAAAAAGTACAGAAACCTATAAGAGGAATAGAAAAAGGAGGTGAAAATAAATGAAGAAAAAACTGCTTTATTTGCTATGTTTCAGTTTAATGTTTATGCTATTGGCCGGTGGTTGCCAAAAGACGACCGCTAAGAAGCCCATGGCTCCTTCCGCTAAAAAACCAACGCAGACTAGTCAAATGACCCCCAGTGAAAGGAGAGTCCTGGCCAGTAAACTGTCCAAAATGGCGGAACAAGTGAAAGGGGTAGAAAAAGCTACAGTAGTTGTTGCTGATATTGGCGTAGCCAACAATATTACCGGAAACACCAAAGCAAATGCTCAAATGAACCGGGCTACGGCCAAAAACCTAAACGATAATACTATCGGCAGCGATGCAGGCATCAATCGAAGCGAGCCCCAAGGAATGATTGTTATGGTAGGGTTGACCCTGAAGCCGGGCAATAATGACATGAATAAAAGCAACCAAATAAAATCCAAAGTAATGAACAAACTTAAAGCCGGCGATCGTCGCATATCCCAGGTATTGGTAACAACTGATCCTAATTTGGTCAAGCGTATTACGGATGTAGCTGCCGGAATTCTCGAAGGCAAACCGATTAAGACTTTTGAAAAAGACATAATGAATATTGATTCCAGCTTAAGACAGCAAAAAACCACTTATTAGTTAATAATATAACCCGGGAGCAAGATACTCTCGGGTTATTTTTTTGGAACCCCCGTGGCTGGGGTCACAAGCGCTTTTCTTACTAACCCCCCCTGGCCAGGGGCCATAACCGCCAATGAAAAGGGAGTTAATAGGTGCTTGAATGGCAAGATGTAGTGGGAAATAACTAAACCCCTCGCCCTTTACCCCTCACTTTTCGTACAACACATAGCGAGAATTCTTTTGTGCCGTATTGTAAGAAAAAAGTGATATTTTTTATCCTCTGGATGTATAATAGGCTAAATTGGACAAATTTGATTTCACGGCAAAAGCCGAGTATATTTATACCAGCCAAAAATATATTTGCTCTTCATCCTAATAGGCTTGAGGTACAATGAAACGCACAGATTCTTTATCCGGCATACGCTATTACATGAATAAATATGGAATCCACCCCCGCAAAAAATGGGGGCAGAATTTTCTGGTGGATGGGAATATCCTTAGAAAGATAGCTCATTTATGCAATCCCGGCTGCGAAAAATTGCTGGTGGAAATCGGACCTGGGCTGGGAGGACTAACCAGAGAATTAGCAGGCATAAGTAAGGGAGTACTGGCCATCGAGATTGATTTCGGATTGCGGGAGGCGCTGGCTGAAAGCTTGCAGGGACTAAATAATATCCGTCTGCTTTTTGCCGATATACTTCAAATCGATTTGGAGGAAGAATTGAGTAAGGCTTTTGGGGGGGAAGATATTTCCGGATACAAGGTATGTGCCAATATCCCTTATAATATAACCACCCCCATTATTTTTAAACTCCTGGAGACTTGCTCGCAGATGGAAAGCGCAACTCTGATGATGCAGAAAGAGGTTGCCAGCCGCATACTGGCATCTCCTGACAGCAAGGAATACGGTTTACTTACCCTGATGACAGCCTATTATGCTGAGGCAGAGTATCTGATGCCGGTTTCCCGAAATTGCTTTTATCCCCGCCCGGAAGTAGATTCCAGCGTTATTCAACTCCGGCCCATAAAAGGAAAGCGAGTGCAGGTTAAAGATGAATCAAACTTTAAGAAGCTACTCCGGGTATCTTTTCAGAAGAGGAGAAAAACTATTTTAAATATTTGCGTAGATTTGTTTTCGGTAGAAAAAGCGGAGATTCATAGCATTTTAAACTCCCTAGGCATAGACCCGAAAAGCAGGCCGGAAAACCTTAGCATCGAGCAATTCGCCCTGATAAGTGATACTCTGGTTATGAGGAGGCTTGGTAATGATATTTAACAGTCCCAGCAAAGGAGAATTAGATTTAGAACAGGTAGTAATTGATATACTCAACTACATCGCTGAGGATCTTACCCGGTCTTACAAATTAATTGTGGGCAGTGATTCTCATCCTGGCGCACAGGGAACCTGTTATGTCAGTGCCATAATTATTCATAGGATGGGCAAAGGCGCTCGTTATTATTATAATAAAATCGTTAATCGCCGGAGCAGTAGCCTGCGCCAGCGTATTTTCTATGAAGCATCCCTTAGCCTGGATTTAGCTGATCGCTTGAGCCAGTGCTTGAAAAAGCATGGTAAAGATGACATGAAAGTGGAAATACACCTCGATGTTGGCATTCAGGGTGATACCAAGGAATTAGTAAAAGAAGTTACCGGAATGATAGTAGGGAGTGGTTTTGCCGCCAAAATCAAGCCGGATGCCTGTGCAGCCAGTACGGTAGCAGATAGGTATACCAAATAAAAATTAGACTCTTAAAGCATATCTTTACGTAATTACTTCCCGTCTTGCCTTTTCACTAGCAATTTTAAATTAATTATTTAGTTGACACAACGAAGGTTTTTATATATACTAATTATTTCAATGTTGACAATCCCTCACATCTGTTATAGAATTATGTTGATATATATAAAAGAAGGTGGTAAATTGAATTCTCCCAGGGCGATATCAGATATTAAGAAAGACCTGGAATCTTTTGTTGGAAGCAAGATTAGATTAAAGGCCAACCGGGGAAGAAACCGTATCATAGAGAAAGAGGGCGTGTTAGAGTCAATTTATCCCAATATATTTGTGGTTAAGTTGGATGAAAGAAAAATAGAAAGGCGAGTTTCTTATACTTATGCCGATGTACTAACCGAAACAGTTGAATTGTTTGTTTATGATACTGAAGACGCAGAAATTAGAATTGCCGCTGCCAACCATTAAAACATCCACCATCACTGCATGAATTCATGCAGTTTTTCTTTTCCCCATAGATTCTTTTCTAAAATCCCTAATTTTTCTCCGACCTCTTCTTTTTGCAGATGCCCCCCATGGCCGGGGGTCACAACCACCTATGAAAAGTGGGTTAGTATGCGCTTGGTATAATAAGATGTAGTTGGGAATACCCCTCACTCCTCACTTTTCTCATTAATCATATACCAGAGCGTCAGGTAATATAAATTTATAACGAGGTGAAACCTCTCCCGCTAAGTGGCCGGGTTCTAATCCCTCCCACCTCGTTGTAGCGCTGGTGTTGAAACTGCTTAAGCAGTTTCTTCCGATGCCTAAAAGTGCAAGAAAAGAAGGTGATGTAGTTGGGTGAGGCACTTTCTATATGGTCGCCGGTGGTACTGGCTGAACTAAGTACCCCCCGAAGCTTTGACCACCATCAAGTCTACCATTTAGATGAACGATTCCAGGGCTTGGAGGATTTAAGAGTCAAGTTACGGGAATATATCGTAAGAAAACAGGGAAATGCCTTAGAAACCTTGTTTAAACTGGAAGTTTTTTGCTTGCTGGAAAATATGGATGGCAAGATGCAGCTGGTAAAAAAGGAGGAAAATCTGAGGGATCGGGTTTTATTACAGGAATTTGACTGCAATTTGGATTTCGATAAAGAGCCGCGAATAGATTTTATCGGCGATATAAAAAAGATTAATTGGCAGGGGGGGCTGGACGGTAATCAACTGCATGTAATACTTTTTATAGATTATATATTGATGGCCATCCGCCAACAGGTAATCAGGCTTTTGGAGCAGGAAGCGGAGTTAAAGAGTAGCGATTTACGGGTAGAGGGTGCTGCACAGGATGAGACTGTCAGGATGGAGGAAAAAAACCTGGAGCTAAGGCGCCAACTCCGTTTTTACGAAAAAAACATAGCCAGTCTCAAAAAGGGGATTAAGAAAGTCGAAAATCGCAATGCGGTATTAAGCCGGGAGAGTCAGCAGTATCAGTTATTAATTGAAGAGCTGCGCCGGGCTATACAAGAAAAAGAACAGCGCTTGAGCCGTTATGAGGCCAGGCTTTATTATGAGGATAATCAAGATAACGTATATGAGGAGATTTACTCCAATAACGAAGGAAATGAAAGAATTAGCGGCAATAGCCTGGGAAGCCGGGTTAAACGGCTTTTTCTGAATAGTATTTAATAGTATTTGAATTCCCTTGAAAAAAGCCGAGGCTTTACCACGATATCTTTTGAAGCTGATTGCCGGCGGCGGCGGTCATTGAGTTCCTTTTATGCACCCCTGGCGTACATTTTTCATATTATTAGAGAGGATTGTATATTGTTTTTAAGTTGAGAGGGGTGTATTAATGGGAGAAAGCAAATTCATGGAAGGAAAGAACCTGGGTATCTTAAAGGTAAATACCCAAAAATACCAGGCAACACAATTGGCAGCTGGGGATGATGAAGGCCAATTTATGATAAGCACCGCCAAAAAGAGTTCGCTTAAAGCTAAGAACATTTGTCCTCGCTGTCAAGAAAGAGTAAACAAGCAGGAAATGAAATCCTGCGAACATTGTGGAAGTGAATTGTGTGCTAAGTGTTTAAAAGACTATCAGAAAAAACACTTGAAGGCTCCAGTTAAGCGGGATTCCTCCATTCAGGGAAACTAAAATGCAATGGCCAGGCTATAGAGACCTGGCTATTTTTTTAAACATTGACGTAGACAGGAGGATAAAAAATGTCCAATATTAACTGTATCCTGTATCCGCCCACGGTCGATTTTCACTACCTGGTTCAGCGACCGCAGCATTTAATAAAAAACTTTTCCGAGCTCGGGGTAGTAAGCTTCTTTCTTAATAACCCCCACCTCCACGAGCATCAACGCCGGGGCATAGAACGCATCAACCCCTATTTGTTTCTATTTAATGGGGTTGAGCCTACTGAATTTCTAAGAGATATTCGGCCAGTAGTTTATTACAGTGCTACGGCTCATGTAGATATGATAAAGAAATATCGGCCATCGCTAGTAGTATTTGATAGTGTTGACGAACCCAGTGACGAATTTGCCGGATGGAGACCTTATTATCACCGGGCAGTAGCCACGGCGGACATTGTAATTACCACCTCCGATAAGCTGTATAAGATGGCCAAAAGCATCAACCCCCGTAGCTTTTTGGTGCCCAATGCTTGTGATTATGAACATTTTTCCCCCAGCACTCATTTGCCGATTCCGGCTGACATGCGAGGCATCAATAACCCGGTAATTGGCTACATTGGGGCTATTGCCACCTGGGTTGATTTGGAACTGCTGGATAGGGTAGCTGCTAGACTCCCACATTTTAACTTTGTTATGCTGGGACCTTTGTATAATGTGTCTGAACTACCACAGCGCCCTAATCTGCATTGGTTAGGCTTTAAAGACTATAAAGACCTTCCCGCCTATGCCCAGGCCTTTGATGTAGGCCTAATACCCTTTAAGCTCTCCAGTATGACAGAATCGGTAAACCCCATAAAAATGTGGGAGTACATGGCTGCCGGAATGCCCGTTGTGGCTACGGCTCTTCCAGAAGTTTACAAACTCCAGGAACTAATTTACTATTCAGAAAATGAAGAAGAATTTATTGAAAATATCAGAAGGGCCCTCGCGACCGATAATCCCTTCCAGCGAAAACAAAGAATGGAACTGGCCCGGCAGAATTCCTGGTCGGCTAGAGCGGTAGAAATACTTGATTTAATTGAAAACGCACTGGCGGAAAAAGGCATTAAAAAAACGGAATACCGGGCAGATGGTATAATGGATACTCTGCTACCAGACAGGGCATATACTGAATTTAAAGAACCGTTCCGTACTAGTCTCAGCCCTTTTCAGCAAGTGCTGGTATCACCAGGTTCCGGCTTCCGTTATTCTATTTATCCCGGCAAAGAATACCGGGACAGGGATAGAGTCCGAAATGTTTGGAGTAGAGCTGATTCCGCTTTCCCAGCCGGAGATATTGCAGTAGTGCAAAAAAGCGGCTTTCGTTATTACACCCAGCGCCACCAGAAGGAACTGGGGCTCTACTATGGCTGATATTTTGGAATTTTAATTCTATATAGCCCTGGTGAAAGGGGTTGAGTTCTTAGAACTATGATTGTTACGGCTGAAAAAATAATGATAGGCTGCCCGGTTCGCAACCGAGCCTGGTCTTTAGCCTATTACCTGACTTCCTTAAAACGATTGGCTTACCCCGAATCCCGGCTCGAATTCTGCTTTATAATAAATGATTGTATAGATGAAACCCCGCGAATTCTAGAAGATTTTGCCCAGAGAGAAAACGGGCGGGTACGACTAATCTACTATGACCTGGGTCAGAAGTATGGGCACCTGCGAGGTCAATATAACTTTTCCCAGTTGGCTCGACTGAGGAACTGTCTGCTGGGAGCATTTCTGGAGTCTGATGCTGCTTACTTATTTTCTGTGGATAGTGATATTCTGGTGCCAGTTGATAGCTTATCCCTCTTGCTTCAGGACGATTGCGATATTGTGTCCGCTCTGGTCTGCAATGGGGAGGAAGTAGGGGATAATTCGATTTATAATATTCTGGTCAAGGATGCTGCTGGCAACCTGGTGCATTGCCGGGATTTCCCCCGGGACCGGATTTTCCCAGTTGATTGTACCGGGGCTGCCTACCTGATTAAGAGAAAGGTTATTGCATCGCTGGGAGTAAGATACTCTGCAGAGGAAGGGGCTGAGGATATCGGCTTTTGCCTCCAGGCCCAGGAAAAGGGAATAGGCATTTTTTGTGATGGCCGTATAGAATGTATCCATTTGATGAGGGAAGATACGACTTTACTATCGCCAAAAAAGACAAAAATACCGTAAGGATAATCACATTTTGTTACCTCCTTTCATAATATATCCTAGAAATTTGACAGAACAAATTTCAGAACCTGTTCAAACAGGCGAATACTAGATAAAGGAGGGAAAGTAAAGTGTCTAGATTGTTAAAATGTGAATTTCCTGAAGGTTGTATGCTAGATCTCTGGGCCAAGGTTATTAAAGCTAAATACATCGAAAAACAAGTTAAAGTACTGGACACGGTCTTTTGTGTACCTGATGAGCAAGTGGGTGGAAAAGTATCCTGTGTAGAAGACATTAAGGTTAAAGTTATCAAGGCGTACGAGGATCTGTGTTTCAACAAAGTAAAAGTTTTCATCGACTACGAAGTAATCCTTTTTGTGTTAGTGGAAGGCGAGTACCAGATTATTACTGTAACTGACCGCTATGAACAATCCATAGAACTGGACGAATTTGATCCGCCCCTAACCTCTGAAGAATTCCGCAACGAAATTGAACAGTCGGAAATCATTCTAAAGAACTGGAGTTTTGATTTTGAAATTAAGGGCAACTGCGAGGACAGCAGTAATCCTTGTAAATTGACCACGCCCATCAAGGGAACCTGTATAGGGCTTAAAGTATACGTGGATATCATCGACAAACTGGGCAAATTCCATGATGTAGTGGTATACGGAGAGTTAGATCCGGATGTAGATTATTAAGCTCAAGGCTAAAACCAGAAAATGCTCGGCTCTATTAGCCGGGCATTTACCTTTCTTAAAGTAGCGGGGGGGATATTTTGAGCAGCATAAAAATCAGCCGCCAGGATAAAAACCTGATGAGAAAACAATTGGAAGAAATACTGTCTATCCAAAAGGATTTGGATAAAAAAATCGATAATTATCAGCAAGAAAGCGTAGTTGAGGAGTACCGGGGTTTTTGGCAGGAACTTGGACAGAACAATAAAGACAGCATACAGAGAGTATCCCGCTATATGGTGCGAAAATGTAATCGCTGAATATAAGCCCCAAAGGAGCAGTTGCTCCGTATTAGTCGTCAGTCGTCGGACGTCAGACATCAGAAGGGGGTGGGGGTTATTTCTTATTTTATCTTACTATTCAGGCACCGGCTAACTCGTTTTTCATCGGTGGTTGTGGCCCCCAGCTATGGGTGGTTAGTATGAAAAGCCTGGGCTTGGCCCTCGGAGGCGGCGGGCTAAAAGGGTTGGCGCATATTGGAGTTCTGCAGGTGCTGGAAGAAAACAGCATCCCTATTTCCGCCATATCGGGAACCAGTGCCGGAAGTATAGTGGCGGCCCTCTATGCCAGCGGCCTCTCGCCCTGGCGGATGCAAGAACTTGCGATGCAGCTCGAAGTCAAGGATTATATTGACTACGATATCATCGCCTTTGCTAAATTTTTCTGGGCTTTATTGCTTCCCGGGGTAAAGGCCAGCCTGGATGGCCTTATCAAAGGAGATAAACTGGAAAAGCTGCTTTATAAATGGACCCGGGGGAAGACCCTGGCGGAAAGCCGAATCCCCATAGGTATTATCGCCTGTGATATTGACTCTGGTCAGGAAATAATATTTACCAATCAAAACATGGAGGTCACCGGCCCCAGGCTAGTAATTAAAGAAGCCCTCTTAAGTGAAGCAGTACGCTCCAGCACTTCTATTCCCGCCACCTTCGTCCCGCTGCAGTTCAGAGGAATGCAAATGGTTGATGGGGGAGTAAAAGAAATGGTTCCGGTAGAAGTACAAAAAATTATGGGCACCGACTATATTCTTTCCGTCAATCTAGGGCGGGAGAGTTATGCGGAAAAAGTCACCGGGATCACCCAAATCGTATCCCGCAGTTTAAATATTATGAGCTATGAAACCTCCGCTACCGCCGAGGCGCTTTTTGCCGATCTGGTTATTCATCCCCGGGTAAAAGCAGTTCGCCTGGATGATATCGGGCAGGCAGAAAAGATTATCCGGGCGGGTAGGCGAGCCGCAAAAGCCAAAATCGATGAAATAAAAAGAGGATTAGAAGATTGATCTGAGTAACAGAAGCACAGTTATTTACATATAATATCCACAAAGCAAGGATTTGGCCTAATTGCGGTTGGAGGCGGGGAGGAGGTTAAAATGGCAACGGATAAATTTGAACATGCCACCTTCTACCTGACAAAAAATCAGGTGGATCTTATAAAAGAACTGGCCAGAAAGAACCAGATATCGCGCAGTGCCCTGGTTAGAATGATAATCCGTGAGTACCTGGCCAGACAGGAAGGGAATAAAAGCGAATAGGAAAGTTACCCTTGGAAAAGTACTGAAGAAGGCTGCCGGCCTATGCTGGCAGCCTTCCTGATTATTATGCCACCTGACTGTACTCTTCTTTTTTCTTATCTGTAATTATCAGGTTTAAAAAATAAAAGTTTAGGAAAGACTTTTACTGAGAAAGGAGAGTATTTTTTATGCCTAAAAAATATTATGGAATCATAATGATTGCTATTCTAATCCTTCTGGGAACTAGTCTTTACCTGCAAGAAAAGCCTCTCAATAAAAGTGTTCTGAGGTTGCATGTAATAGCTAATAGCGATAGCCTGGCTGACCAGGCCCTGAAAATACAGGTAAAAGATGCCGTAGTAGAGATGATGAAAAAGGAATTTGCCGGAATGGATAATATGGAACAAGCTCGCCAGGCTGCTCTGGAGGATATACCTGAAATAAAAAGGACTGCCGAAGCAGTGGTACAAGCCAATGGCTATAATTATCCCGTACAAGTATCACTGGGCGAATATCAATTCCCCACCAAATCATATGGCAACCTGGTTTTGCCCCAGGGAGAATACCAGGCAGTGCGAGTCACCATTGGCGGTGGTGAAGGAAAGAACTGGTGGTGCGTCTTGTTCCCGCCCCTCTGTATGGTTTCTTCCTCTGAACAGGGCTTAAGCCTGCATAGCCCGGAAGAAGCCAAAGTAAGCTTTAAATGCTTGGAATTAATCCCTAAAGGAGCTAAATTTCGTACATCCAACCATTAAACTATCCTTTCCCCCTTTGGGAGCGGAAATTTTCCGTTCCCTTTTATTTTTGCAGCATATATAATTTTGTGATAGACTATTTATAAATACCTGGTAAAAATTGGCGATTAAATCCTGGAAGAGTTTTAAATCATTATTTTAATCTATTTTCGTCCTATTATGAAAGGAATGGCTATGTCTTATGAGAAGAAATATTATTTTAAAGGCTCCAGCCAAGGTCAATCTCACCCTGGATGTTAAAGGAAAAAGAAGTGATGGTTATCATGAATTAGAGACGGTGATGCACCAGGTGAATCTGCTTGATATAATTATAATTTCCCAGGCCGCAGGCGGTATCCAGATTAAGAGCAACAGTAGCCTGATTCCGACTAACGAGGAAAACCTGGCTTACCAGGCGGCGGAAATGATCCTGGGGGAATATGCCCATAAAGAGGGAGTAGAGATCTATATTGAAAAAAATATACCGGTAGGCGCAGGTCTGGCCGGGGGAAGTACTGATGCTGCCGCTGTTATACTGGGGATAAACCAGCTCTATGACCTGGGCCTGGAAGAAGAGGAACTGCTGGAAATGGCTGCTTCGATAGGGTCTGATGTAGCCTTTTGTCTGGCTGGCGGCAGCAAATTAGCCCGGGGACGGGGTGAAATACTGAGCAAGCTGCCTCAGCGAATGATACCTTATATAATCCTGGTCAAACCCGATTTTCAGCTTTCTACAGCTGAAGTCTACCGGGAATTGGATTTGACTCAAGTGGAAGAATTTCCTGATAATGCCGCCTTTCTTGCCGCCTGGGAGGCTTATGATATTATTAATATAGCCAGAAACATGAGGAATGTCTTGGAAACAGTGAGTATAAGGAAATATCCGGAAATCGCGGCCATAAAAGCAGAGTTGATAGAAACAGGGGCCCTAAATGCCTTGATGTCCGGCAGCGGACCCAGCGTTATGGGGATATTTATGGAGGAGGAACAGGCCTTAAAGGCCCGGGAAAAGTTTCAGACCCGTTATCAGGAGGTGTTTTTACTTTCATCCTATGTTTAGTAAGAGAAGTGAGGGGTGAGGAGTAAGGGGTTGCGTGACAAAAGAACCGTCCCCTTGACACAAGGGGGGTTAGTCGGCAAACTTGAAAAGAGGTGATTTTTATTAATACAGGGGAAAAACGCCTATCACCGGTGGATCTTGACTCCTATAAGCCTTTACGGGAATTGGTACTCGAGGCCATCAGGGAAGCTATTAAGAATGGAGTATTGAAACCCCGGGAAAGGTTGATGGAAATCCAGTTGGCAGAAGAACTGGGAGTATCACGAACTCCTATTCGGGAGGCATTACGCAAGCTGGAACTGGAGGGTTTTATCGTTATGGTTCCCCGTAAGGGAGCCTATGTAGCGGATATATCGCTTAAGGATGTTGCCGATGTTTTTGAGATTAGGGCGGCCTTGGAGGCCCTGGCTGCCGGGTTGGCTGCGGAAAGGATAACTGATGAGGAGTTAGAGGCAATGGAAAGACTGCTGGTGGAAAAGGTCGAGGCTATCAGCAGTAATGATATGGATAAACTGGTTGATGTTGATACCAAGTTCCATGAGGCCATCTACCGGGCCAGCCGCAACCAGAGACTATTCGCCATAATCAACAACTTAAGAGAACAGATACAAAGGTTTAGAAGCACATCGCTGTCCTATCCCGGCCGGATGCAGCAGTCCATGCAAGAGCATCGTGATATAGTGGAAGCCATCCAATCCCGGGATATTCAGTTGTCAAGGCAATTAGCCCAGGAACACATTGAGAACGCTGAACAGAGCATGATTGATAGTATTAAAAAAAATGGTTTGCCCTGGGCTTAATTATGGAGGTGCCTGCATGCAATATGATGCGGTGATACTTGCCGGTGGTGTTAACAGCAGCGAGCTGAAGAAGATTGCTCCCTATGATAACGAGGCCTTGATAATAATAGGCAAGTATCCCATGATCTACTATGTTTATAATGCTTTGCGCCAGTCTTCCCAGGTGAGGAATATAGTCATCAGCGGACCCACCGAAGCCCTGCGCAATATTTTTGCCCGTGAGGAAAAGCTGTTTTTTGTGGAGGGAGGGAAAAACGCGGTGGAAAGCCTGGCCTGTGCAGTAAAGCTTTTACGGGAGAAGGGTACTACCGAGCGTTTGCTGGTTCTCCCCACGGATATTCCCTTTATTACTACCACGGCCATAGATGATTTTGCTAATCAGTGCCAAAATTACGAAGCGGATTTCTTCTATGCTATAACCTCCAGGGAGGTAAATGAGTTGAAATTCCCCGGCGTGATGCGTACTTATGTAAAACTAAAGGATGGAGTGTTTACTGGAGGAAATCTCTTTATCTTACGCAGCGAGATTATTGACCAGGTTTTGGAAAAGGCCTCACAGATTGTGGAAAGAAGAAAAAATCCTCTAGCTATAGCCAGTTTATTTGGTTTTGGATTAATGTGGCGTTATTTGACCAGACGCCTCTCCATTGCAGCAGCTGAAAAAAGGTTCTTTAAGGTATTGGGAATAAAGGGGAAAGCCATTATTTCCCCGTATGCTGAGGTTGGAGTAGATGTGGATAAACCCAGCGATCTGGAGATTGCCCAAAAATACCTGTTAGATCTTACTCTATAAATCACTTTTATAGGTAACAAAACCCGGTTCTTAAGCATTAATTAAGATTAGGGTGTAGTTGTGACTTACTTTTTTACTTGGCAAACAGGATAAGCGGGGCTTATGTAGAACTATTTATTCATAGGGCAAAAACATCCTTATGTATAGAATTAAAGGGTGGGTGTGAAGTGAAACTTTCCGCAGTGATACTTGCCGCAGGTAAAGGCTTAAGAATGCGGTCGGATTTACCCAAAGTAGCACACAGGGTGGCCGGTAAACCTATTATCCTTCATGTTATCCAGGCTGTAAAAGAGGCGGGTATTGAGGATATCGTAGTAGTAGTAGGACACGGCCGGGAAGTAGTTCAAGAGATTTGTAGCGGGGAAAAGATTCGTTTTGTTTTACAGGAACAGCAATTAGGAACCGGGCATGCTCTGATGCAGGCTGAAGCCGTGGTAGCTCCGGAAGACACTATTCTGGTTTTGGCCGGAGATATTCCTTTAATACAGGCGACATCCCTGCAGCAGTTGATGGAAAGCCATCGGCAAAAGCAGGCAACTGCCACTGTACTCAGCGTAAATATGCAGAACCCTTCCGGTTATGGCCGGATATTGCGTGACCAGCAGGGTGCTTTTTTACGCATTATAGAAGAAAAAGATGCCAATGATGAGGAGAAAAAGATAAAAGAGATAAATTCCGGAATATATTGTTTCTGTGCTCGTAAGGTGTTTTCCGCCCTGCACAGTACCAGTACCCGTAATGCCCAGGGAGAATACTATCTTACCGAGGCCCTGGAGTTGCTTAAAAACCAGCAGGAATCAATTGGTATTTTCTTGAGTGATGGGGAAGAAGATATTTATGGTATTAACGACCGGGTACAGCTAGCCCAGGCCGAGAACATTCTGCGGCAGAGGAAGAACCGGGAGTTAATGCTAAGTGGAGTAAGCCTTATGGACCCGGCATCTACATTTATTGATAGCGATGTTCTCATAGGACATGATACTATTATATTACCCTTTACCATTATCGAAGGAAATTCAAGATTAGGTGAACGCTGTGAAATCGGCCCGGGTACCCGCATAAGTGACTCCATTATCGGCAGTGAGGTAAAGATTGAAAGCTCCCGGCTCATACAAGCTTCGGTAGCCGACCGTTGCAACATCGGTCCTTTTGCTTATCTTCGCCCGGAAACAACATTACTGGAAGGAGTTAAAGTAGGGGATTTTGTGGAAATTAAGAAATCCACTATCGGAACCGGAAGCAAGATACCGCATCTAAGTTATGTGGGAGATGCCACTATTGGGCAGGGAGTCAATGTTGGAGCTGGAACCATAACCTGCAATTATGATGGAAAGAATAAATACCAAACGGTTCTGGAGGATAGAGTTTTTATCGGGAGCAACACCAACCTGGTAGCTCCGGTAAGAATAGGCGAGAATTCTATAACAGGAGCGGGTTCTACCATCAGCCGCGATGTTCCTCCCCATACCCTGGCAGTTGAGCGCGCCGGGCAGAAGCACCTTCCCCGTAAGGGATAATCAAAAAGCAAAACCTGGCGATAATGAATAACAACCCTTCAATTTCCTATATCCATAACGGGAGGTATAAATATTATGCAGGCATCCAGATGGAGGATGAAACTCTTTTCCGGTAATGCTAATCCTCAACTGGCAGATGAAATAGCCAGATACCTGGGGATTCCGGTTGGAGATGCAAGGGTTTCTCGTTTTTCTGATGGGGAAATAAGCTGTGCTATCCATGAGAGTGTTCGTGGTGTCGATGTTTTCGTTGTTCAGCCTACCTGTACCCCAGTAAATGAGAATCTTATGGAATTATTGATCATGATTGATGCTTTTAGGAGGGCGTCAGCCACACGGATTAATGCGGTTATTCCTTACTATGGCTATGCCCGGCAGGATCGAAAAAGCCGAGCTCGTGACCCCATAACCGCCAAACTGGTATCCAATCTGATTGTACAAGCAGGGGCCCAACGAGTAGTAGCGGTAGATCTCCATGCCACCCAGATCCAGGGTTTTTATGATATACCTGTGGATCATTTACCCGGAGTTCCCACCCTGGCCGAGTATTTCAAGACCAAAGGATTGGAAGAAGATGCCGTAATAGTATCTCCCGATGTCGGAGGCGTTACCCGAGCCCGAGATCTGGCTACAAAGCTGCGGGCACCCCTGGCCATAGTAGATAAAAGAAGGCCAGCTCCCAATGTTTCAGAGATAATGAATGTAATAGGTGAAGTGAAGGATAAATCAGTAATAATTGTAGACGATATTATTGATACGGCAGGAACAGTATGTACTGCCGCCGAGGTTATGATGGAAAAGGGAGCCCGGGATGTTTACACCTGCTGTACCCATGCGGTTTTTTCCGGACCGGCTTTGGACAGGTTATCGCGAGCCCCTTTGAAAGAAATAGTAATTACCAATACCATTCCCATAGATGAAAGCAAAAAGCTGCCCAATATGACAATTCTCTCCATTGCGCCACTGGTAGGCGAAGCAATTTTGCGTATCCATGAAGACCTGGAGGTAAGCAAACTATTTGAGGAATAGATAGCAGTTTAAAAAGATTAAAAATTTAAAAGAGGTGTTGTCCCAATGTTAGGTCAAAAGTTAAATGCTCGTAAACGGGAGATAAAGAACCGGGGGTATCTCAACCAGCTCAAACGCAGTGAGCAAGTACCGGCCGTTATTTACGGCAAAGGAGAAGAAGCTGTACCCATTATCCTGGAGAAGAGAGAGTTGAATCGAATTTTCAATGTACACGGCTCCAGGGGTCTTTTTTCCCTCGAAATTGAAGGAGAAAGCAAACCCATGATGACCCTAATAAGAGAAATTCAGAGAAACCCGGTAAGCGGGCAACTTATTCATCTTGACTTTCTCAGCGTAAACTTAAACGAAAAAATTAATAGTAATGTCGGGGTCTTGCTGGGCGGCGAAGAAGAAGTTATGAAAAAAGGAGGCATTCTGCAAGCGGGCTTAAAAGAAGTGGAAGTACTTTGTTTCCCCCAGGACCTGCCCGAATACCTGAGTGCCGATATCTCCTCCCTGGAAATAGGAGAAACTCTACATGTAGCTGACTTGATTGTACCTGCAGGGGTGGAGATTTTAACTGAGGCGGAGTCAGTAATTGCTTCCATATTAGCTCCATCCAAGGCTACTACCGGTGAAGAAGAAGGAGCAGAAGCAGCCGGCGAAGGAGAAGAGGCTGAAGAGAAGCCTGAGTAATAGCTATTCTACTGGGGGATAGAGATGAAGATGCTTGTGGGCCTGGGAAATCCGGGAAAGAAATACAGCCATACCCGGCATAATATTGGCTTCAAGGTACTGGAGGAACTGGCCAGGCGCCATCAGATAGAAAAAGAAGAAAGTCGCTATGATGCAATTGTTGGACATTTGAGAATAAATCAGGAAAAGCTCCTTCTGGTCAAACCCCTGACCTTCATGAATCTCAGCGGCAAGGCAGTTCGACCCTTATTTAACTGGTTCAAGCTGGAGTTATCCGAGCTGCTGGTAGTCTACGATGACATGGATTTACCACCAGGTACAGTAAGAATACGAGCCTCCGGCGGTACCGGGGGACATAAAGGAATGCAGTCTATTTGTGAAAGCCTGGGGAGTCGCGATTTCCCCAGGATCAGAATCGGAATTGGCCGCCCCCCCGGAGGGGCTATTGATTGGGTCCTGGGTGAATTCAGCGAAAGCGAAAAACCCCTCATGCAGGATGCCATAGAAAAAGCCGCCAGTGCCATTGAGTGCTGGGTAAAAAGCGGAATAGATGCTAGCATGAATGCGTACAATTGAAAAAGGAGATTCAGCTGTAAAAACCCCTTTTGATGCATAAGGCTTGCATAAATTTACAAAGCGAGCGTTAGCGGAGCATGGATGCATCACCCTTCGGGTACTCCTGATGTTCCATCCTTCGGATGTCACTATTAAGGTTGTGACCATGGATGGGAGATTAGCGCGGTACCCCTCGAGCCGCGAGACAAGCCGCAGGTGTTGCCCATGCGTAGATTGCGAGCGGTATATTTGTGCAAGCTAATGAACATTAATAACTTTGCAATAGAATCAAAAAGGTATATTTGCCTGCCTCAAAAGAGAAAATATATAACGAGGTGAAATATGTCCCCCGCTTCTTTAAACGGTCGGGTTCCTATTTACAAAACAGGCGGTGGGTTCTAATCCCTCGTCTCGTTGCAGCGGTGTGTTGAAACTGCTTCGCAGTTTCTTCCGATGCTTTAAAAAAGATGGAAGGCGGGGCAGGCATATGACTATTTATTACATCTGTGAATACTGTGAGCAGGTATTTTCGACGGTTGAAACAGAAGGGCAAGATGGAAGTGTAGAAGTAAAAGGAATATGTGAAGAATGTGCCATGGAAATGGGGTTATTGGAGCCGACTTCCCTGGGGGGTAAGCAGTATTATAATTAACTGGGACATGGGGACAGCGCATGAATTACCCTTCAGGTAGCACTAATGCTCCTGTTAGCCGTGGTTAAAGTTGCGGGTACTCCTGGCGCTGCACCCTGCGTGTGTTACTACTTTTGCATTTAAAACTATAAACTTAGCCAGCAGTGGGGGCCTTTTTTAGGTGTCCACCATTTTCTTTGGGGAGGATTTTTGCTTTTGCAAGAGAAATTTTGGGATTCACTGTGTGGAGTTTTGCAAAAGAGGCAAAACATTTTGTTAACCGGACTTTCCGGAAGCGCTAAAGCCTTTATGCTGAGCGAAATACTTAAAAAGCAGAATCGAAAATTACTCTGCCTGTTGCCGGAGGAAGAGAAAGCCTACGACCTGGCCCGTGATTTGGAAGCATTTATTGAGCCGGGGCGGCTATTCATGTTTCTGGCTCGTGATTTTTATTTTGCGAAGGAAAACCTGTCCACGCTTGAGGTAGGAAGAATTCTAAGCTTGCAGCACTGCCTGGATCATCCCCGCCAAAGCGCCATTATTATCGCTACCCCCGGTTCTTTTATCTACCCATTACCAGCTCCCTCAGCTATGAGAGAGAGCAGCCTCTTGCTGCAACAGGGAAAGGAAAAAGAACAGCGCGAAATACTGAAGAAGCTGGTGGGTGGTGGTTACCGCCGCGTGGATACCGTCAGCCGGCAAGGTGAATTTGCCGTTCGTGGCGGCATAATCGATATTTTCCCCCTCGGCCACAAAGAGCCCTGCCGGGTAGAATTTTTTGGGGAGCTTATCGAATCCATACATCGTTTTGATATAAACAGCCAGAGAAGATTAGGTAAAGACGAAGGACAAGTGAAGATTTTACCAGCCGATGAACTTTACGGAGATGAATTGACTTGCAGCATTTTTTCTTACCTGGATGAAAGCAGCAGTGTATTTTTTGACGAGCCCCGGGAGTTTTATAAGCAATTTAAACGCAGTGTTCGCCGCTACCGGGAGTCCTTAAAAGAGGCCTGCAAGGATGGCAAAATTATTCGAGAAATAAAGCTGCTGGATAGTGAATACCTTAAAAAAGAAATAGAAGCCCATAGTGTAATATACCATGCTTATTTTCCCTCCACTATTCCCCAGGTAGCGGTAACTTCGCTGCAGCATATTTCCCAGAAGGAAATGGAGCCTTTCTACCGGCAGTATGAAACCCTCTTTGCCCGGATAAATGATTGGCAGGGTAAGGGATTAAAGGTTATATTGGCGATAAAAAGCCGGGTAGCCCGGGAGCAGATACAGCAGGATTTGCTGGAACAGGGCATCACCGGGATATCATATCTCGACAAGATAGTGGAAAAGGGTTTTAGCAGTTCCACCTTGCAGGTGGCGCTGCTTTCGGAAAGCGATATCTGGGGGAAAAAAACCGACCCCGGCAGCAGAAAAAAACATAAACACAAGGGAGAAGAAAGAATACTTCTGGAAGACCTCAAGCTCGGAGATTATGTAGTTCACGAGAGCTATGGCATCGGCATATTTCGCGGAGTAAGCCAGGTGGAAAACAGCGGGATTACCCGGGAATATATTCTCCTGGAGTATGCCGGAACCGACCGGCTTTACCTCCCCTTAGAAAAACTGGATCTCTTATTTAAATACACCAGCTCCGGGGATAAGGAACCCCGTTTAAACAAACTGGGGGGAAGCGCCTGGGAGAGAACCCGGAAGAAGGTAGCACAATCAATTCAGGACCTGGCGGAGGATCTCCTGCAGCTCTATGCCCATCGGGAGAGCCGCGAAGGCTATGCCTTCTCCCCTGACACCCCCTGGCAGAGTCAATTTGAGGATGAGTTCCCTTTTCGTGAAACTCCCGACCAGCTCAAGGCTATCAATGAAGTAAAAAAGGACATGGAAACCCGGCGGCCCATGGACCGGCTGGTTTGCGGCGATGTGGGCTACGGCAAAACCGAAGTCTTCTTGCGAGCAGCCTTCAAAGCCATTATGGACGGTAAGCAGGTGGCCATATTAGTTCCTACCACTGTACTCGCCGAACAGCACTTTCAGACATTTACGGAAAGATTTGCCGCATACCCAGCAGTAATCGAGGTGCTTAGCCGTTTTCGCAGCAACTCGGAGCAAAAGCGTATCGTTGAGGATCTGCAAAAAGGGGTGGTGGATATCGTAATCGCTACCCACCGCTTGCTTTCCCGCGATGTCAAGTTCAAAGACCTGGGTCTTCTGGTGATAGATGAAGAACATCGCTTCGGAGTAGCCCAAAAGGAAAAAATCAAGGCCTTAAAAGAACTGGTTGATGTAATAAGCCTTTCCGCCACCCCCATTCCCCGCAGTCTGCACATGGCCCTTACCGGCTTGCGTGACCTCAGCGTAATAGAGACTCCTCCCCCCGAGCGTTACCCCATTACCACCTATGTCCTCGAATATAACGAAGAAATAATCGTGGAGGCGGTAATGAAGGAAATCGAACGCCAGGGACAGGTATTCTTCGTACACAATCGTATCGAGGATATCTACCGGGTAAAGGAACAGCTGGATGAACTCTTTCCCGGCATAAAGATAGCGGTAGGACACGGCCGTATGAAAGAAGATGAACTCTCCCGGGTAATGATGGACTTCGTTAACGGCAAATACCAGCTCTTTCTTTGCACTACCATCATAGAATCCGGCCTGGATATGCCCAATGTCAACACCATAATTGTGGATGAAGCGGATAAAATGGGCTTGGCTCAGCTCTACCAGCTGCGGGGGAGGGTGGGGCGCTCCCATCGCCTGGCCTATGCCTATCTTACCTACCGTCCCGACTGGGTGATAAGTGAAGCTTCGCAAAAACGATTGAATGCTATTCGGGAATTCAATGAACTGGGCTCCGGCATGAAAATTGCTTTGCGGGATTTGGAAATCAGAGGTGCCGGCAACATCCTGGGAGCAGAGCAACACGGCTATATCCAGGCCGTGGGCTTTGACCTCTATTGCCGCTTGCTGGAGCAGGAGACCGGTCGCTTAAAGGGCGAGCAAGTTCAGGAAAACCGGGTAGACCCCCAGCTGGATATCGACATCGATTATTATATTCCCGAAAGCTATATACCTGACTCCGGCAGCAAGATGAGAATATATCGCCGTCTCCTGCTGGCCGGCAGCCAGGAAGAGGTAGAGGAAATCCGGGAAGAAATCCGGGATCGTTTCGGCCCCCTGCCCCAGGCAGTGGAGAACTTCTTGCAAATAGCCGCACTGCGCCTCCTGGCCCGGGACAAAGAGATAAAGTCCCTGCGCCGCAAAGGCCGGCAGATAGAGATACAGACCCTGCAGCGCCTGCCCGGCAACCTGTCCGAGCATCTCCGGGGCATCAGGAGAGTCAATGACCACACCCTGATCATTCAAAAACATGAAAACAGCTCACTCCCAGCCCTGGCCGAGATTTTGCAAATGTTGTAATAGAACGAAGACAGAAGACGGATGTCGGAAGACAGAAGGCGGAAGGGGGAAGACGGATGGCGGAGTGCCAGGTTGCGAAAATCACCCTTCGCTTCGGCTATGCCTGCTGCTAAGCCGTCCCTTCGATAGGCTGGCAGCGATAAAGATTACAGTGGGATAGAGGAGGTTGATAGGCATGGTAAAAAAAGGAATATAGCGGAGCCGGGTAGTGATATAGTTTAAATCGCTGGGATACATATAGGCAGTAAAGACCATAAGACATAATCCCAGGGGAAGAATCAAGGGACGAGGATTTTCCAAGCGCAGGAGTTCTTTCAGGTTTAAAACCAGACCTTGATAATAGGCGGTCAGTGCGGTAAAGCCGACAATGAACCAGAGGATAAAGAAAAAAAGCTCCACCCGCCGGAATTCACCGAAGCCAGTCAGGCGATTCACTTTCAAAAGAGGAAAACGAGATATCTCAGCCAATTCCTGCCCCAGAATGGATATCATCTGTATATCTTCAAAGACCAGTACCGCCACCGCCAGCAAGTACCAGCCTATAAAAGCCTTTTTCTTTTCTTTCAATCCCTGTACTAGCGGAAAAAAGAAAGCCAGGATTACCAGTTGCGCGAAGGGCCAGTCAGCCACGAAAAAGGCGCCGGAAAGCAAGGGTTTCCACTCTGGCCATAGCGGTTTGAGTTCACTCAAGTTCATTATCGGAAAAGAAGCAATGATGCCCAGCAGGAAAAAGAAGAGGATAAGGCCGATAAATGATTCATATAAACGACCGAGCATAGCAGGACCCCGGTAGATACAGTAAGCCGCTGAGAGGAGCACCAGTGAGCGGAGGATAAAGCCGCAAATAGCGGGGTAAATGAGACCCAGCAAGAAGCATAGATTGTAAAGCAAGCCCTGGGCAATGAGAAAAAGACTGAAAAAGAATAAAATATTTAGGATAGAGCCAGCGATTCTCCCCAGGGCCAGTTCGCTAATGCGGGTAATACTCATATCCGGAAAACGGGTAAAGAGCGCCAGCAGTATGATAATGATATAGAGACCTGTCAGCGAAGCTAAAAGGCAGGCCATCCAGGCCGACTGCCCGGCTAATATTTCCGGTATAAAAACCAGTGAACTGCCGGTTAAAAAAAGAAAAATCATAAAAGTAATCTGTTGGGGGGAAAGAGTTTGGTTTCCCATCAGCAATCTCCTTTAGAAAATATATCACGGGGACGGTTCTTCTGGCTGGCAGGGTGCTCCCTCATATACTTTCCAATGCATCGGAAAGAGGTTTCAGCTTCGCAAAAATTGTCCCCGGGTTGGGCATCAAGTGCCAACCCTGCACCAGATCTATAGTGTAGGCAAGGGACAAGAGAAAGAGTAATACCGCACAGCAGTATTCAATCCCCAGGGGGTTTTTCAACCAGGAACGCCCCTCCAGCAGCAAAAAAAGAAGAAAAAATAAGACTATGTTTAGAATCAGGTTGTAATATATCATTAGTTTTCCTCCATAATCAGCGTGGCAATATATTCATTATTAGTAATAAAATAAGATTTAGACGGAAGGACGCTGACCCTTTGGGCGCAGCAACCTTAATAGCAACCGCAGGGAGCATCAGTGGTACCCGTAGGGTGGTTTACCGATACTATCTTATGAAATCTTAATAAATCAGCGTTAAAAATTCGCACCTGTTGCTTCCCCTATTTTCATCGGTGGTTGTGGCCCCTGGGCCATGGGTGGTTAGTAAGAAAATAGAGCTTTCACCCCTTACCACTTTTCTACTCCATCTAGCGAAAACGGAAGCTTTTTTGGCTGAGCATGCTGCTCACTATCAGAGTTTCCACCTCAATATCACTTTCCCATGTTGGGAAAATATTGCCCCAGTTAGCTGAGAAGCTCTCCCAAAGTTGGGGCTCGTGTCTTTGCAAAATATAACCCCAGCCCAGAATATCACTGCCCAACAGTTGTGATTTTTTGATACAAGCGGAAATTTCCTGTTTTATTTCCTGGGCCGCCAGTCTTTCCAGTTCCTCTTTCCCCGATAAGGTTAGGAGCTCAGCGGTTTTGCTTTTTTCATAGAAGACTAGCTCGGCCTGGACTTTAATTTTCATTTTCAAGTGATCCTGCTCCAGCGTCGGGGTAGTTTTGCTGGTAAATTGCTTAATCTCCAGGATTACCAACTCGCCGGGATTTTGGGGAGATACCAGGTCTATTATCCCCCCATTGAAACTGCGAGCATTCATCCAGCGGTAACCCCGGCTTTCCCCTTCATTTAGTGATCCCACTATCCGACGCCCTTTAAATACAGCCGTACCGTTGATGAATAATTTTTTTTCTTCTATGCTCACCTGGGGAACAACCGGTTCAATTCCTGCTGTGGTTAATTTATGGACAAATTCATTTACATTGGTGGGAACATAGATGCCCAGTTGCTTTTCCTGCAGATCCAGGATAGTTTCCAGACCCTTGCCGGAATAGGGACTTAAAGGCATAGGAAGCGACAAGATATCCTCCGGGGTACAGCCCCTGCTCAGCACTAGATTGACCGTAGGGCGGAGACTGCGGTTGCGCAGCAGGAAATCCCCTAGCATGGCCATATCCTCCCGGGCTAACTCTTCCCCAATAATAAAGGTGCTAATTGAGGACCATTCGGGCAAGCGGGGCAGGGAGAGCATAAAGCGGCGGGCCGCATCTGCTACCCCGGAACCGCTGGCTGACAATACCACGGCGGTTGAGGTCTGGGTCCCGCTTTCGCCGGGGGCACTGGGCTTTACCATCTGAGCGGAAAAGATAAATTTCCCTTCCCGGGAAAGCTCTACTCCAGCACCGGTACAAACGGCGGAATTGTTAAGCTCCTGTATATCCCAGCAGGCACTGTAGCTGGGAAGAAGAAACAAAACGATAAGTATAAGCAGGCGTCTGGGCATGATTACCTCCTTATCAAGGCATAAGAACCTCAATCCAGGGTGCAAAAGGATTGAACAGCGGCCAGCCGTAAAACTGGCTGAGGGAAAGGTAAATTCCCAGAGCCAGAACCGCAGTAAACAGGCCCAGCTCCCGATACATTTTTCCCCGAAGCAGCCCGGGAACTTCGATATAGATTATGGCAAAATAAATCGCAAACAACAGCCATACCATAGAATCTTACCAACCCCTGTCATTAATATGTACCTGATAAGCTGTCTAGCTGTTTTTTTAAGTCCGGTAAGAAAGTGAGGAGTGACTACTCTTCACCCCTAATTACCAAAGGCTACTGGAACTTAAAGGATCTGTCGGCTAAATAACTGCGCCTTAAGGAAAAATCTACCTTTATCTGTTTACCCACCGTGGGAAAAAGCTCGTCCCAATTACCCTCCATCTTCTCCCATTGTTGGGGATAATTCTGTTTTATCATCTGGCCCCAGCCAAAAACATCACTATTCAATTCCTGGGCCTTATTAATAGCAAGGAGGATCTGCCGCTTGATTTCCTGATTGGCCAGTTCCTCAATCCCTCGAAATCTTTCTCTGGTAAACAATTCCCCAACTTCGTTTTGCTCATAGAAATTCCCCTCTGCCTTTATTTTAATCTGTATAATTATGGCTCCCTCTTGCAGCTTCGGGGTAATTTGGGCTTGGGAGCGGGACAATTCCAGGCTAATTTGCTTTCCGGAATGAAGCGGGGAGGGTACCAGGAAAAGACCGCCTTGAATCCTCCGTGGGCTCATCCAGCGGTAGCCCCGGCTTTCCATTTCGTTGAAGGAACCAACCATTTTCCGGCCCCGGAAAACGGCCGCCCCCTCCAGACGCAGCCGCTTACCCGTATCACTCTCCAGAATACTAACTTGGGGGACCAGGGGTTCAATCCCTGGGCTAAGGAAACGGAATTCCATTTCTTTAAGGTCGATAGGCACATAAATTCCCAATTGCTTTTCCTGTAAGCTCAGGATATTTTTGATGGCTATGGAAGGATGAGGCTCGATAGGCGGTTTTACTGATAGAATTTCTTCCGGAGTACTTTGGCTGCTTACAAATACCGGGATGTTTTTACGCACATAACGATTACGGGATAAAAAATCCATAAAAAGGGCCATATCCTGACGGGCCAGCTTTTCTCCAATTATCATGGTATTGGTGTGACTCCACAAGGGATTGCGCGGTATTTGCAGTGTTATTTTGCGGGCCGCTTCCACTACGGTTGGGCCCCGCCCCGAAATTACATAAAAGTCCGGACCGGAAGAGGATTCTATTTGTTCAGGACTTATGGGACTGGCCAGTTCAGTACTCACCACTATTTGCTCACCATCCACATCAACCCCCAGGCCCAGAGGAATTGAGGCTTTGTCCAATTCGGTTACCCCACAACCGGGGTTGAAGCCAAGCAGCAACAAAAATAGAAGCAAGAATGATTTCTTCATTTTAACCTCCATATCGCCGCTACCGCTGGCGATACAAATAGTAATGAAAAAGTATTTTTCACGCTAACTACCCTCCCGTACTTTTTCCCTGACGCCACTGGTTTTCCATCCCTTCCAGATAAGGGCGTTTCTTAGTATTAAACCAGGGGCGGCGGATCAAGATATCACCGAGCTGTTGCCAGTTAAACGGGGCCACGGGTGCCAGGTAAGGCAGGCCCAGGGAGGATAGGGAGGTCATCCGGACAAACAACAGGATAAGAGCGATCATTATTCCCAGGAATCCCAGGAGACCGGAAGCTATCAGAAAACCGAAACGGACGATGCGGATAATAATTCCGGCATTATACGAGGGGGAAGCGAAAGAAGCAATACCGGTAGCGGCAATTATCACCACCATGGGAGTGGAAACCAGGCCTGCCCTTACTGCAGCATCACCGATTATCAATGCCCCTACTATACTGACCGCCGGGCCCACCGCACGGGGCAGGCGCAGTCCGGCCTCGCGCAAAAGCTCAAAGGTCAGGTCCAGTAAAAGCGCCTCTACAAAAGCCGGAAAAGGTACTCCCTGCCGGGTGGCGGCCAGGGTCAATAACAATGGGGTGGGAATCATTTCATGGTGGTAGGTTATAACGGCCACATACAATGACGGCAGCAAGAGAGCTATAGCAAAAGCCCCCAGACGCAGGAGACGAAACAAAGATGCGGCTATATAGTTAATATAATAGTCTTCCGGGGATATCAAATGCTCCAAGAAGGAAACCGGTACGATAAGGGCCATGGGCGAGCCGTCAACCATAATAGCTATCCGGCCTTCGAGAAGATAACCGCAGAGCCGGTCTGGTTTTTCCGTATACTGTTCCTGGGTGAAAATACTTCTTTTCTCATCAGCCACAAACTCGACCAAGTAACGGGGATCAAGGACAGCATCTATATCTATAGCTTGAAGGCGCTTTTTCAGTTCATCTACCATAGAGCGGGGGGCAATATGTTCAATATAAAATAGGGCTACATCAGTTTTACTTAGCTGGCCAATGACCATATTTTCAATTTTGAAATTGGTGGACTTAATCCGGCGCCGTAATAAAGCGGTATTAAAGCGCAGGGTTTCAGAGAGACCCTCTTTGGGACCAAAAATGGTAATCTCGTTTTCCGGGGTTTGTATACCCCGGCTCTGCCAGGAGCGGGTACCCGCCACCAACCCCGAGGAACAACCGTCTATTAATAATACTGTATCCCCGGAACTGATGTGATGCAGCAACTCTTCAATATTGCTCAAGGTCTTGACTTCGCTGATGGAGAGGATGCGGTATTGAACCCGCTTTAACATCTCATCCGGGGATAAATTTTCTGAGCTATCTCCGCCCTGTTCCGTCAACAGTGGCTGCAAGAGATGAAGAGCTACTTGTTCTTTATCCACCAGCCCGTCAAAATAGAGCAGCAAGCCCGGGATGGGGGAATGACTCGCGAGCATAAAATCCCGCATTACCACATCGGAACAGCCCGTAAGCAAGGTCTTTAGTTTTTCCCGGTTATCCTGTAAGACCGGGGAAAGGGCTTGCTCTACCAGTTCGCCGGGAGGGATGTCTATTTTTTCTGGTTTCTTGCTTTTAATAAAGCGCATTCTTATCCCCCAAAAATATTCATCTTGATTCCATTTTTCTAGCTTAAACGAAAAAGAGGCAAATTATGCAGAACTTTCTGCTTTTGCTTCAGGCTCAGCTAATGTTTCGGATTCAGGATAAGCTTTAAAAAGGGTTAAGAGAAAGAGCAAAAAAGGAAGCAGTATAAAGGCAAAGGAATACAGCAGTGGAATAATATGCATGCTGACTGCCAGGAGTTCCATAATGTTTTTGCTCATCAATATGGAAAAAACGCCAATGATGAGAGAAGAAGGAGCAGCTAAAAAGCGGTAATCTTTTAAAGCGAAAAGCTGCTGGGTGGTATAGCAAGCCATAAACCAGGGGATGCTGACCGAGCCGAATACGCCCAGTATCCAGATACCGATAAAGACAATATCTATATTTTGGATAAAGTCAGCAATATGTAACAAACGGATGGTAGAGAAAGTAGGGAAAGTAGCAATGTTGGACATGGTTGTATCCAGCGTCATCAGCGTGGCCAGGGTGGTAGCTAACATGAGAGCCACATAGCTAAAGATTACCAGAAGCATGACCTGGCGGATCTTTTTCTGGCGGGGACAAAAAAAGGCCAGGCTTAATACCGGGAGCATCTTACCCAGGACATAACTGCAGGATGATAGCCCCAGGCTAAAAGAAGTTAAATCCATACGGGCGAAAGGAAGAAGATTCCCCGGGTTCCAGTTCTCTATAATGGCTGCTAGAAAAATGAGAAAAGCAAAGGGTAATCCCAGGATGACAACCAGTTCACAGCAGCGGGCCAGGTTTTCCAGCCCGCTTTTAATAGCCACAAAGCCTACCAGCAAGAGTACTCCGATAAACACGCTGATCGGGGTTTGAGGCAGGACATTGGTTACTATGAAATCCACAAAAAGGCGCAGGGTAAAACTGCTGGCCAGGAGAAAGGCCAGGATGTATAAGAATCCCAATATTTTCCCCAATATTTTCCCCAGGTGTTCTTCCAGGAGCAGGGGAAAGGGCTGGCTGCTCTTTTTAATAATGTATTGGAACATAGCTGCCAGTAATATACCTGGTACGATGGCGCCAATCGCCGCCAGCCAAGCATTGCAGCCCAGGTGAATTATTAATATATTGGGCGTTTCTAGGAAAGCAACCGGCCCTACCAGCAGCAGTAGTATGCAGTATAGTTGAAAATGGCTGATTCTAAACACAAAAAACAGCTCCCCATCTTTCTTCTTCATAGTTTAACCACTATGGCAGTTAATATAACGAGATGATACTCAGTGTCAGTGTCAAGGGGATGAAAATAGGGAAAGCAACAAAGGCGAATTTTTTTAACGCTGATTAACTAAGATTTTATAAGATAGTTTCAGCGTAAATCATTCTGCGGGTAACTACTGAAGGTGAAAGCGGGCGGTCGAAGACCGCCCTTACAATGCCTTGCAGTCGCTATTAAGGTTGTTGCGCCTGATTCGGAACGACACGGGGGTCGTTCCCTACATATCCTGCGATTGATATTATGGGTATACTGAGCAGTATATTTATACAAGCCAATGAATATTAATAACTTTTCGCAATAGAATCAATGTTAAATATGGCAGCAGAAACTTTTTATAACTCATAGGGAAAACTTTGCACGCAATTTTTTCGCAGCTTGATGGTAAAAAGTGAATAAAAGGGTATTTTGAGTTATATACTATCAATGAAAAAGAAATTAAGAATCCAAATAACTCTTGAAAAGGAGGGATAGAGTAAATTGAAAGCAACCGGAATTGTACGCCGCATTGACGACCTGGGAAGGGTTGTTATTCCCAAGGAAATTCGCAGAACATTACGCATTCGCGAGGGAGACCCTCTGGAAATTTTCGTTGACCGTGAAGGTGAGGTTATTTTAAAGAAATATTCACCCATAGGAGAGCTAGGGGATTTTGCTAAAGAGTATGCGGACTCGCTAAACGAGACCATTGGTCATATCTCTATGATAGCTGACCGGGATGTGATTATTGCCGTAGCCGGAGCCAATAAAAGAGAGTTCCTAAGTAAAGCTATCGGCAAAGCGGTGGAGAGGGCTATTGATGAAAGAAGCACCCTGATCATGAATGACCTGGATGCTCCAGATGACGACAACCTGCATGTTATTCAGAATGATGACCGGGAATATACCATCAAAGCACAAGTAATTGCTCCGATAATAACTCAAGGGGATCCCATCGGCGCCGTTATCATAGTAAGCAAGGAAGCCGTTAAGATGGGGGATATGGAAGTAAAGCTGGCGGAAACCGCCGCCGGATTCCTGGCCAAACAGATGGAGCAGTAATTCATAGGATTCAAGCAAGAAGCGGTCTTGATTAAGCAAGATCGCTTTTTTTTGCTGAGGACAGCCACAACCAGCGAAGTGGGTTAGTAGGTGTTTGAACAGTAAGATGTAGTAGGAAATAAATTGAATACCTCACCCCTTACTTTTCTACCTAACCCCCCATGGCCCAGGGGCCACAACCACCAATGAAAACAGAAACAATAAGGATTGGATTTTTTTTGACGCTGATTTACAATGATTTATTAAGATTTTCGCAGATTGTTTTCTTATAACTATCAGCGTTAATCTGCGCCCGAAGGGTCAGCGTCCTTCTGCGTCTAAATCTTATTTTCTTATTAACAACCCATGGCCCAGGGGCCACAACCACCGATGAAAAGTGAGTTGAAGTAGAATCAAATTTAAATTTTGTATGCTAATTCTGCCAATATGCACTGTGTTATAATAAAGCTCATGAAACAGGGAGGGTATAGATGCAAGAGAAGCAAAACTTTCTAAAAGGGGCCATGGTTCTCAGTATTGCTGGAGCCATCAGCAAAATAATGGGAGCAATTTATCGTATTCCCCTGGCCCGCTTGATTGGCGGTGAAGGAATGGGGCTGTATCAAATGGCCTACCCCATCTATACCACTATTCTTTCCCTGGCCACCGCCGGAGTTCCCGTAGCCATATCAGTGCTAGTCTCACGTAAAGAAACCCAGGGCTATTCCGGCGACAGCCGGAAGATCTTCCGGGTATCCCTTTTGATACTACTGGTTTTTGGATTCTTACTTACCCTGCTGGTTATGCAATCGGCCTCCTTTATAGCCAATTCGGTATTAAAAGAACCCCGGGCCTATTATCCTATTCTGGCCGTGGCTCCGGCCATATTCTTCGCTGGTTTGATGTCGGTTTTCCGAGGTTATTTCCAGGGACATCAATCCATGATCCCCACAGCGGTTTCCCAGGTTATAGAACAATTATTTCGGGTTACGGCGGTCTTAATCCTGGCTTTTTTGCTTTTCCCCCGCGGTCTGGAATATGCGGCGGCAGGAGCCACCTTTGGTGCGGTAGTAGGGGGCATAATAGGGCTGCTGGTCCTGCTCGGCTATTATTATTCTTTCCGCAAAGCACAAAGGCGCTCCGGAGAAATGCTGGCCTATTCAGGAAGCACTTCTGTAGAACTGGGCCAGGAAATGGTGCGCCTGGCCATCCCGGTTTCCTTTGGAGCGGTGGTACTTCCCCTGGTACAGATGTTGGACGCCATTATCGTCCCCGGGCGCTTGATGGCCACCGGTTATGCCACTTCTCAGGCTACCGCCCTCTATGGTGAACTGGCGGGAATGGCCGCTGTCTTAATCAGCCTTCCCACCATATTTACCATTTCCATAGCCACCAGCCTGGTACCGGCAGTATCGGAAGCCCTGGCCCGCAACGAGCGTAAACTTTTAAATGATCGTTTAAATTATGGCTTCCGGGCTGGAATGATTATTTCTCTTCCCTGTGCTGCCGGGCTTTATGTTCTGGCCTTTCCGATTTGCGATTTGCTCTATGCCACCCCGTCAGCCGGGCTACCCCTTGAACCCCTGGCTTTCTCCTGCATAGTTCTAGCTGCTTTCCAACTATCCAGTGCCGGTCTGCAAGGTATAGGCAAGCCGCAGATTGCCATGCGCAACCTGGTTATAACCGGTGTTTTTAAGGTTATCTTCAACTACAGCCTTACCGGTATTCCGATGCTGAACATTAAGGGAGCCGCCATTGGAACCGTGCTGGCCTTCCTTATCGGTTCTTTTCTCAACATTATTTATCTAAGAAAGCTTACCGGGATCAGCTATGAAAAGGGTCGAATGTTGAAGATAAGCCTGATTACGGTTTTGATGGGCCTAGCCGTACAATTCTCCTATACAACCCTGGTGGCAGCCGATATAAGATCGCATCTGGCCACCCTGATTGCTATATCCCTGGGAGTTTTGCTCTACGGAATACTGCTATTCCTAATTAGAGAATTGGATATAAATATGTTGAAGCGCATAAGCGGCCGAGATTAACAATGGTTAAACAATGGTTAAACAATGGTTAAACAATAGTTAAACAATGGTTAAACAATAGTTAAACAATAGTTAAACAATGGTTAAACAATAGTTAAACAATGGTTAAACAATAGTTAAACAATGGTTAAACAATGGTTAAACAATGGTTTTAGAAATCCTATCCTGGCGATGGGTTGGAGGTGAGATTTTGAGTAAAAGCGGACAAGCAATAGAGGCACTGCTGGAAGTAATGGATCGGCTTCTGGCACCTGATGGCTGTCCCTGGGATCGTGAACAGACCCATGAATCCCTGCAGAGATATCTGATTGAGGAAAGCTATGAGGTAATTGAAGCTATCAAAATGCAGGATATGCATAAATTAAGGGAGGAATTGGGAGACTTACTATTGCAAGTGGTATTCCATGCCGCCCTGGCGGAAAGGGAGGGCCATTTCGATTTTGCCGGAGTGGCTGATACAGTCAAGAAAAAAATGATTGCCCGCCATCCTCATGTATTCAGCCATATGGACTTGAAAAGCAGTGATGAGGTTATGGTTCATTGGGAAAGTTTTAAGAAAAAAGAAGGCAAGAAATATCTGCTGGAGGGTATTCCAATTTTCTTACCGGCCTTGATGCGGGCGGAAAAAATGCAAGAAAAAGCTGCCCGGGTAGGTTTTGACTGGCCCGGGGTAGAAGGAGCCCTGGAAAAATTCAAGGAGGAAGTAGAGGAACTCGTAGCCGCTACTAAGCCGGAAGAGATTAAAGAAGAAATGGGGGATGTGTTTTTTGCCCTGGTAAATGTAGCCCGCCTTAAAAACATAGACCCGGAAGAAGCCCTGCAATCCTGCAATGACAAGTTTACCGCCCGTTTTAATTACATTGAAAAAAAGATAAAGGCGGAAGGGAAGGATTTTGCCGATTATGGACTGGAGGAATTAGATCAAATTTGGGACGAAGCCAAGACTAAAGGTTTATGATATTCCAGAAAGTTGCCCTATAAATACAAGATTTTTTCTCAAGAAGAAGGAAATTGTAAAGAGGCGGCGAATAGCCACAATATGCCAAATACAAAAGAGGAGGGATAGCTTCTTGAATAAGACGGAATTAGTAGGTCAGGTAGCAGCAAAAACTGGGATGACCAAAAAAGATGTGGAGAAAGTGGTCAATGCTTTCTTCGATACGGTAGAAGGGGTTTTAAAAGAGGACGATAAAGTTCAATTAATAGGCTTTGGCACTTTTGAAGTTAGAGCCAGACAGGCCAGGAAGGGAAGAAATCCACAAACCGGCGAGGAAATTAACATCCCGGCCACTAAAGTTCCTGCCTTTAAAGCAGGCAAAGCCCTAAAAGACGCTCTGGTTTAAAATGCGTTTGGACAAGTATCTAAAAGTATCACGAATAATTAAGCGGCGAACCCTGGCCAAGGATTTTGCTGAGAGCGAGAGGGTCTTGCTAAATGGCAGGGTAGCCAAGCCATCTAGTGAAGTCAAAATTGGGGATATAATTACCCTGCGTATGGGAGAGAAAACGGTTGTTTATGAGGTTCTGGATATTAAGGAAAATATAAAGGCAGCAGATGCCGGGAATCTGTACCGAATTATTGAATAAAAAGATAGGGGGACGGGGTTGTTGACACATTCGATTGCGAATGCGTCAACAACCCCGTCCTTTTTGTCAGCCTAACCCCGTCTCTTCGTCAGACCCAACCATTAGAGGAATAAATTTACCCTGGCCCGCATATTTTTTCATAGACCATTATATATGGACCATTATATAAGGAGGCGGGCTAAATGGCGGAACATTCCATTAAATTGAGCAACCGCAGGAATATGGAACTTACCGGAATTAAAAATGTTAATAATTTTGATGAAGAAAAAATAATTCTTGAAAGCGAACAGGGTAACATCTACATAATTGGCCAGGACTTGCATATTGGCACCCTGAACCTGGAGCAAGGCCGGGTGGCCCTGGAAGGCAATATAGACATTATCGAGTACAAGGCTCCCGGTACCGATATCAAGGCTAAAGGAAAAAGTATTATCAACCGCTTGCTCAAATAATTAGTAACCATTAATGCAGCATGGAGGGGGAGTGCCTTTTGTCCGTGCTTTTGGGCCAGCTAAAAGCCTTTTTCCTGACCCTGATACTGGGCATATTCAGCGGCGGTCTTTTTCATTATTATCACTTAACCGTTAGAAAAGCCAGGATAGGCAGGTATTGGCTATATTTAATCGATTTGATATTGTGGGTTATTCTCCTTTTAATTGTTTTTGCTTTTCTTCTGCTGATAAACGGAGCGGAAATGCGGCTCTATGTTCTCCTGGCCCTGGCCTGTGGGATCGCTATCTATTTCCGTTATCTGTCGCGGTACATGACCCCTATCCTTTCTCGAGCTGCCCAGGGAAGTGTAGAGTTTTCTTCCGGGCTGGCCCGAGCTATTAGAAGCCCTTTTTTGCACCTCTTCTGCTACTGGAAAGCCCAAAAAGACAAAGGTAAAACTCCGCCCCCGGGTGATAGTGGGAATTAAAAAATATTTTTCCCGGGCAGGAATTTAGCCATTGTACCCCGAATAATAAAATTGTCCGTAGCTACTCTATTTAACCGGGCACGGTCCAAGGGTTATGAAGTAGTAATTATACTTCCCGGAGATACACTGGGCCTTTTTAAAGGAGAAGAAGAGGATGGCGAAGAATAAGCTGGAACGCAAGGGTATATGGAGATTCATGCTTGTCGGAGTCTTATGTGGCCTTATGCTTATGATAGTTGCTCCCAAACTCAAAATCATTTACCAAATGAATGGGCAACGATACAGGCTGGAGCAGGAAAAAAAAGAATTGGAAATGAAGAACCAGGAACTAAAAGCCAGACTAAAAGAGATGGATAGCGTAGTTGCGATTGAGAAAATCGCTCGCGAGCAATTGGGTATGGTAAAAAAAGGAGAGAAAATTATTATTCCCCTCAAAGAAGAAAGACCATAATTAACCCCCTTTGCTGTTGACTACTGCATGGGCATTTTATACAATTGAAATAGTATATTTTGAGGGGGCTCTTTAGCTTTATGCCTACTGAACAAACTAATATTGTACCTGGCAGCATAATGGAAGGAAAGGTGCAGGGAATCACCAAGTTTGGAGCATTTATTGAACTTCCAGGAGGTGTGGTTGGGCTGGTTCACATCTCCGAGATAGCCGACACCTATGTAAAAGATGTTAAGGATTTTATCAAAGAAGGCGAAAGTGTCAAGGTTAAGGTACTTAATGTTGCGGGGAAAAAGATTGGGCTTTCGATAAAGCAGGTATCCCCTCCCCCGAAAAGTGAACCCAAAGCTTTCGAGAGGAATTACCGGAGCAGCCGTGTTGCAGGCAACCGCTATAGTAATAGCTCTGTAGGTAAAGACAACACTGCTACCCCGATAAGTCTGGATGACAAGATTGCCAAGTTTCTTAAAGAAAGTGATGAGAGAATGCAGCCACTTAAGAATAAAATGGAACCCAGGAAGCGTAACCGCTTTAATTAATATTTAGCAGATAACAGGAAGCACTTCCCGTAGGAAGTGCTTTTTTATCCGATGACTAACTCGCTCTAAGACTCCCGCCCCTATAGGCGGGAGTAAGAGCGAGTTAGTCCCTGGATAAGTGCGGCTAAGCTTCAGGTGGAGTTAAAACTCCACCTGAAGCAAGTCTTATTTGATGAAAAGGAGTTAGACTTATTGCGTTGTGCGGCTATAGATATTGGAACCAATTCCTGCCGTTTACTGATAGCTGATATCAGCCCGGAAGGATTGCGGTCACTTCATCGTGAAACCAGGACTACCCGGGTAGGGGAAGGCCTCAAAAACGCTATTCATATCCAAGAGGATGTTATAGAACGGAACATATATTGTTTGGAGGCTTTCAAAAATATCGTTGAAGAAATGGCAGTAGAATGTTACCGGGTGGTAGCCACCAGTGCCTTGCGCGAAGCGGAAAACCAGGAAGAATTTCTGCGGAGCGCCTGGAAAAAAACCGCGATGCAGATTCAGGTAATAAGTAGCGAGGAAGAAGCTCGGCTGAGCTACCTGGGGGTAAGCCGGGGATTACCCTATTTGGAGTCACCATTGGTAGCGGATTTGGGTGGGGGAAGCCTGGAATTGATTCTAGAAGGAGCAGAACCTATCTTCTTATCCCTTCCTCTAGGAGCAGTAAGGGCTATGGAGCAGAACCTGAAAATAACTGAAATAAACGCCGTGATGTCCCCCCTGGCCTTTCATAAAAACGACCTTGCTCCCCATCCGCTGGTTATGGTTGGGGGAACTGCAACCACTCTGGTAGCTATTAAACACTCCCTGTTGCAATACGATCCCAGTCTGGTTCACGGGCAGCTTTTAAAGCGAGAGGAAATTGCGGATATCTATAACATGCTGGAAAGAATGCCCCTGAATCTTCGCCGGCGTTTGCCGGGTTTGCAGCCGGAACGAGCCGATATTATTCCCTGGGGAACCCGGATAGTCTTGCTATTAATGGATATATTAGAAAAAGGAGAAATCACTGTTAGCGAAAGTGACCTGCTGGAAGGGGTTATTTGGAGCTTGGCATAATGAAATTTTATGATTAACATAACAAATATAAATAATTAATTTTTCTGCGCAGGTTTTTATCATTTTTTGTAGAAAAGGAAAGGTTGGGAGTATTCTTCAGGGCAATAAACTCGGGTATGGTAGACGAGAGAGAAGCATACTTGAGTATTGTTAAAAGTAACTGTTCGAGGAACTTAACAGTTACTGGGAACAAAAAGGAAGGAGGGAAGAACGAAGCACAAGAGAAAATTATATTCCGGTCGGGTTTTACAGGTTCCGGAATATAATCTTGATTCTTGCTGGGACATCTTCATCAATTCCAGCGTTCTACAGAGGGTATTTTGCTATAACGGTAAAAATACTTGAGAATTTGGTATCTATTTGCTATGTACGAGAATCAAAAAAACAAAGGGAGAGTGAATGAGCTAATGAATTTTCTGACTCCTGCCGAAATTGCAGTGGCTACAGCTAATGCTGGAAAAGCAAAATGTGAATTACCAATTATTAAAATGTTTGTTTTGGGAATCCTGGCCGGCGTATATATTGGATTTGGAGCTAACCTGGCTACCAAGATAGGCTCGATGGCAGCCTCAGATACCTCGGGCGGACAGTTCCTATTTGGAGCAGTCTTCTCCGTAGGCCTGATGTTGGTTGTTATTGCTGGTTCCGAATTATTTACCGGTAACTGTATGTTCTGTTGTATTTCCTCTTTGAATGGACAATCCTCCTGGGGCGGACTGCTCTACAACTGGGTGGTTGTTTTTCTGGCCAACTTTGTAGGTTCAGTATTGCTAGTATACATCATTTTTTATGGTGGATTCTGGGGTGATGGTGCTGTTGCCACCGCAATCAGTGCCCATGGAATAAAGGCCCTGGGCATTGCCAAAGCTAAATTGTCGTTAACCTGGGGGCAAGCATTTTTCCGGGCCATTGGTTGTAACTGGTTGGTTTGCCTGGCCGTATGGGTGGCCCTTGCTTCCAAGGAAATTATCGGGAAGATCTTCGGTATCTTCTTCCCCATTATGGCTTTCGTATCCAGTGGATTTGAGCATAGTGTTGCCAACATGTTCTTTATTCCCATGGGAATTACCATTGCTCAGAACAACCCCGAACTGGTAGCAGCTGCCACCAAGGTAGGGGCTGATGGAACGGCAGTTTCAGTTTTTAATATGACTGCGGATCAGGTAACTGCTTTCTTCACCTATGGCAATTTTATCACTGCCAATCTGATTCCGGTAACATTGGGGAACATCGTAGGTGGCTCTATATTTGTAGCTATGTTCTACTGGTTTATTTATTTGAAAAAATAGTTTTTTCCCGTACAACTCATCCTTGGATGGGCTGAATGTTTTATTTTGCATACCCTGTATGGATAAATTAGCTATGATTTCATAGCTGGCTAATATGATGCTATTTAGCAGAGGAGGTTCCGAAATCGGGTCTCCTTTTTTTTTGCTCACCTAACCCACTTTTCATCAATGGTTGTGGCCCTCACCCTGCGGGTACTCCTGGTGCTCCACCCTGCGGGTGTCACTATTAAGGTTGTGGCCATGGGGGTTAGTAAGAAGAGCGATCAGTTTCTGGGACAAGGAACCTGTCCCCGTGTCCCAAAAAGCTCAGGGAAAATAGCAAAGATAGCATTTTCCCAGCAGATTTTGTATAAAGAAAAAACAGGCAGTCGCCCACAAATTACAAAATTTACCAGCATCTCTTGCTTATAATAGGTGGACAAGGCTTTAAACAAGCCATAATTATCTAAAGCTAAATTAGAAGTTCGGAGATGGGGGATAAAATGCTGGGGAAAACGGAGATTTATCCTTATCAGAGAGTGGCTGAGAAAGCAGGCAATAGACCCCGGGGCAAAAAGCATGAGTGGATGCAGAATTTTAAAGAAAGATCAGGAAGGGGACAAGCTTATTTAAGAGATTTTATAAGAAAAGAAGGTTCCACTGTTCTTCACTCGCTGCTAAACCTGGAAAACCTGCTCTTGGCGGTGGGAGCGTTGATTTTGTCCCGGGCTTTCGTTCTGGGCGATTTGCTCCCCTTTGTTTACGCCTATCTGGCTGTTTTCGGCAGAAATGAGAAAGGCCGGGCCTTTCTATTGTTGGCATTTGCCAGCCTGGGTTTGGCCAGTGTATTGCATGGTTTTGCTTTAGGCAGCAGTATAATTAGTTTAGTTATATTGCTGGCAGTGCTAAACCGGCTGAAAATATCGCCGGAAAGAGCCTGGTGGATGCTGCCTCTAGTCAGCATTTCTGTGCTATTTGTATGCAAGAGCCTTTTTCTCCTGGGGGGAGAATTTACCTTATATGCTGAAATGGTAGTGGTTTTTGAAGCGGTGATAGCCGGCGTTCTTGGCTTCGTTTTTATGGTTGCCCATGAAGCCATAGCCCAGAGGAAAGCTCTAGCCAGTTTGAATTTTGAGGAGTTTGCCGCCTTTTTAGTTCTGGGCATAGGCCTGGTCATGGGTTTAAATAATATTGAGATAGCGGGCTTAAGTGTCAGCAGCATAATCTGCCGACTGGGAATAATGCTGGCAGCTCTATTGTGGGGCAGTGGCGGGGGAACCATAGTAGGAGTAATGACGGGAATCATTCCTTCTATTTCTTCTAGCATTTTTGCCCAGAGCCTGGGTATGTATGCTGTTTCCGGTCTTCTTGCCGGGCTGTTTAGAAATCTGGGCCGCCTGGGCATTGTTTTGGGCTTCATGCTGGGAACTATGGCTCTGTCCATGTTTATACCGGAAACTCAGGCCACCGTTCTGGGGATATGGGAAACAGCCATAGCTAGCCTCTTATTTTTCCTCCTGCCGGAGTCATTGCAGGATAAAATGCCCCTGCAAGCCCTGGGGCCCTTGAGCAGTCGCCTCAGGGAGCAAGGTGAAATAATTGACAAGCAGCTGGAGGAAAGTACTCGCACCCGCATCCAAAACCTGGCAGCAGTTTTTGAAGAGCTGAGCAGCAGTTTTAGCGGGGAAATGGAAGTGAAAAGAAAAAACAACCAGGTAGCCTATCTTAATTACCTTTATGAACAGGTTTCGCAAAACTTTTGTGAGAAATGCTCGCGCTATGATATCTGCTGGGGCCGGGATTCTTACCATAGCTCCCAGCAGATTTTGGAACTATTCTCTATTGTGGAAAAAGCTGAGCTCAGCTATGAAAAAGCCCCCCGCGATTTTAAACGGCGTTGCCTTTATGCCCGGGAAATGATAAGCACTATAAACTACCTCTTTGATCGCCTGCTCTTGAACGAGTACTGGTCTGACAAACTTTGCGAATCCCGGGAATTGGTGGCTACCCAGCTCAAAGGGGTCAGCCAGCTGATTAAAAACCTGGCTCAGGAAATTGATGTAAAAGCTGAATTTGACCTGGAGCTCAGAGAACAGTTATTGAGAGAAAGCAAACAACAAGGTCTTAAAATAAAAGAAATGACTCCTCTGCGCAGTAACGGGCAATTATTGCTGAATGTAGTGGCCGATCCTTGTCGCGAAGGGGAATTTTGCCAAAATATTATTGCTCCCGCTTTCTCCAACATCCTGGGAGAAAGGATGGAGGTTTGTGAAAAAACCTGTCCCCGTTTCCGGGCCTGGGGACAGTGCAAATTTACCATGAGCCGAGCTTGCAGCTACAAGATAAACAGCGGGGTGGTGCAAGTGGGTAAGGAAGCGGTTTGCGGTGATAGCTTTACCATAGCCAGTCTTAAAGAAGGCAAAGAATTAATAGCCCTCAGTGATGGAATGGGGGTGGGGGAGAAAGCCTGCGGTGATAGCCAGGCTACAGTAAGACTGCTGGAAAATCTTTTGGAAAGCGGCTTCCAGCGCGATGTAGCGCTAAACACTATAAATACTGTATTGCTCCTTCGTTCAGCCCAGGAGAGCTTTGCCACCCTGGATATGATCATGGTTGATCTCTATAGCGGGGATGCCGATTTCATCAAAGTGGGCAGTGCGCCCTCCTATATAAAAAGAGATAAAAAGGTGGGGATGATAAGCGCCCACTCCCTGCCCATAGGAATATTGGAGAATGTAGATGTAGTAAGCGAAAGACACAGCCTCTGCCCCCGGGATATTCTGGTCATGGTAAGTGACGGAGTTCTGGAGGTGTCTCGGCAGTTTAATGAAACCTGGATAATAGACTTTTTAAGCCAGGTGGACGAAAGCGACCCACAACTCTTGGCAGAAATGATTATGAATAAAGCCCTGGGCATGTGCAAAGGAAAACCCGCCGATGATATGACTGTAATCTGTCTTCGCGTAGAATTGCAGTGAATATTTTATCGCTTTTTGCACCTGATATCATGGTTTGACAAAGGGGGAAACTTGGGTAGCATTAGACTAGGAGATTTCTTAATGGTGGAGAAAGATAATGCTGCGCAAAGTTAGAGAATATATCTGGGAAGAAAAGCTGCTGGAGCCCGGGAAAAAGGTTTTGCTGGGTGTTTCCGGTGGACCGGATTCCATGGCTCTGCTTCATATTATGCATAAATTAACAACGGAAATGGATTTAGGCCTGGCAGTCCTTCATCTCAATCATGGATTGCGACCGGAAGCCGCTGCGGAAGAGGAGTTTGTCCGCGAGCACTGTCGTAATTGGGGAATAGATTTCTATTCCCGGCAAGCCGATATCCGGGCCCTGGCCCTTCAGGAGAAAAAGACCCTGGAAGAAGCCGGGCGGGATTGCCGTTACCGGTATTTTTTTGAGCAATTGGAGGAACTCCAGGCTGATTATATTGCCACTGCCCATCACCAGGATGACCAGGCGGAAACCGTCCTGCTGCACCTACTCCGGGGAAGCGGGCTTAAAGGGCTGCGTGGAATTATGCCCCGGAAAGGCCAACTGCTTCGCCCCCTATTAGCCTTGTCCAAGGCCGAAATTATTCATTACCTGGATGAAAACCAAATCCCCTATTGCCTGGATCAGAGTAATAATGATTTGAAATTTTTGCGTAATCGTATTCGCTGTGAACTCATACCCTACCTGCAAAAGGCCTACAACCCCCGCATTATGGAAAGCCTGAACCAACTGGCCGGGATTGCCCGCGATGAGAATGATTATTTGGAAAAACAGCTTCATTTCTCCTGGGATAAGCTGTTACTCTGGCAGGAACCCGGTGTAATAGTTTTGGACAAGAAAGCCCTGGGTGAGGAGCACCCGGCTCTGCAAAAACGGCTTATTCTAGAAGCTTTGGCTCGTCTCCGAGGTGAAAGCGGTTGGGAGCTCAAGGATGTACAAAGAATACTCCGCTTACTTGACCAAAGCGGTTCCTCCAAATATATTCAGCTAAAACAAGGCCTTCGGGTCAGCAGCGTTTACCAGGAATTGCACTTCACGAACCGGCCCTTGCGAGAAGGAAGTTTTTGCTATCCGATTTCCGTCCCGGGAAGGCTTAGTATTCCCGAAACCGGAGAAAGCTATATTATAGAGCTGGGCCAGCCGGTAACTTTTCAACCGGGCTTATCTTCTTGCCTGGATTATGATAAACTTAAACAGCCTTTGGTCTTACGCTCGCGCCAGCCCGGAGACCGTTTTCAGCCTTCGGGAATGAAGGGCAGCAAGAAAGTAAAAGATTATTTTATAGATATCAAGCTGCCCCTAGAGCAAAGAGACCGGGTTCCCTTGTTGACTTCAGGGGAAACTGTATATGCCATAGTTGGTTATCGAGTATCCCGCCTGGCTGAAGTAGATGCAGAGAGCTGTAGAATACTGATAATTAGAAAGGAAAACACATGATTAATCAATAAGAAGTAGATTTTTAGACGCTGAAGGACTCTGATTTTTATGATTCACAAAATAATAAAAGAAAAATCATATTAAATCTGCGTTGATCTGCGTTAGAAACGGCCCCCCTATATAAGGCCAGCACATTTTCATTGGTGGTTGTACCCCTCACCCTGCGGTCGCTATTAGCTTGTTACGCCTGATTCGGAACGACACGAGGGTCGTTCCCTACACAGCCTTCGGTTGCTATTAAGGACGCACCCTGCGGGTACAACTGATGCTCCCTACGGTCGCCATAAAGGGAGCTGAGCGGTATATTTATACAAGCCAATGAATATAAATAACTTTTTGCAAATAGTAAGTATGCCATTTTGCAGCCGCTCATAAATTTTGCCGCTTCAGGCGTAATTGAAAAGAAAGGCTTAGTATGCTACAATATGACGCAAATTCTCCAGGTTTTTATGGGGAGGAAGTATTTTGGATAGAGCTCTAAAAAACATCGCACTATATATTCTTATAGTACTCCTGGCTCTCTTTGCCATGAAAATGGTAAGCCGCTCGGATATAGAAATCAAGGAACTCAGCGAGCCGCAATTCTACCAGATGGTGGAACAGGGTCAGGTGAAGGCGGTTCGTGTAGAAGTAGCCGAGTTGGTTTATAACCTTAGCGGAGAGTTAAAAAATAACAGCAAATTTACTGCCACGGTTTCCAAGGAATCTGACATTATCAAGTTATTGCGGGAAAAGAAGGTAGATTACACTACCCAACCCGTGCCGCCCCCTTCCATATGGATGACCTTGCTTACTACGCTATTTCCCATAATTATTCTGGTGGTCTTCCTGCTCTTCATTATGAACCAGACCCAGGGTGGCGGAGGCCGGGTTATGCAATTCGGCAAAAGCAAAGCCCGCTTGATGAGCGGAGAGGATGTAAAAGTATCCTTTAAGGATGTGGCCGGAGCGGAAGAGGCCAAAGAGGAAATGCAGGAAGTAGTAGAATTCCTGAAAAACCCGCAGAAATTTATTCAAATCGGAGCCAAGATTCCCCGTGGGGTTCTGCTTTACGGCGCTCCCGGAACGGGGAAAACCCTGATGGCCAAGGCCGTGGCCGGCGAAGCCGGAGTACCTTTCTTCTCCATCAGCGGTTCCGACTTTGTGGAGATGTTTGTTGGCGTAGGTGCAGCCCGAGTCCGCGACCTCTTCGAACAGGCTAAGAAAAACGCCCCCTGTATAGTCTTCATTGATGAAATTGATGCCGTTGGACGCCAGCGGGGAGCTGGTCTGGGCGGTGGACATGATGAAAGAGAACAGACCTTGAACCAATTGCTGGTGGAGATGGATGGATTCAGTACCGGTGAAGCCATTATTGTCATGGCTTCCACCAATCGCCCGGACATACTGGACCCGGCGCTCTTGCGGCCAGGAAGATTTGACCGGCATATATTGATAGATAAACCTGATGTTAAAGGCAGAGAAGCCATACTAGGGGTTCATGTCCAGAATAAACCCCTGGATGATAACATTAACATGGAAATATTAGCCAAGCGCACTCCCGGTTTTACCGGAGCTGACCTGGCCAATATGGTCAATGAGGCCGCCTTGCTCACCGCTCGCCGCAACAAGAATAAAATCGGTATGGAAGAACTGGAGGAATCCATCGAAAGAGTACTGGCCGGCCCGGAAAAGAAAAGCCGGGTTATCTCCGAAAAAGAAAAACGACTGGTGGCTTATCATGAAGGCGGGCATGCGCTAGTAAGTTATTTCCTGCCTCATACGGACAAATTGCATAAAATCTCGATTATTCCGCGGGGGCGGGCCGGGGGATATACCCTCTTGCTGCCGGAAGAAGACCGCAATTACATCACCAAATCCTACCTGTTGGACGAGGTTACCACCCTCCTGGGCGGGCGGGTGGCCGAAGCTCTGGTACTAAATGACATCAGCACCGGAGCCCAGAATGACCTGGAAAGGGCCAGCGGTATAGTACGCAAGATGATAACCGAATTCGGCATGTCGGAAGAATTAGGGCCGCTTACCTTCGGTCATAAAAGTGAAGAAGTCTTCTTGGGACGGGATATTTCCCGGGATCGCAACTATTCTGACGCCATTGCCTATGCTATAGATAAAGAAGCCAGCCACTATATGGAAAGCAGTTACAAGAAGGCCGAAAAAATACTGCAGGAAAATATGGATAAACTGCACCAGGTAGCTGCCCGCTTGATAGAACAGGAAACCATGGAAGGCGAAGAATTCGAAGAAATAATGAGCCAGGCCTGAGGACAAAAACACTAGCTGCAGGCAAAAGAACCGTCCCCATGCCGCCTGCCTGGGGTTTCCCCTGAAAAATCACCCAAAGGCAAATTTTCCCCATAAAAGGGAAGGATTTTTTACTAATATGTTTAATATAACTAATACCAGTCAACAGTAAAACTGCTCAGGGGGTGAAAATAATTGAAGAGAGTAGAACTACTGATAAATGACGAGTTTTATACCGAATATATGCGCCGCAATCACGAAGAAGAGCTTGAACCCAAATTTTGCCAGCACGATTTCCAGCACCACCTCAATGTTGCCCGGATAGCCTACATTTTAATACTGGAACAGAACCTTTTGGCTTATTTCGTTAAAGAAAGTGGTCTAAGTGGTAAGCTAGCGGGGAAAGAAGTGATATATGCCGCCGGTTTGTTGCATGATATCGGTAAATGGCAGGAATATAGAACCGGAATTGACCACGCCTCCTTCGGCTCCCGCCTGGCTCGGGAAATCCTGCCCCGCGCTCATTTCAATCCCCTGGAAATAGACTTGATCAGCCGGGCAGTTTATGAACATCGCAACATTAGGCAGGATATGAGCTTTCTAGGCGAGAGGCTGCACCGGGCCGACAACCTGTCCCGGGTCTGCCGCAACTGTGAATATAACGAACAATGCCCCAAGTTTAAAAATAAGGAGCTTACCATCAGTAATTTTGAATACTGATTTCCTATGGCCCGGGGGCCACAACCACCGATGAAAACAGGGGAAGCAACAAGTACGAAGCCAGGGGCCACAACCAATGATGAAAAGTGAGTTAGTAGGGGCTTGAATAGTAAGATGTAGTAGGAAACAACTTAAATCCCTTACCTCTAACTCCTTACTTACTAATATATCACGGGGAGGAAGCCTTGATGCAGCAGGGGCACCATGCCGTATTAATACATGACCGCCGGGAAGCCCAGCGGCTTCTGCAGGAAATAGCGGTTGATTCCGCAGCCTTTGTCTATCTATTGCCGAAGGCTGTTTTTCGCTGTATTAAACTGAAAGAGATACCTTGTATAGCAGCCAATATCATCAAGCAGGAAATGCTGGCCAAAGGAGGCGAAGCCGCCGTAAAGCGAGAGGCGCTGTATTTGGAAGGGACTACTGATATATTGTTGCTGGGAACCCTAAAACATTACGGCCTGCTGCTGGAAAAGCTGAAGAAGCAGCCTTTTGGCTTGAAAAAGATTGCCGCCGAAATTCAAGCAATACTGGATAACCTGCAAGCAGGCGAGCGGACTATAGCGCTGGCTCATGGCAAAGAATTGCCTTTGGGCCAGCGAACTTTAATTATGGGGATACTTAATATTACCCCGGATTCCTTTTCCGACGGAGGCCGCTATATGGAAACCGGCCAGGCGGTGGAGCGAGCCCGGGAGATGCGAGAAGAAGGGGCCGATATTATTGACATCGGAGGAGCCTCCTCCCGTCCCCAGTCCCAAATGATAGACGAGGCGGAAGAACTGCGGCGCGTCCTGCCGGTAGTAAAAAGCCTCTCCCGCGAGGGTTTTATCCTTTCCCTGGATACCTTCCGGGCCGGGGTGGCCAGAGCCTGCCTCGATGAAGGCGTTCATTTAATAAATGATATCGGACGCTTGCAGCTTGACCCCGGTCTCTTGCCTGTCCTGGCAGAGAAGCAGGCCCCGGTGATACTGATGCACAACCGCATGCAGCTCCGGGATGAATCCGGACAGGTAATCGATGCCGAAAAAGTTACCCAGGACCTTATGCACTACCAGGATCTTATAAGTGATATTATAAAAGAACTGGGCCAGTCCATAGAAATGGCGCAGGAAGCCGGACTGGGCCGGAATAAAATAATAATTGACCCCGGACTGGGTTTTGGCAAAAACCTGGCCCAAAACCGCTTGCTGATAAAAAGGCTGGAGGAATTCAAAAGCCTGGGACAACCTCTATTGATAGGGGCTTCCCGGAAAACATTTATCGGCCAAACATTGGAGCTGGAAGTGGGGCAGCGCCTGGAGGGCAGCCTGGCGGTGGTAGCCATGGCCATAATGAATGCCGCGGATATAGTGCGGGTGCATGATGTCCGGGAGAGCAAGCGGGTAGCTATGATGACGGATGCGGTGATACGGGAAAATGGATAAGAAAGTGGATAAGATAATGGCCCAGGGTCTGGAGTTTAAAGCCTGCCACGGCGTACTGGCAGCGGAAAAAGAAAGCCCCCAGAGCTTTCTGGTGGACCTGGATCTATTTCTTGATTTAAAGGCGGCGGCTGAGCAGGATGATCTGGCTTTGACCATTGATTATGATAAAGCATTTCACCTGGTGAAAAATATTGTCGAAAAGCAATCATATAATCTTTTGGAAACCCTGGCCGAGAAGATTGCCCGTGCTTTACTGGATAGCTTTGCCGCTTTGCAGGCAGTTGAAGTACAAGTATCTAAACCTGATGCTCCGGTGAAAGGAAACTTTAATTATTTTGCTGTAAAAATTAGAAGAGAGAAATGATGAAATTTTCTTGCTCTTCCCCCCACTATATGATATTTTTTAGGGTGAACCCTCATGAAAAAAAGAGTTTACATAGGACTAGGCTCAAATTGCGGCCTTAAACAAGAGAATTTGGCGGTTGCCAGGAATAAGATTACTGAATTGGAAGGAACCAGAATTGTTAAGAGTTCCTCCCTTTATTTAACCGCTCCCTGGGGCCGTACCGAGCAGGAAGATTTTATAAATCAAGTAATAGAAATCAAAACGGCTTTGGAGCCGTTGGCCTTGTTGCAGGATTTGCAAGAAATTGAAATTAAAATGGGCCGCCAGCGTCAGGAAAAATGGGGCCCTCGGATAATAGACCTGGATATCCTTTTATTTGGAGATGAGGTGCTGGATTTTCCGGAATTGAAAGTCCCACACCCACTCATGCGGCAGCGTTTGTTTGTACTGGTTCCCTTGCAGGAAGTAAATGCAGAACTCATCTTTCCTGATGATGGAGCCAAAATCAAGGAGGTGTTGATTAGCGTTTTAGCCCGGGAAGGAAACAAGAAAATCAAGAGAGTATAAGGTTCTCCCACCAGAAATCCCGGTTATGGCAGCCGCGCTGGTATCACTCTGTGAACAAGACGCCCAGCTGTTTACCGGAAGACTGATATGATTTCTCCTGTACCCAAAAGGGGGTTTAGTTAATGAGAGAAAAGATAGGTATTATTGGGGCGGGAGTGGTAGGAACCGCTGTTGGGGTGGTACTCAAAAACAAGGGCTATGAGATTACGGGTGTGCAGGATATTAAATCCGAATCTACACAACAGCTTGTGGAACGGATCGGCTGTACCGCTTACCCATCACCTCAAGATGTTTCTCACTCGGCGGATATAATCTTTGTTACAACCTCCGATACGGCTATTGCCAGTGTGGTAGGGCAGATTGCTGATAAAAGGGCTTTTCGCCCCGGGCAAATCATTTTGCACATGAGTGGGGCTCAATCTTCGCAGATTCTAGACCAGGCCAAGGAATTCGGTGCCCTGGTCTTGTCCGTGCATCCCCTGCAAGCTTTTGCCAGTATCGACCGGGCTATAGAGATACTGCCCGGTTCAGTTTTCAGCATTGAAGGGGATGAGGAAGCTTATGCCCTGGGGGGCCGTATAGTAGAGGCCCTGGAAGGGGAATATTTTTTCATTGACCGGAGAGCCAAGCCTTTATACCATGCCGGTGCCTGTGTGGTATCCAATTACCTGGTTACCATTATCGATTTTGGAATTAAACTTCTGGAAGCAACGGGAATACCCCGGAACATGGCGGCCAAGGCTTTGTTGCCCCTTATATCCGGTACGGTTAAAAATATTGAAAATATTGGTATACCCAAAGCCCTGACCGGCCCCATTGCTCGAGGCGATTTGGCTACGGTGGCGGATCATCTGCATTGTATGGAAGAAATGGCACCGGAGCTGATGAAACTGTATAGCTGGTTAGGTTTTTATACCGCCTCGATTGCCCGGGGAAAAGGCAGCATCGATGAAAAGTCCTTGGAAGAGTTCCAGAAGCTTTTCCTCCGTGAACTGGCCCGGATAGAATCGGCCAGCTAGTTTCTTCTTTTCATTAAGGACGGTTTTGCTCCCTCTGGAGGCAGGGGGAACGCCGGCAGTGTTTGTAGATCTCCGGTTCTAAAGGAGGTTAGAAATATGGCAAGAGTAACGGTTTCAGTTTTAAAGGATAAAAAGAAACGCAAGGAAAAAATAAGCATGCTCACTGCTTATGACTATTCCCTGGCGGGAATGGTGGATGAAGCCGGTATCGACATGATACTGGTAGGCGACTCTCTGGGCAATGTGGTATTGGGTTATGATAACACCCTGGCCGTTACCATGGATGATATGATTCACCACAGCAAAACGGTGGTGAGGGCCAGCAAAAACGCCATGGTGGTTGGAGACATGCCTTTTCTCTCCTACCATATATCGAAAAAGGAAGCCGTGCGCAACGCCGGCAGGTTCATACAGGAAGCCGGTTGCTCGGCGGTAAAACTGGAAGGCGGCAGTGAAAGAGTGGATACAGTTAAAGCCATACTGGACGCCCAGATTCCGGTTATGGGACACATCGGACTGACCCCGCAATCGGTGCACCAGTTTGGCGGCTTTAAAGTTCAGGGCAAAGATCTGGAAACCGCCAAAAAGCTGGTGGAAGATGCCCGAGCTCTGGACCAGGCTGGAGTCTATTGCATCGTTTTAGAATGTGTTCCCAGCGAACTGGCCCGCCGGGTTACTGAAGAAATATCCGTACCCACCATCGGCATCGGTGCCGGCCCATATTGCGATGGGCAGGTTCTGGTGATTAACGATATGCTGGGGATGTTCCGGGGATTTACCCCCAAGTTTGTCCGGAAATTTGCCAACCTGGAACCATTGATAATGGAAGCATTGAAGAACTACAAAGCCGAAGTGGAAGCCGGAACCTTCCCGGCGGAGGAACACTGCTTCACCATCAAGGAGGAAGTTTTGGATAGACTCTACTAAGCTCTCGGGAGCGAGTATTTAACTAATCCCCATGGTCGGGGGCCGCAACTACCGATGAAAAGTGAGTTAGTAAGGGTTTGTAATATAATAATGGGGTTAAATAACTCACCCCTTACCCCTCACTCCTCACTTTTCTTATTAATTTTGATGAGGAAAAGGCTATGCAAGTATTTGAGAATATAACAAAAATGCAAGAATGGGCCCGGGAACAAAAGAAACAGGGCCAAAGCATCGCTTTGGTTCCTACCATGGGTTATCTTCACGAGGGCCACCTGGCCCTCGTGAAGGAGGCTCGGCGGCAGTGTGATAAAGTAGTGGTCAGCATTTTTGTCAACCCCATCCAATTTGGGGCAGGCGAAGATTTTGAGCAATACCCGCGTGATCTGGAGCAGGACAGCGCTCTCCTGGAAAAAGAAAGAGTAGATGCACTATTCAGCCCCGGTATCCGGGATATGTATCCCGGCAGCTTTCAGACTTTCGTAGAAGTATATGGTGAAATAACCGAGAAAATGTGCGGAGCTTCGCGCCCGGGACATTTCAAAGGAGTTACCACCGTAGTAAGCAAATTATTCAATATCTGCCAGCCTGACCGGGCCTATTTCGGGCAGAAAGATGCCCAGCAATTGATGATTGTGGAAAAAATGGTGCGGGAATTGAATTTCCCCCTGGAGATTATCCGGGTGCCTATCGTAAGAGAAAAAGATGGGCTGGCCATGAGTTCCCGCAATGTCTATCTGAGTCCCGAAGAAAGGGCAGAAGCCCTGGTATTGTACCGGGCGCTGAAAATGGCGGAAGAAGAGATTAAAAACGGGGAAAGAGAGATTGGGATAATCCGGCAGAAAATGGAGGAAATGATTAAGGCCTGTCCCCGGGCTGCAATCGACTACATTGCAATTAATAATGCCAATGATTTGTCGGAACTGCAAACTTGCGCCGGTAAGGTTTTGATAGCCCTGGCGGTAAAGTTTGGCAAGACTAGGTTGATTGACAACCTTATTGTGGAGGTGTAACTGGTGCTGCGGCATATGCTCAAATCAAAAATTCATCGCGCGGTTGTAACGGATGCTAATCTGAATTATGTGGGCAGTATTACCATTGACAGGGATTTGATGGATGCTGCCGACATTCTGGAGAATGAAAAAGTGACCATAGTAAATAATAACAACGGCGCGCGTTTTGACACCTATGTTATCGAAGGTGAACGGGGATCAAAAGTAATCTGTTTGAACGGAGCAGCCTCTCGCCTGGTACAAAAAGGGGATGTAGTAATCATTCTTACCTATACCGTACTTCAGGATGAAGAGTGCCACAACCACAAACCCAGACTGGTTTTTATGGACGGAAATAATAACATCAAAGAACTTGGCTAGCCAGCGTTTTTATGGTTTAGATAATAGGAGGCTTAGACTATGCTAGCAGAGTTGGAGCAGTATGTCTTGCGCCGAAAAAAGGAGATTAACGCAGTCATCCTGGCTCATTTTTATCAGTTGCCCGAAATACAGGATATAGCTGATTTCGTTGGTGATTCGCTGCAATTGGCTATACAGGCCGCTTCTACCCAGGCCCAGGTAATAGTTTTTTGTGGCGTTAACTTCATGGCCGAAAGTGCCAAGATACTGAATCCGGATAAAACGGTTCTCCTGCCCGATATCCGAGCTGGATGTCCCATGGCGGACATGGTCGGAGCAGAAGCCTTGCGCAAAAAGAAAGCCGAATACCCCGGCGCGGTAGTCGTCTGTTATGTCAACTCCAGCGCCGAGGTCAAGGCGGAGAGTGATATTTGTTGTACCTCATCCAATGCCCTTAATGTAGTGCGCTCTATCCCGGAAGATAGGACGGTAATTTTTGTACCGGATAAGAACCTGGGAGCATACATCCAAAGCCAGACCGGGCGGGAGATGATGCTTTGGGAAGGATACTGCCCCATTCATCATGCTCTGAGCTGGGCGGAGGTGGAAAAACAAAAAGAGCTGCACCCCCAGGCCCAGGTTGTGGTACATCCCGAATGCCCTCCTGAGGTAACCCGGAGGGCGGATGCCGTACGTTCCACCGCCGGCATTCTGGAATATCTACGCTCCAGCAATGGGGCGGAATTCATCATTGGAACCGAGGAAGGTTTTCTCTATACCCTGCAGAAGAATTGCCCAGGGAAAAAACTCTACCTGGCCCGGGAAAGCTTTCACTGCCCGGATATGAAGTATATTACCCTGGAGAAACTGGCCGGCTCCCTGGAAAAAATGGAGCAGCAGGTGGAAGTACCCCCGGAAATAAGCCGCCGAGCTCGCCGCAGCCTGGAGCGCATGATAGAGATTAAAGGGTGAAAAGTGAGGGGTGAGGGCAAGGAGTGAGGGGCAGGAAAACTCGCTTCTTATTATTAACCTGATAACCTTGCTGCACCCTGAAAAAGGCAATGGCAGATTAAATAAACGATCAGGTGAATTATGATAATTACACGCTACATAGGGGTTTTGCATAAGGACACCCCGGTAGAGACTACCGATTTCCTCATAGTTGGCGGAGGCATAGCCGGGCTTTTTACCGCTTTGAAAGCCTCCCAGTATGGGAAAGTTATCGTATTGACAAAAAAAACCATAGAAGACTCCAATACCGGACTGGCTCAAGGGGGAATTGCCGCTGCTGTGCACGAAGAGGATTCCCCTTTTTTGCATCTGGAGGATACTCTGGAAGCAGGAGCCGGTCTCTGCAATATTGAGGCCGTTGATCTTCTGGTGCGGGAAGGACCGGAGCGAGTAAGGGAATTAATCCAGGCGGGGGCCAGCTTCGACATGAAGGACGGCAATGTAGCCCTTACCCGGGAAGGAGCCCACAGCAAAGCCCGCATCCTGCATGCCGCCGATACCACCGGGGAGGCCATCCGCGTAGCCCTGGTCAAAAAATGTGAAGAAAGCAGCGATATAAGGATAATCGAAGACCAGTTCCTGGTGGATATTCTAGGGCACGACCAGCGCAAGGAATGCTATGGTGCCCTGGTTTATGACGCCAAAACCCGGCAGCAGCTGGCTTATCTCGCCAAAGCCACCATAATCGCTACTGGCGGGGCCGGGCAGCTCTATCGTTACACCACCAATCCCAGCGTAGCTACCGCTGATGGCATGGCCGCCGCCTACCGCGCCGGTTGCCGGCTCAGCGATATGGAATTTATCCAGTTTCACCCTACAGTACTTTTCAGCTACAGCAACCAGCGATTTCTCATCTCCGAAGCGGTTAGAGGAGAAGGAGGCCTGCTCTACAATCATAAAGGAGAGCGTTTTATGCCCGCTTACCATTCCCTGGCTGAGCTGGCCCCCCGCGACATCGTATCCCGGGCCATTGTAAATGAGATGAATTGCAACGGCAGCGAATATGTCTACCTGGACATGAGCGGCATCAAGCAGGTGGAAAAACGCTTCCCCAATATCTACCGTACCTGTCGGGAAAGCGGCATTGACATCACCCGGGAGCAGGTACCCGTTTCCCCCGCCGCCCACTATATCATGGGAGGAATTGAAACCGGCACTTATGGAGAAACCGGAGTTTATGCCCTTTATTCCTGCGGCGAAGCCGCCTGTACCGGAGTACACGGCGCCAACCGCCTGGCCAGTAATTCCTTGCTCGAAGGCATAGTATTTGGACAGCGCATAGTGGATCGTGCCGAAGAAATCATGTATCGCCGCCGTATCAGCATTGATGAAGTATTCCGCCACTTTGACCAGAGTTGGGTTTACTCTCCGCAAGAGCAGAGAATAGACCCCCCGGAAGCTAAAAATCGCCTGCAGGCAATTATGTGGGAAAAGGTGGGTATAATAAGGGATGAGGAAGGGCTAAAGGTCGCCAACCGGGAACTCGAAGCAATCTACAGCCATATAGCCCAGGGGGAAGACCCCTTCGCCTATTATGAAATAGTCAACATGCTGACTGTAGCCCGCATCATAGTACAAGCAGCCCTGTGGCGTCAGGAAAGCCGCGGCGGGCATTTCCGCTCCGACCACCCCGCCCGTGACGAACTCCGCTGGCTCAAACACCTCTCCTTCATCAACTGCTAGTGGGTGCCAGGCACTTAAGTTGTTAAGTTATTGGCAGGCAAGTCTGACAAGGGGAAGGTTCGAAGACCTCTCAAAAATCCTAAACCCGGTAATAAGGGGCTGGATAAACTACTATGGTGCATTTAGACAATCAGCACTATACCCGGTACTAAAGCACATAAATAAAGCCCTGCAAAAATGGGTTAAAAGGAAATACAAAGCAAAGAACGAGCTAGAAAATGGCTTAAGCAAGTAGCGCAGAAGAAGCCAGGTCTATTTAAACACTGGCAAATGGGTATAATAAGCGACTGAATAATGGGAGCCGGATGAGCCGAGAGGTTCACGTCCGGTTCTGAGAGGGCCTTGGGGTGAAATTCCCCAGGGCTACTTACCCTTGTGGCTGGTAAAGTTTTGCCGGCATGATGGGAAGAAATAAGCACTGGTGAACAGTGAGTTAGTAGCGCTTGAATAGTAAGATGTAGTAGGAAACTCTTGACCCCTTACTCCTTACTCCTCACTTATACTATTATTTGGAGGATAAAAAATGAACGATTGGATGGTAAAAGAAATAATAAAAAGAGCCCTGGAAGAAGACCTAGGGAACGGGGATATAACCACCCGGAACCTTATAGCGGAAACGCAAGAAGGGCAGGGCCTGTTTTTGGCTAAAGCCAGCGGAATTGTAGCCGGTTTGGAGGTCTCTGCCACCGTTTTTAGCTGCCTGGAACCGGCGGTGCAATTTACCGCCTTTATCCATGATGGAGATGAAATCAAGCCCGGGGATAGGATTGCCCGGGTAGAGGGGAAAATGAGCACCCTGCTTAGTGGAGAAAGAGTAGCCCTGAATTTCCTGCAACGGCTTTCCGGGATAGCCAGCAAAACCCGTAATATGGCAGAAAGTATAAAATACCAGCATGCAGTTCTGGTCGACACCCGCAAAACCACCCCCGGTCTGCGCTTGCTGGAAAAGTATGCCGTTAGGGTAGGAGGGGCGAAGAACCATCGCTTTGGCCTTTATGATGGAGTAATGATAAAAGACAACCATATCCAGGCGGTTGGGGGAATACAAAAAGCCGTATCCACCCTCCGGCAAAAGGTTCCCCACACCCTGAAGATTGAAGTGGAAGTGGAGAACCTGCAGCAATTGCAGGAAGCCCTGGAAGCCCGGGCCGACATAATATTACTGGACAACATGGATTCCGAAAGCATGAGAAAAGCGGTGGAAATAGTAAACGGCCAGGCTCTCCTGGAAGCCTCCGGTGGCGTCAATGAAGAAAACATTGTTGAAATAGCCAAAACCGGAGTCGACTTCATTTCCTGCGGGGCCCTTACCCATTCCGCCCCCAGCCTCGACATCAGCTTCAAAATACTATAGGGCAGCATGCTTTTCTTCCCTGACTTGTTAACCATATGTTATAATAGAGGTTAACAACTTTGGGAGAGTGGTGGGATGAGGATATCTACCCGGGAAATGGTTCTGGCGGCGATGTTTACCGCCCTGCTCTGTGTTCTTACCATACTGGTGAGGGCTTTCCAGCCAGTGATGGTGATGCCTTTCAGCCTGCAGCCACTGGTAATGCTCCTGGCTGCCCTGCTGCTTTCGCCCTTGGCCGCATCTTTGAGTATGCTGGCTTATCTTCTTCTGGGGCTCATTGGCCTACCGGTCTTTTCCGTACCCCCTTATGGCGGCCCGGCCTATGTTTTGCTACCCAGCTTCGGTTTTTTGCTGGGATTTCCGCTGGCCGCCTACCTGCAATCCTGGTTTTTACGCCATGTTTGGGGAAAGCAGCATTATCATAATGCCATCACTGGCGGCAAAGCGTCCATTTTATTAAAATTTTCCCTTTCCGGTTTATTAGGAATAATCATTTATTACCTGCTTGGTTTGCCTTATATGTATTTGATATTAAATTTCTACCTGGGACATACTGTAAATGTTGGACAAATAATTAAACTGGGTTTTCTCCCCTTTGTTTTCTTCGACTTAATAAAAATTGCCATAGCCGCCATAATTGCCGAGCAATTTTGCAGGAGAATGGAAACTTAGAGAGAAGAAATTAGAAGAAATATAGCTTGCGGATTCCGCTGTTTTGTGGATTAAGAAACAAAAAAAACCAGCCCTGGTTTGAAATTGGAGGGAATATGCCTTGATACTGGTCTTTGATGTGGGCAATACCAATACAGTAATCGGTGTTTATGATAGGGAGAAGCTTTTAAACCACTGGAGGATAAGAACCAATCCCCAGCGTACCTGTGACGAATACGGAATATTGCTGCGCTCCCTGTTGGAAAACGATAAATTAAATCTAAAGGATATAAAATCGGTGGTTATTTCCTCGGTTGTTCCTACATTGATGATGGAACTGGAGTGGATGAGCCGTAAATTTTTTGCCTGCCGCCCTCTGGTTATCGGCCCGGGAGTTAAGAGCGGCCTGGCTATAAAATATGAGAATCCCAGAGAAGTAGGGGCTGACCGGGTGGTAAATGCGGTGGCCGCCTATGACAAGTATGGGGGGCCTCTGATAATCGTAGACTTTGGCACTGCCACCACCTTTTGCGTAGTAAGCGCGAAAGGAGAGTATTTGGGCGGAGCCATTGCCCCCGGGATAATAATATCCACTGAAGCCCTGGTCTCCAAAGCCGCCAAACTGCCGCGAGTGGAGCTGCAACGGCCCCGCAGCCTGATTGGCAAAAATACCGTCAGCAGCATGCAGGCCGGGATAATGTATGGCTTTGTAGGACAGGTGGAGGGGATTATAACCCGGATGAAAACGGAAATCGAAACTACACCCCAGGTGATTGCCACGGGTGGCCTGGCTGCGGTAATCGCCCGTGAGACTGATGTGATCGATAAAGTTGACGAATTCCTCACCTTGGATGGATTACGTTTGATCTACGAAATGAACCGGGGATAAGCTCCACCTTCCCGAGTGATCATAGGGAAGATTCTTCTGGTTGGCGAACCAGCCAGAAGAACCGTCCCCAAGATATATGCAGTGGAAGTATTTATTTCTTATTAAGGAGAAGTCAGTGTTTTTTATTGGTAAACAGAAGATGGAGAACCGCGTCTGTGCTGCTCCGATGGCTGGAGTTAGCGATAAGGCCTATCGCGTTTTGGCACGAGACTTTGGCTGTGGGCTGGTCTGCAGTGAAATGGTAAGTGATAAAGGCCTGGTTTACGGTCAGGGGCGAACTAGCAAAATAGCCGATAGCAGTGGAGAAAAACGACCGGTGGCCGTACAGATTTTTGGCTCTGAAGCCGAAAGCATGGCCACCGCTGCCCGGATAGTTGAAGAGATGGGAGCAGATATCATAGATATCAATATGGGCTGTCCCACCCCCAAGATCGTGAAAAACGGGGAAGGGGCAGCCTTGATGCTGGATATAACCAAAAGCCGGGGCATAGTTCGGGAAGTGCTGCGAGTGGTAAAAGTTCCAGTAACGGTTAAGATGCGCAAGGGCTGGGACGAAAACAGTATTAATTGCCTGGAACTGGCCCAGAAGCTAGAAGAAGAAGGAGTCGCTGCGATCTGCCTTCATCCCCGCAGCCGCCAGCAATTCTTTTCCGGATCGGCTGACTGGAATTTGATAAAAGAGATGAAGAAAGAACTTAAGATACCAGTAATCGGCAACGGGGATATCTGGTCGGCTGATGATGCCCAGCGGATGATTGATTTTACCGGCTGTGATGCGGTAATGATTGGCCGGGCCGCCCTGGGAAATCCTTTCATTTTCCGGGAAACGTTTGAGCTCTTAGAAAATAACCGCCGGATACCCCCACCCAGCCGCGAAGAAAGGCTGCAAACTGCCACCCGGCATCTAAACCTTGTCTGCCAATTCAAAAGTGAAGCAGTAGCCGTCCGGGAAATGCGCAAACACTTTGCCTGGTATATCAAGGGACTCCCTGGAGCCACCCGTGTTCGTCAGGAGATAAACCGTGCCGCCTCCCGTGATGAACTGCTCTTTGCCCTCGATTCCCTGCTGTGAGACAAGGGTGAGACAAGGGGACGTTTCGTTTGTCTCATGGGGGTGAAAGGCTAGCTACAATAACCGACCCTCGGCTGTATGGCTGGCCCCTTTCTCTTGGTTCCGACTGGCCCCTTTCCCTTGGTTGATCATGGCCATACAAGCCTATCTCCCCAATCTCTTTAATCGACTCCTCAGCATTAGCGCTTGATTCCTGTTTTGTGATGGTGGTAAAATAATACTATCTATGTTGTGAACAAAATTGTGCTCAGGATTACCACGAACAGCCAAGAGGACAATTATTCTGGGGAAAACTATGGGACAGTTCAATTGGCAGGCAGCCCGTCCCCGCAATATATCAAGAGAACCGTCCCCGTGATATACCGTCCCTATGATAGAAGGAGAAGTCTATGGAAATATTTCGTATTCAGGATAAGATTATAAGCTGGCAGAAGATTGAGAACACTTTGCGCAAAGCTCTGCAAATGAGGGCCCGGGGTCTGTCACAGCAAGAAACGGCCGATCGCCTGGCGATCGATCGTACCTTTATATCTCGTCTCGAAGGCATTGGTGAAATTCGCAAAGGGCAATCCATAGCCTGTATCGGTTTTCCCCTGCAAAATAAAAAGGAAGTTCAGGATATTCTGGAAAAAGAAGGGGTAGACTTTATATTATTGATGAGTGAAAAAGAAAGACTGGATTTTGTCAACCAGCGCAGCGGCAAGGAACTGTTGAACGAGTTGATGGATCTGACCGCCCGCGTCCGGGGCTATGAAATAGTAATAGGAATTGGCTCCGATGAACGATTGAAGCTCATTGAAGGTGTTTTGGACGGGCAGTTTATCGGGGTGGAGATAGGTGCCTCCCCCATAACTGAAGACAAGTGGGTGGACCCGCAGGAAATTAGGAAAATTCTGCGCTCTATCAGAACTGCCCGCTAGTATGGAAAGTGAGGGGTAAGGGGTTTAATTTATTTCCTGCTACACCTTACTATTCAAGCCCATACTAACTCGCTTTTCATCGGTGCTTGTGGCCCCCGGCCATGGGGGATTAGTAAGAAAAGTCGTCGGTCGTCAGTCGTCAGGAGAACGGAGACGGAGGGCGGGAGACGGAAAGCGGAAGTCGGAGCATGGAAGACGGAACGACACAAAAGAACCGTCTCCTTGTGTTCAAGAAAAAAAGGAGGCAGATACTTGAAACGTATTGTTAGTGTCAGCCTGGGTTCATCGCGTCGCGATCACTCCTTTGAAACGGAATTTATGGGCGTGAAATTCCACATAGAGCGTATTGGAACTGACGGAGACTGGAATCGCGCCATCGATCTCATAAGGGAACTGGATGGCAAGGTGGATGCCTTTGGCATGGGGGGGATCGACCTTTATGTATACATAGCCGGCAAGCGTTATGTAATAAAAGACGCCCGCCGCTTAATGAATGAAGCCCGGAAAACCCCGATGCTGGACGGCAGCGGCTTGAAGAATACCCTGGAGCGCAAGTGTATCATGGATATCCAGCGGGACGGAATCATGGATCTTAAGGGGAAACGGGTCTTGATGGTCTGTGCCGTGGATCGCTTTGGCATGGCAGAAGCTTTTGAGGAAATCGGAGCGCGCCTGACCTTGGGCGATTTTATTTACACCGTAGGCGTGCCCATTCCTATGCATTCGCTGCGAACCTTGCGAATATTGGGAAGTGTCGCGGCTCCTTTTATTGTTAACATGCCCTTTGACAAGCTTTATCCCACCGGCAAGGAGCAGGATGTCATAATTCCCAAGCATTCAAAATATTATTATCTAGCTGATGTTTTGGCCGGCGACTTCCTTTATATCCGCCGCTACCTGCCGGAGAAACTCAACGGGCAGGTGATAATAACCAACACCACCACCCGTGAGGATATGCAGATGTTAAAAAAACGGGGCATCAGCAAAGTTATTACCACCACCCCGGACATGGGCGGGCGCTCTTTTGGCACCAATGTTATTGAGGCCATAATGGTTACCCTGATGGGGCGTCCTATCGATAAAATTACTCCGGCCGATTATTTTTCCATGCTGCAGGAGCTAAACCTGAAGCCAGGGGTGGTGAATCTGGAGGAATTCAGTGCTTGACCTGGATTTTGCCTTTTTTAATTTAAGAAAGCAGGACCGGAGGGGGCTAATCTACCGGAAATCCATATTGGACAGGCTGGCCCCCCTATTTTTTTCCCCCCGGGTGGAAAAACTGATTCATCTTGACGGTCTTAATTCTCAGGGCTGCAATATTTTGCTTCCCCTGGGGCCGGGCAACCTCCGGTTGCTGGATGCGGAAAAGCAGGAAAATATAAGCCAGCGCTCAACGGAGATATTGGAAGATTACCAGTTGCCGGCCATGGCCGTAGATCGCTTACACAAGGAACAGCTGCGCCTCCTTTTTCCCTCCCTCCCCCTGGTTTTTGGGGATAATTTCATCAAAGCCCTGGCCAGTGTTTTTATCCGGGAAATCCATTCCCGGCGAGGGATAAAAAAAGTGATTATTACCGGGGAAACCGAGTATTTTCCCGAATTTGTAGCGGAAACAGCTGCCCTGGGTATACCGGTATCCCTGCAAAGCACCCATCCTTCACGCTATGAGATTCTAGCCTATCACCTACTCTACGAAAAAGGGCAAGCGGTAAGCACCAGTTATCTGAAGCCGGAAAAATGGGAAAGGGGAGAACTGGTCTTGATGTTTGACCCGGATATGCGGCAGATGGCTATCAGTTCGCCCCGGGCTTTTTGTATCAAGTTCAACGATCAGGTAAAAGGTCTTTCCAGAGAAATGGAGAATCATTTGGCCGGCAATGGCATTGATCCTGTTTTGCATAACCTGGCCCCGATACTGGAGATATCTTTGCTGGCAAAAGCAGGATTTTTCGGTCCCAATGCCGAACAGGATAATGCCAGGGAGGAAGAAGGCCGGAAATTTCTGCTTCTGCAGGAATTGGGAAATCAGACCGGCTTATGGGAGCTCTTCCTTGACAAGGCAATATGAGCTCTTTATAATACCATAAAGGAAAAGCGGCCTTTATAATGCGAGCGAGCCCCGTCTCGCTTTTATAACGAGGTGAAATATGTCCCCCGCTTCTTTAAGCGGCCGGGTTCCTATTAACAGAACAGACGGCGGGTTCTAATCCCCGTCTCGTTGCAGCGCTGTGTTGAAACTGCTCTGCAGTTTCTTCCGATGCTTAAAATTTATTATGGATAGGAGCGAATTAAATGGCGGAGGAAAAAGAGGTAGTTCTCACCAAAGAAGGCCTGGAAAAACTGGAAAATGAACTGGAGCACCTCAAATCGGTGAAAAGAGAAGAGGTTGCAGAACGGATTAAACAGGCTATTGCCTTTGGAGATATAACGGAAAATTCAGAATATGAAGATGCCAAAAATGAGCAAGCCTTTATCGAAGGACGCATAATAAGCTTGGAAAAAACCTTGAAAAAAGCCCGTTTGATGGAAGATGAAGACATACGCACCGATGTGGTTTCCTTGGGGTCACGCATCACTCTAAAAGAGATGAAATCAGGGCGTGAAGTCACGGTCACCCTGGTATCTTCCGTTGAGTCCAAGCTCAAAGACGGCAAAATTTCAGATGAATCCCCGGTAGGCAAAGCTATTATGGGTAAGAAAGTTAAATCCACCGTATCGGTAGAAGCACCCGCCGGAACTATTAAATACAAGATTATAAAAGTAGAGAAGTAGTGGGAATGGTCGTCGGTCGTCGGTTGTCAGACGTCGGGGGACGGAAGACGGAAGACGGAAGACGGAAGACAGCAATCTCCCGCTTTTGCGGCCAAGTGTCTTTTAATACCATAGGGACGGTTCTGCTGATATGTTGCGAAGAAATAAAAGGTCTGAAACGCGGGTACTGCTTTCTAACCTTGATTCCAGCCCCTTTTGTTGCCCAGATGTTGCCCATGCGAAGCGTCTGCTCCGTAGGCACAACTGATGCTCCCTGTAGTCGCAATTAAGGACGCACCCTGCGGGCACAACTGATGCTCCCTGTAGTCGCAATTAAGGACGCTAGAGCGGTATATTTATTCAAGCCAGCGGCCAGGGGCACTTAATAAAAATATTTAGGAAGTGTTTTAATGTCAGAATCCGAATTAAATATTAGCGAGCTAAAGAAGGTACGGCTCGAGAAACTGGCTGAACTAAAGGAAATGGGAATTGAGCCCTTTGGTCGGAGATTTGAACGCGACTCCATGGCTCAGAATATAAAGGAAGCTTTCTCCGAACTGGAAGGGAAGACCATAGCCATTGCCGGAAGAATAATGTCCAAGCGAAGACATGGCAAGGCCGGTTTTGCTAATTTAGCCGATTTATCCGGCAGCATTCAGCTCTATTTTCGTCAGGATGATTTAGGCCCGGAGAAGTACGAACTATATAAAAAGCTGGATATAGGCGATATTCTAGGAATCCAAGGCGAAGTTTTTCGCACCCAGAAGGGAGAAATAAGCATCCATGTGAGGGATCTATACTACCTCTCCAAATCCCTTACCCCTCTGCCGGAAAAATGGCATGGTTTAAAGGATGTGGAACTCCGCTACCGCCAGCGTTATGTGGACTTAATCGTAAACCCCGAGGTTAAGGAAGTCTTCGTCAAGCGCAGCCGCATAATCAAGGAAATGAGGAACTACCTGGATGACAGGGGATTCCTGGAAGTAGAGACCCCTATGATGCAGCCCATACCCGGCGGCGCTACCGCCCGGCCTTTTATTACCCACCACAACGCTCTGGACATGGAGCTTTACTTACGCATAGCCCCGGAGCTCTATCTCAAGCGCCTGATTGTGGGCGGGCTGGAAAAGGTCTATGAAATTAATCGCAACTTCCGCAATGAAGGCATATCCACCCGGCATAACCCCGAGTTTACCATGCTGGAGATCTACCAGGCCTATGGGGATTATGAAGTGATGATGCAGCTTTGCGAGGATTTGATTTCCGCGGTGATGCTTAAGGTCAATGGCAGTATGCAAATAGATTTTGAAGGAGAGCAGCTTGATTTCACCCCCCCCTGGCGGCGCGTGACCATGCTGGATGCCATTAAGGAAGCCGCCGGACTGGATTTCTCCCTTATCAAGAGCGATGAAGATGCTTGCCAGGCAGCCTGGCAGTTGGGTCTGGAGGTCAAAGCCGGTGCTTCCCGGGGAGAGCTAATTAACGAAATTTTTGAGCAATTTGTTGAGGACAAGCTCATTCAACCCACCTTTGTCTACGGGCACCCGGTGGAAGTATCGCCCTTGGCCAAGAGAAACCTGGAAACCCCCGAATTTACTGACCGCTTTGAGCTCTTTATTATGCAGCGGGAAATAGCCAATGCCTTTTCCGAGTTGAACGACCCCATAGACCAGAAGGAACGCTTTATCAAGCAGGTAGAGAAGAGGGCTGGCGGTGATGCTGAGGCCCACATGATGGACGAAGATTACATAAACGCCCTGGAATATGGCATGCCTCCGGCAGGAGGAATGGGCATAGGAATAGACCGCCTGGTGATGCTGATGACCGGCTCACCCTCCATCAGAGATGTCATCCTTTTCCCCACCCTCCGCCCGCGCAGCAGTGAGGCGTAAGGGGTAAGCCAGAAAAGTCGTCGGTCGTCAGACATCAGGCGTCGGAGATTAGAAGGGGTTCTATTTAGCTACATCTTACTATTCCAGTGCCTACTAACTCACTTTTCATCGATGGTTGGGCGGCTACTTCAATAACTTAACAACTTAAGTGCCTGGCACCGTTAACTTGGATGTGAAAGAAGATTGTTATTCAATTCCTACGAGTTCATTTTCTTATTCCTGCCCCTCACTATTCTGGGGTATTTTTTTCTTAACCACCAGGGGTGGAAAGGTGCGGCCAAAGCCTGGCTGGTTGTGGCTTCACTCTTTTTCTACAGCTGGTGGAATGTGATTTACCTGCCCCTGATCCTCTTTTCCATGCTTTTTAACTACATCATCGGCTCTAGCCTGGCAAAACTCAGCAGCAGCCCGAATCCTACCCGGCGGCTTTTACTCATTGCTGGTATTAGCGGAGACCTGGTTCTTCTGGGCTATTTCAAATATGCCGACTTTTTTATCGGCAACATTAATTTGCTCTTTTCCACCCATTTTTCCCTCTTGCGCTTAACCCTGCCCCTGGCGATAAGTTTTTTTACCTTTCAGCAGATCGCCTACCTGGTAGACGCTTACCAGGCCAAGGCGCAGGAATATGACTGGCTGAACTATGCCCTCTTTGTCAGCTTTTTCCCTCATCTCATTGCCGGTCCCATTGTTCACCACCGGGAAATGATGCCCCAATTCGCTTCCCCGGAAAACAAGTCCTGGAATTATGAAAATGTCTCCCGTGGTCTTTTTCTCTTTTTCACCGGGCTGTTTAAAAAAGTCGTAATCGCCGATACCCTGGCCGGCTGGGCCAGCTTCGGCTTTGACCAGGCCAGCAGTTTAAGCCTCCTGGAAGCCTGGATGGTTTCCCTGTCCTATACCTTCCAGATCTACTTCGACTTCAGTGGCTATAGCGATATGGCTTTGGGTGCCGCCCTGATGTTCAATATCCGCCTGCCTATAAACTTCAACTCACCTTATAAAGCCCGGAATATCCAGGAATTCTGGCGCCGCTGGCACATGACCCTGAGCCGTTTCCTGCGCAACTATCTCTACATCCCCCTGGGGGGGAATCGCCACGGTGAAGCCAAACTCTACCGCAACCTCATAATTACCTTTTTACTCGGCGGCCTCTGGCATGGGGCTGCCTGGACCTTCGTTTTTTGGGGATTTTTGCACGGGCTGGCCCTGGTTATCCACCGCCTCTGGCAGAAGACCGGGCTACGGATGAACCAGGTTCTGGCCTGGCTCGTATGTTTTAACTTTGTCAACTTCAGCTGGGTGTTTTTCCGCGCACAAAGCTGGCCCGAGGCTCTGAAAGTCATAAAAGGCATGTTGGGTTTCAGCGGCATCGTACTACCAGCCGGACTAGCTGGAAAACTCGGTTTTCTTGCCCCCGCCGGGGTGCTTTTCGGGGAATTTACCCTGCAAAGCCCGGCCCGTGCCGCCCTGCTGCTGGCAGTTAGCCTGGCTCTGGTTCTATTTTGGCGCAATTCCATGGAATTAGAAAAGGACTTCACCCCGGGGCTGCGCCAGGCCGTTTGGGTGGGAGCCATGGCCCTGGTCGCCATATTAAGCCTTACCGGCATCAGCGAGTTCCTCTATTTTAATTTTTAAAAGTACTTAATGCTTAATTTTATTGATGATTAAGAAACCGGGTAAAATATTCACTGCTAATATGATTCTTGACTTCCTATTCTAACAACAGTTAAACTGTAATCACAGCCTAAATGTTTGGAGGTAATACCATGTCAACAGTTATTCAACAAGTGCAGAAGCGGATGCTGGTTAGCCTGGCCCAGGTAGCACGAAACTTAAATATACATGAAGGGGATCATGTATTGTTGGAAGAAAGGGATGGGGGCATCTTTATTTCCCCGGTGGGTTGGCATGAAAAGAACCAGGAATACTTCTGGAGCGAAGAGTGGCAAAATATGATGAAAAAGAGTGCTGAAGATCTTGCCCAGGGGAGAGTGCAGCGCTTCCAGGATATCAAATCGCTCATGGAAAAGCTGGGTGGGGAAGAGGATGATAATGCCTGAGATAATATTAACCGATACTTTTTTAGAAGGGTTCCGTAAATTATCCCCATCTGAACAGAAGCAAGCTCGTAAGGCCATCCGCTTCCTGAGCGAAAATCCTCGTCATCCTTCGCTGCAAGTGCATATTATTAAAGGGACAGATTTCTGGGAGGTATATGTAAATATGGATGTTAGGATGATTTACCTGCCGGAATCCAATGTGTATACTTTGATGGCTATAGGGCATCACGATATTCTTAAGAATTATTGAGGGCCTGCCAAGGGGACGGTTGTGCGCCAAAAAGGCGCATGTAAAGAAAGCATTGCTGAAAAGCGATCGCTTGAACAGTAAGATGTAGTAAGAGAATCAACCTGCACCCGGCACCCTGCTGGTACTCCTGGTGTTCCACCCTGCGGGTGTCACTATTAAGGTTGTGGTCATGGGGGGGAGTAAGAAAATAGGGTTAGATGTAGAAGGACGAAGTTGTCAACAACCCCGTCCCCCTGTCAGTCCCCCTGTCAGATTCTATCGGAGGATGTAGTTTCTAAATGATATCATATAAGAAATGGCTCTGGATGACCTTAAGCATAATACTGCTACCCTTGATAGCCATTGCCGGCTTCAATTTCTATATTGATCCCCTGTGGAACTTCGGGCACGCCCACCGCTACAACCGGATTCAGGCCTCTTTTGACGAGCGGCAGCAAAAGACCAACCGGGTAACATTTGGCTCTTTCGACTATGACACCCTGATTTTGGGCAGCAGCCGCACCACCTATATCAGCCAGTATGACTTTCCCGGCTGCAAGGCCTACAACTATTCGGTCAGCAATATGCTGCTGGATGAATACTATGACTATGTAGAATATGCCAAAGCCCGGAAGGGGCGGGAATTTGAACTTATCATCATCGGCCTCGACTTTTATGCCAGTAACCAGAGCATTAAGCGGGAATTCCACGAGCCCTCCTTCTATATGGAGCAGGCCAACGAGTTTGGCTACCGCTACAAGACCCTCTTGTCTCGGGATGTCCTGCGCTACTCCTGGCAGAATTTCCAGGCTTCTCGCCAGGGCCAGCCGCAGAATTTTGCTTATGACCGCTGCAATGTAAAGACCCTGAACCTGGTACCCGCCGGCGAAAAGCAAAAAAAAATAGATGCCACGGTGGACAAATACCGCCGGGACATCTATGCCAATTATCACTATGTCGATGTGAAAGGGATTCTAAGTCACTTGAAGGAAAGCAACCCCCATACCCGCTTTATCGTCTTTACCACCCCTATCTCCCAGCCTCTTTATGAGTTAATGCTGGAAGAGGGTCTCTATCCCTATTACCAGCGCTGGCTTTCCGACTGTGTAGAGGTTTTCGGCGAAGTTTACAATTTCATGGGTCCTAATTCCATTACTACCGACCTTGACAACTACTATGATGCCAGCCATATTTATCCCCATATCGGCACCCTCATCGCCCACCGGGTGATGAATAGCCCCGACCCCCGGATACCAGAAGACTTCGGGGTACTTATTAAGAAATAACCCCGCAGCGCCGCAGAATCCACTCCAGTATCCCTATCCCTAAAAGAGCCAGCAGGGCAAAAAACACCCCCACCAAGAGGCCCGCCAGAGTGCGGCTGGCGGAAATCGTCACCGCCGTAAAGACATGGCAGAAGCTATTGACCATGGAGATACTGCCCATGACTACGCCGAAGCCTAAAACCAGCAAAATTACTTCCTCTTTATAACGATGGTAAAGATAAACCAGGGCAAATAGTGAGGGATAGCCGATAATGATCTCCTTGAAACGCGGGCGGGCCAGGAAAACGCTTTCCAGAATCTCGCGGAACCTTAATTCCAAAGAAGAGACTGCAATCTGCGGGTTGTTTCCGCTCCTCCCCAAATAATAGTAGAGAGCCAGAACGGCTATACCCAGGGTGAAAAGCACCAGGTAGTTAGGATTCATCCGCAAGAACCCCATAACTTTCTCCTTGAAACCCTCCTCCCCGGCAAAACAAGCGAAATAATTCACCACGAAGAGCAATAAGGGCATGATAAAGGCCAGCTTCACCCCGCTGAAAACTTTCACATTCATGATATAGCGGATATCGGCCAGGCTGCTGACTACGGTGAGCATCCCCAGGGCATTAACCCCCAGGATGATGGCCAATCCCGCCAAAAGCTTGGATGCCAAGGCCTGCTCCCGGTGATTCCGCAGGTATATGAGCAGCAACAAACTGGAAAGGGAGGGGTAGAGTATGGCCGCAGCCAGGGCATAGACTTTAGCCAGGTCCATTCCCACCACCAGATTGCAGAGAAGACATCCCGCTATCCCCAGTCCCAGCAACAAAATAATGAAGCGGCGTCCCGGGCGGAACAGATAGAAAAGGTAGAGTGTCCCCGCCAGCAACAGGCTCATAGATAGGGCTAACTGCTGCCAGCAACCCGGTTTTTCACTGGAAAGATGCGGCAAGGGCTGGTCAATGGTAAAGCCTTTCCCTTCAATAGTAGCATGGAAGCGCTCGATTACTTCCAGGGTATTGGTTATATTCTCCGAATAGCTTACTTTTCGGTCCTTGAACGGTGAAACATAAAGAATCCGTATCCCCCGGTCCACTACCGCCCGCACCCAGCGATAATAGCGCTCATCCGTTGTCTGTACAAACTCATCGTTAGTTGTCGAATAAAGCCGGTTGATGGGATAGGCAGCAGCCACCATCAATTCATCCAGGCCCTTTTGTTCCACATATTTTAGTTGCACCGGAGTTTCGATAATCCCGATAATAAGTCCATATTTCTTGACCAAATCCTCCATGACCTCTAGCCGGTCCGGAGCCCCGCTGACCTCATTACCGAAGACCAGGTATTTTACATCATATTTGCCAACCAGTTCTTCGTATTCCTGCAGGTAGGCATCATTGGAACCCATGCTGTTGTCCGGGCGCAGTACGATATTAAAGCCCCCGGCTTTCAGCCGGTCCAGCACCCTATCGTCAAAGCCCAGGCGGGCATCGACTTCTACAAATTCATTGGCTGGTTTTTTGGGGTCTTTGGGCTTATCCAGGGGAAGCAGTTCCGCATTTATGATAAAATAGCTCTGCCCGCCTGCCTTAAAAGTTAGCAATTCCTCGGGCTGAAAACGGCTGGCCAGCTGCTTTTGCAGGAATCTGATCGTATCAGGCCGGTCACTGCAGAGCACCAGCTTGTCCGGGCTTATAACTTGCTCCCCCACGGCCCGGCGGGCCGCCGCTTCCAGCTCCGGGGCATAGTTGCGGTTGAAAGCCATAAACTCGCCCCAGGGGGATAGATAAATCTCCCCGCTGTAAGCCAGGTCGCGCAAAGAGGTATCCTTGATTCCCACATGAGTGACTCCGCTTTCTTTAAGCTGTTTTAGCACTTCATCCAGTTCCATATCAGCCGCATCCGCAGTTTTCCAGAACTCCCGGTAGTCGATAACCGTAATAACCGCCCGGTTCTGATTTTCATTGGAAACCCGCAGCCATAAGCCGCCCCCTGCCAGCAGCAGGGTCAGCAACAAGAAAAACCATCCGAGAACCAGCCATCTATTCCTCATCAACTTTACCTCCTATTTGCGTCACTTCTTAACACAAGGGGACAGTCCCTTTGTGTCCCTTCTATCGTGGTGATATGCCTTTATTGGGAGGACACAAAAGAATCCCCTTGTGTCACTTGAAAAGAACTGTCCCCCTGTGTCATTTCAAAAGCAAATCCTTCCGCAAGCCCATTACCCAGGCGGCTCCCAGGTAAGCCCCCGCACTGAGCAGCAAAGGCAGCAGGAAGGCATAGACCGGCCCTCCTGGGGAAAAGCATTTACCGGCATAAACTACTCCCAGCATCGCCCCCGCCGGAACGGAAAGCTTGCCGGCGAAGAGCAGGAACTCCCGGCCCACAAAGCTGCCTATTTCTTGTCGTACCATAAAACTCATTATAACACCATAAAGCAAGAGGCAAAACGAGGTAGACAGGCTTATCCCCGCTATCCCGGTTCGCCGGAACAAGAGAAAATCCAGCAAGAGGTTTATGAGCAGGCAGAGCAAACTCGCTCTCATGGGAATATGGAACTTCTTCAAGGCATAGAATACCCGGTTAAAAATCTCCTGGCAGGCATAACCCACGACCGCCAGGCTGTATAATAGAAAAGCCAGCGATGTCATGGCTGTGGATTTACTGGTAAAAGCCCCCCGCTCGTAGACCAGGGCGACAATTTCCCGGTTATAGGCTACAACCAGCAGGAGATAAGGGAGCAGGATGAAAATCAGTACTTTAAAAACCGCGGCCAGCATTCCCCGCATACGCTCATAATCCAATTGCAGGCAGTACTCGGACAGCCGCGGGAAAACTACGGTGGACATGGCCACGATAAAAATACTGGTAGCGGTGATAAAAAGATTGCTGCCAAAGGCCAGTGCGGCCGTAGTACCTTCAGAGAGGTGAGTGGCGAAGGAGCGGTCAATTATTAAACAAAGCTGTAAAAGAGAGTTCCCCAGCAATATAGGAAGCAAATTCTTATACAGATTGATTATTTTCTCATTTTTGAATTCGATTTTTCCTAAAAAGCGATATTTTTCCTTAACCAGCACCGGAATCTGGATAAGAAACTGCAGGAACCAGCCCGCCGTGGTCACATAGCCCAGTATGGTGATGTCCGCTCCTCGCAGCAGAAGAGCCCCGATTATCAGAAGATTAAAAGGAATGCTGATAACCGCTGAGAGCATGAAATAGCCGTGAACCTGCAAGACTCCAGTTGTCAGGTAGGTCAGGCTGACAAAGAGCAGGGTAGGCATCATAATACGGGTCAAAAGGGTAGCGATTCCGGTCACTTCCCCACTCAGGCCAGGGGCAATCAGCTGCGTTAGCGCCGGTGCAAAAATGATGCCCAGAAGCGCAATCAAACTGCCCCAAATGGTGATTTGCGCATAGAGACTGGCTATGTAACGGTTGCGTTCCTCGCGGCTGCGGCTTTTCACGAAATAAGTCAAATCCGGAATATTGACTGACGATAAGGCCATACCGATGCTGGAAAAGAGCAAGCTGGGAAAACTGAAAATCACCTGAAAGGCATCGGTCAATATAGTGGTGCCAAAAACCGAGGCAAAGACAATATCCCGGGCGAAGCCCAGCAGCTTGGAAAAAAATATTAATATCGAAACCCCGATAAAGTTTTTACCCGTTTTATTTTTCATAATTCTCCTCGAATATCAAGTATATGGGCGATACAAGGGGACAGTTCTTCTGTGTCGTGTGTCTATCCCCCGGGGACAGGACACAGGGGGACTGTCCCCCTGTGTCCTCATCGGAGTAATGAGAGGGCCAGGCGAGCATTCTCTACCGACTTTTCCCGCATTTCTCCGGCTCTCTTCCTTATCTGCTCTCTCCATTCATCATCTTCCAGCACCCGCTCTATCTCGGCTTTCATCCCCTCATAAGCCAGCGGTAGAGGCTTCATCGCAAAAAGTTTCAGAAAAGCCTCGACTTTTGGATCATAGGAAATCCCAACAAAGGGCACCCCCTGGCTGGCCGCAAAAATCAAGGCATGCAGGCGCATGCCGATCATTATATCCAGGTGGGCAATCAAGGCCAAATGCTCCCTGGCGCCCAGATGCCTTTCCAGCAACCAAGCATCATTTTTCATCAGGTTCATTACTTTCCGTGCAGCAGGAATATCTTCAGGATAAGCCATGGGGATAAACAGGATTCGGCAGCCCCTCTCCGCCACCTCGTCCAGAACCCGAGCGAGAGCCTCCTGGTATCCCTCCAAAGCCAACCACTGGCGCACCGCCACTCCTATCAGGACCTGGCCCCGTAAGCCCATTTCCTGCAAAAGGTTATCCATATCTTCCCGTTCGCCCGGCTCCGGTTGCAGGGAAAAGACCGGGTCAGAGGTAATTATCATAGGCGGGCGGCTAACTCCCAGCCTTTCCAGGTAGACAGCGGAATCATAATCCCGCAGGGTAATTAGGTCTACCCGGTTGCCCACCAGGCGCATCAAGAATTTACTTAAAGAACGATTGATAGGGCCTACCCCCTGGGCATAAAAAATTACCGGTTTACCCAGGAATTTGGCCAGGGCCACCACGCTTATATAATAAGGAAGGGAGCGGGCACTGGTTATATCCTGGAAAATACTGCCGCCCCCGCTGATCAAAAGGTCGGCCCGGAAAAGCTCACGCAGGAGCTGCCCGGGGTGCAAATAATATACCGCCCGGATGCCGTGCAGAAATGAAGTTCTCCGGGGATGACCGGAAAAGACCACGAAGTCCGCAGCTGGCTCCAGTTTCTTTATGGTTGAGGTGATAGCCGAAAGCAAGGCCTCATCCCCGGCATTGTCAAAACCGTAATATCCCGACAGGGCGATTCTCATAAGTCACTCCCAAATCTATTAATCTAGTCCATTATAGATTTATTGCTGGTCGGTGGCAAGATAATGACGACAATGGCCTGGTGAAAGTTTTAGCGTCTGCCAGCGTATAGCTTCACAGAAGTCAAAAAAAAACGAAAAAAACAAGCATTACGACAGCTTTCAACATCGATTTCCCCTGAACTTCCCATATAGACAAGCCTGGGGAGCGGTGTTAGAATGAACCTAGTGTTGAAGATGGGGGTTTGTAATATAATGTCGGCACCCGTGTATATCATTGTGCTGTTGTCAGCTTTTTTTATAGCTTATCTATCCATGCCAGGAGTTATTAAAATCGCCTACAGAATTGGAGCCATTGACCAGCCGGATCAGCGAAAGGTTCACAGCGCTAAGATGCCCCGACTGGGCGGAATGTCGATTTTTCTGGCTTTTATTTTTTCCATGATTATTTTGCAGAAGTATTCCGGCCCCTACCTGGGTATTATTCTGGGTGCCAGTATAGTTTTCCTGGTAGGGCTGTTGGATGATATATTTCAGCTCTCTGCTGGTGTAAAGCTCTTGGGGCAGTCCCTGGCCGCAGCCGTGGCCATATATTTTGGCGTAATGGTACACTTTGTGACCAATCCCTTTGACGGCTTGATGGCCCTGGGTTATTTCAGTATTCCCCTGACCTTTTTATGGATAGTTGGCATCAGCAATGCCATAAACCTCATAGACGGTTTGGACGGGCTGGCTGCCGGGGTCTCCGCCATAGCCGCCGTTACCATGGGTGTAGTTTCCCTGTTGCAAGGGCAAGTGGAAGTAGCTCTGGTGGCTTTCCTCCTGCTGGCCTCTATCTTGGGCTTCCTCCCCTATAACTTTAACCCGGCCCGAACCTTTATGGGTGATTGCGGTTCCAATCTTTTGGGCTTCATACTGGGCTGCCTGGCTATTCTGGGTACCGCCAAGAGCGCCACCCTGATATCCCTTTTGTTGCCCATTGTTATCCTGGGCATCCCCATATTTGACACCTTTTTTGCCATAATTCGCCGTATAAATAAGCGGACTCCCATTTTCAAGCCCGACAAGGATCACTTGCATCACTGCCTGCTGGCCATGGGTATGAGCCACCGCAACTGCGTACTCGTAATCTATGGTATTAGCGGCTTTTTCGGCCTGGTGGCTATTACCTTTAGTTTTATAACCAGCCCCAAAGCCAGCCTCTTGCTCGGATTGCTTCTCATACTTGTGGTATTGGGAGCGAGTAAGATTGGGATGTTCAGCGGAAGCAGTGCCCGGATGGCGCGGCAGGTCATAGAGCCCAATCCCAGTGCCAAAATAAGCGAGCATATTTGATAAATCTGGCAAAGTGGAATCAAAAACGACAAAATTGGCGTCTAAGATATAAAGAGGCGAAAAATGTCCCCCGTTTCTTTAGGCGGTCGGGTTCAACAAAATAGGCGGCGGGTTCTAATCCCCCTGCCTCGTTGCAACGCTGTGTTGAAACTGCAGCGCAGTTTCTTCCAATGCTTAAAGGGAGAAGGTACCGATGGCCAAAACGAAATCCTATCTAAAATATATTTTCATAGCCGGACTTATCTTTGGCGTTTTTTTTGGCATTGGCTCCGGTCTGAGCCATATACTTTATGCTGACCGGGATTCCGATCCAGCAGTGGAAGAGGAAGAAACGGCAGATAAGCCCAAAGACGGAAAAAGAACTAAAATACTGGTCCTGGGGGTAGATGCCCGCCCTGGGGAAACGAACTCCCGTTCCGACACTATGATACTGGTAACCATTGACCCCCGGTTGGACAAGGCGGCCATCGTTTCCATTCCTCGCGATACCAGGGTTCAGCTTAAGGGCGGAGCGGTGGACAAAATCTGTGCTGTCAATTACCTGGGGGGGCCCAAGTATGCGGTTGAAGTTGTGGAAAAACTGATGGATACCAAAATAGATTATTATGTGGAAATGAACTTCAAAGGCTTCAAGGAGATAGTAGATACCCTGGGCGGAGTTACTATCAATGTACCCCAGCGCATGTACAAACCCACTGAGGATATTGACCTCTACCCGGGCACTCAGAAGCTTAACGGCAGGCAGGCTCTGGCTTTTGTCCGCTACCGCGATTATGTTATGGGTGATATACAAAGGACGGCAGCCCAGCAGGAATTCCTCAAAGCCCTGGCTGATGAGATATTAAAACCCAAAACCCTGACCAAGCTTCCTACTCTGGTACGGCAGTTGGATAAACACATGGATACCGATCTTAAGAAAAGCGATATGCTGCGCCTGGCCAGTTGGGCTCCCGGCTTTAGCACCGATTCTATTGTAACCCAGACGCTTCCCGGTTATTTCTATGATGAATGTGACGAATACGGCAACCTCATCTGCAGTTATTGGATTGCCGATAAGAAGAACCTTGCCGGCCTGCTGGACAATATGCTGGCCGGGGAAACCGTAGCTGTGATTCAGAGCTCTACTAACAGCCAGAAAAAGGCGATAGCTACTAAAAACGATAATAACAACGATGAAAAAGAACATAACGACGGCATATACAGCAATAGGGATATAGAGAGGTCGAAACTGCCCAGTCCCGGCCATGCGGGAAGCTGGAACCCGGCCCCATCTAATAATAAACCTGAGACTTCCAATCCCAGCCTGGATCCTACCGGACCGGCCGGCTATATTTAAGACGGAAGGCGGAAAGCGGAGGATGGAAGGCGGAGGGCGGAAGGGTCGACGCAAGAGATAAGAACAGCAGGCAAGAGAACCGTCCCCAGGCCTGCTTAGTGAGGTACATATTATGAAAAAAGCTCTACATATTTTTAACTATACCGTATTATTCAGCATATTTTTCAGCCTGATTCTCATCCTGGCCTGGGCCCAGTCGTCCCCGGCCGCTACTGCGGTTATCAAGGGTAGTGTGGTCAATATACGCCAGGGTCCCGGTACCGGCCACGAAATAGCGGGCACCCTCTACCAGAACACGGAGGTAGCAATCCTGGAGAGCAAGGACGGCTGGAAGAAAATCCAGCACGGCAGCCTGAACGGCTGGGTAGCTGACTCCCTCCTGCAGGTAAAAAAAGAAGAAATACGGCTGCAGGTAACTGCTGACAAGGCCAACCTCAGGTCCGGCCCCTCCACCAGCTCTTCCCAGGTCGGGCAGCTACGCCAAGGGGACAGCCTTATATTGCTGGATGTGGAGGGAGAATGGTATAAAGTCCAGGTTCCCGGCGGCAGCAGCGCTTACATAGCTTCCTTCCTGGTAAGCAAAACGGCAGTTGCTGCGAACAGCTCCTCCACCCCGGCAGCCGGTAGCCAGCCGGAAACAGCGGCCACCGTCCCGGCTTCATCCCCGGCTCCTGCCGTTACCAGGCAGGTTGAGGTCATTTCCGGCCCTATAAATATTCGCAGCGGTCCGGGTGAAAGCTATCCGAAACTCGGCAGCATTGATGAAAAAACCGTCTATCCCGTCATAAGTAAAGAAGGGGAATGGTATAAGATTCGTCTCGCCAACGGCAGCGATGCTTATGTAGCGGGCTGGCTGGTGAAGGAAAGCAGCATGGCCTCCAGCACGGTAATTCCACCCGCCGCTGCCAGCGGCAGCAGCGCTGCTACCGGCGGTACAGCGGCTGGCAGCACTGCTCCCCGGGTCTTTCTGGATGGGCAGGCCTTAAGTTTTGAAGTACCTCCCATTATTGAAAACGACCGCACTCTGGTGCCCCTGCGCGCTATTTTTGAGGCTCTGGGTGCTACGGTGGATTGGGATAATGCCACCCGCACCGTCACTTCGCGCAAAGGAAGCACCACGGTAGTACTGGCTATAGGTTCCCTTGCCCCTACCGTCAATGGACAGGTCCGGCAATTGGATGTACCCGCCAAAATAGTGGCTGACCGCACCCTGGCTCCCTTGCGATTCGTAGGTGAAGCCTTTGGCAGTACCGTAGACTGGGAGGGAAGCACCCGCACCATAAATATCAAGAGCCCTCCGGCCCCCGGCGCTCCCTCTGTCGGTAGCGGCAAGAAGGCGGTAGCCGTAACCGTCAACAAAGAAATTATAAACCTGCGCAGCGGTCCCTCCACCGGCCACGCTCAGCTTGACCAGGCCCGCTCCGGAGAGAGGATGCAGGTTCTGGCCGCCCAGGACGGCTGGTACCAGGTCAGCCGCGGAGGAAAAATAGCCTGGGTATCAGGCGAGGTGGTAGATGTGGCCTGGCAGGAAAACGAACCCGAAGCTGTACCGGTGACCACTTCCCCGGGCACTCCCGGTAATTCTTCGAGCGAACTGCCCCCGCCCGCATCACCGGAGAACATCCGTATATTATCCAGCAAAGACGAAACCGGGCTGAAGATAATCATTGGTTCGGGAGTGGAGCTAAAAGGGCGCCTGGAGGAAAGCGGCAATAACTTACGCTACTATTTTACCGGTCGTTCCATTGAGGGCAACACCATTATCCGTGAGAATATCGCCGGTGAGATACTGGAGGTTAAAGCTGAACAACAGGGTGAAGATGCTGTTATTTATATCAGCATACCGGCCAATCTGAAATACCGCAGCGCCAGCGAAGAAGGCGGCAAGAAAGAAACCATAATCATAAGCAACTTTATTACCGGTATAGAGAGGAAGACCTTCGGCAGCAAAGGCGAGAGGATAATCTTAAAGACCGTCTTGCCCCTGGACTATAGCTCCGAACAGCAGGGAACCCAGATGAAGATAAAACTGCCCTTCCTGCTGAAAGGCAGCGCCCCATCCGAATACAGCTTCGACAGCCAGTTGATGCAGCACCTGCAGTTAAGCGAAAGTGAAGTAAACGGGACGCAGGGTATGGTTCTGGCCATTGAGACTAAAAACCCGGCCAAATTCGCCTTCGGTAAGAGCGCTGAAGGCAACCAGCTCCATATCCTCTTCGTGGACCAGAGCGATGTACAGCAGCTTGGTTCCGCCATAGTTATCGATCCCGGACACGGCGGCAAAGAAACCGGGACCATCGGCAGTTGGTTAAAGGAGAAAGAGCCCAACCTGGATATCAGCTTGAAAGTAGCCGCCCTTTTGCGGCAGCGGGGAATGGAAATAGTACTCACCCGGGATGATGATTCTTATGTTTCCCTGGAGGAGAGGGCCGATATCGCCAACCTCTATAATGCCCGGCTCTTCGTATCCATCCATAATAACGCCAGCCAGAATAATCCGGCGGCCCAGGGAAGCGAGACCCATTATTATGCTCCTTTAGACAACCCCGAGCTTTTTATGCAGAGTGCGGAACGATGCCGCCTGGCCACCTGCATCCAGGAGCAACTGGTGAGCAAGCTCCGTCGCGTGGACCGGGGGGTAAAAACCGGGCCAAGCTCCAATTTTTCTGTACTAAGGAACACCCGGATGCCTTCAGCCCTGGCTGAAGTAGTATTCCTCAGCAATACCGAGGAAGAACAGCTCCTGCAGCAGGACTACTTCCGCACCCTGGCCGCTGAAGCCATAGCCGACGGCATCACCCAGTACTGCGGCGGAAGTGCGGAGATAAAATTGTAACGAGGCGAAGAAAACCCCTCACTTCTCTTTCAAAACTACAGGGATTTCGACGACAATCAAAAATTTTCGACTTTTTTTAAAGCTCAACTATCAGTTTGAAAACCGATGGTTGAGCTTTTTAAATAATTTTGCTTGAATCCTTAAAACTTTTTTGTCTGGGATATTTATATTCCCCTTGCTAATATCCTTGACCTTGGAAAAAATCTGTAGGAAATGCAGGAAAAAAGCAAATAATATGGAATAGCTAATATGATATGCTAAATGGTGTAAAAATAACGCGAAATAAACTCTAAGCTAATCGTATTGGCTATCGCTTAACAACTGGAGAAACTATGGCTAAAAAGAAAAAACAGCAGCAAAAGAATATAAAAGGGAATTCTATTAAGGATACTCTACGGGAACAGTCCCCCACAAGGGGCCTATCCCCATCGCTGAAACTTCCCCGGGTCGAAGCCTGGTACTACACCCTGGTCTTTATTGCTGTAGGCTTTCTTATATTTTATCCTCCTTATTTTCGTGGCCTCTTCTTTAGTGAGGATATGTTTCTCTACCATATTCTCACCGGGTTGGTCTTCATCCTGCTTGGGATAGAGAAAATAAAGCGCAGGGAATTCAGCTTCATCGAAACCCCTCTGGATTGGGCCATCCTGGCTTATGCCGGAGCCTATCTCCTCTCCCTCATTGGAGCCGTACATATTGGGGAAGCTTTTTATGGCTTTCTTAAGGCCTTGAACTACTTTATGGTTTACTGGATGGTCAGCCAGGTCGTGCATGACTACCGCCGTTATGAAGATATTCTGCGAGTTATCCTGGCTTCCGGAGTAGGGGTAGCGCTTATCGGCATCCTGGCTGCAGTGGGAATTTCGGATTATCCCTCAGCTTTTGATCCCAATACCATTAGGATTCTTTCTACCTTGCAGTATCCTAATACCACCGCCGCCTACCTGGCGGTTATTAGCCTGCTCGGGGTCACCCTGTGGATTAGAGAAAAGAACCCATTATTGAAGCTGATTTACGGCAGCTGCATTTATCTTCTCCTTCTGGTAGTCCTGGCTGCTTTCTCCAAAGGGGCCTGGGTTATCCTGCTTGTGGGAGCCGCTCTCCTCCTTATTGGCATGCCCGGGCTTTACCGGCTGAAATCCCTTTATATACTGGGGTTAGCCGGAGTGGCGGCTCTGGCAACATACGGCAAGTTTATGGCCGCCCTGCCGGTAGTGACCCAACAGGAACCCGCTGTAGCCCTGCAGAAACTCCTGCTGGGCTTCATAATAGTACTGGCTGGTCAGGCGGTCTGGGACCTGGGGATATTGTTGCAGCGCAAGTGGGGAGGACGGGCCCTGGCTGCTTATGCAGCATCCCTGCTTGTTCTGCTGATGTTGCTGGTGATCCGCTTACCCGAGATACCACAGTTAGCCCAACAAATACTACCCGAAAACCTGACCGCAAGAATTTCCCAGATAAAGGACACCACCGGTACCAGCTACTCTTCCCGCATGGATTATGCCCATTGGGGATTGGCGATAGTGAAGGATTATCCTGTCGTTGGTGCCGGAGCCGGGGGCTGGAATGCTCTCTACCATCAATATCAAGATTACCTGGCCTGGACTACTGAAACCCATAATCATTTTGTACAGGTCTGGGTGGAAGCAGGGACCATAGGCTTCATAGCCTTTATCTCCATATGGATTGGTCTCCTTCTGGCTTTGTGGAAAATATACAGAGGAAAACGGGAGCGGGGACAGGCCGCCGGTGATAGCTGGATTCTTAATTGGGGAACCGCTACGGCTGCTCTGGCCTTTGGTCTCCATGCCGCCATGGATTTTGATCTTTCCCTGGGGGCTATGGCCATATTGTTGTGGACCCTTTTTGCCCTGCTTAATGCCGGCAGCAGGCTGGAAGCGAGGACGGAAGGAAAGAGACTTCTGCAACTCAAGCCGGCCGTGAATATCAGCCTGGCCGCAATCCTGGCGCTGGTAATTATTATCACCGGCAGCAGTTTTAGCCTGGCCCACAGTTCAGCCCGCGAAGGAGATGGATTGCTGCAGGAGATCACTCGAGAACAGCAATTGCATGAGGAAGAAAAGGAAACTAAAATTCTCAGAGCCCGGAGTTTATACCAAAAAGCCACCCAGTTTGACCCATTAAATGCCAACCACCATGCAGGCCTGGCCCAGGCCTGCGCCCTGCAGTTTATCCAAGCGGCCCAGTCGAAGAACCCAATGGCCCGGGAGTATTTTGAGCTAACCCGGCAGGAGATAAAAAAGGCCGGAGAACTTAGCCCCTATAGTATTAAGCTGCGCAATACCCTGGCCAATCTATGCATTGGACTCAATGACTTGGAAGGAGCGATAGAAGAGGCCCAGTGGGCGATACGATGCAACCCCAACGACATCAATGCTTATGAAGGGGTAATACAACTGGCCTTAAAGGCGGTTGAACTTCATCTTAATAATAAGCAGGCAGAGAAAGCCGCATTTTATGCAGAGAGTATTGTGGAGCAAAACCGGGAATTGCAAATCAAGAAAGAAGCCATCGACCCGGTAAAGGCGGCTTATCCATACTGGTCAGGCCAGCCCCTGGAATTAAGCCCTGCCGCCCAGCTTAGCTTGGGCAAGGCGTACTACCTGCTGGGTCAGTACCCGGAAGCTCGGGCAACGATAGAACCCCTGCTGCCAATGGTTCAGGACGGGTCATTGCAGTCCCCGGAAACTCCAGCCTGGCACCTGGCCGCCCTCTACCGCAGCGGTGAGCAAGAACAGGCCGAAGCTTTGGCCCTGGGACTGCATTCAAGCAATCCCCAGTTGTCCGCCCTCTACCGCAGCTTGCTGCAATTGCAGGCATTGCCGGCAAAGAGTGAAGCGGGAAAATAGAGCAGGAGAACCATTGCCGGCAAAGAGTGAAGCAGGAAAGTCGAACCGCTGCACTGGCACGAAGGAGAAATATATGACTTATTGGCTTCGTTTAATTCTAATGTTATTATTCGACAGCTGTCTGATAAACCTCTCTATCGGGTTTTCTCTATGGCTGCGCTTCGAAGGTGAAGGGGGAATCCCCGCCAATTACCTGGAGGCGTTTTTCACCCTGATCCCCTGGTATACCTTTATCACCCTGGGAGCTCTGTACGCTATGCGCCTCTATCACCGTATGTGGAAGTATGCCAGCATTGGCGAATTATTTGGGATAGTAAAGGCAGTCACTACCAGCACCGCTATCGTAATTATACTGATATACACCATACCCCTGTCCTACCTGCCCCGCAGCGTATACATAATGTCCTGGGTTTTCATGATTATATTCATTGGCAGCTCCCGTTTGAGCTGGCGCCTGCTGCGGGATCTCATTATTAAGGAATCCAATAAAAAAGCTAAAAGAACCTTGATTATCGGGGCTGGCGATGCCGGGGCCATGGTGGCCCGGGAACTTAATAACAATCAGTCCTTAAACCTGCTTCCAGTAGGTTTTGTAGATGATAGTCCCCTGAAGCAGAAACTCAGTATTTTTGGCATTCCGGTGCTCGGAAGCCGGGAGCAGATTCCTTTTCTCACCGCCAGCCACGGAATAGAAGAAATTATTATTGCCATGCCTTCGGCAGAAGGTAGGACCATAAGGGAAATAGTAAATATTTGCCAGGCGACCGGAGTCCGGCTGCGGATATTTGAAGGAACCGACGACCTGCTACACAGCCGTAGTAAGATTCGCGATGTCCAACTGGAAGACTTGCTGCGACGCGAGCCGGTTAAACTTGACCTGGAGGAGATTGCCGCTTACCTGCAGGGTAAAACGGTACTGATCAGCGGAGCGGGCGGCTCCATCGGCTCCGAACTCTGCCGGCAGGTCTGCCGGCACCGGCCCCAACGCTTGATACTTTTGGAATGCAGTGAGAACAACCTTTTCGATATAGACAATGAACTGCGGGAATCCTTTCCCGAACAGGCTCTGGAAGCAGAGCTTGCTGATGTCCGCAACCGGGAAAAACTCCAGGCCGTTTTCGAAAAGTATTTTCCCCAGGTTATATTCCATGCCGCTGCTTTCAAGCATGTTCCCATGATGGAAATGCACCCGGAAGAAGCCTTGAATAATAATGTCCTGGGTACCAGGAACATAGCGGAAATGGCCGACAAATATGGAAGCGAGACTTTTATACTGATATCCACCGACAAAGCGGTCAATCCTACCAATGTCATGGGGGCCAGCAAGCGTATAGCCGAGTTGATTGTGAAGGATATAAACCGCAGCAGCCAGACCCGCTTTGCTGCTGTACGCTTCGGTAATGTGTTGGGCAGTCGCGGCAGCGTAGTCCCCATTTTTCTAAAGCAGATTCAAAAAGGGGGGCCGCTTACCGTAACCCACCCTGATATGACCCGCTACTTTATGACCATACCCGAAGCAGTAGAGCTGGTTATTCAAGCCGGAGCCATTGCCCGGGGGGGAGAGATCTTTGTGCTCGATATGGGAGAACCGGTAAAGATAGCGGACCTGGCCAACGACTTAATCAGGTTGTCAGGCTATGACCCGGAACTAGACATTGAAATTAAATACACCGGCATAAGGCCGGGAGAGAAGCTTTACGAAGAACTCTTTTCCGGCTATGAAGAAATGGCTGCCACCCGGCACCAGCGCATCTTCATTTCCACCAAAGAACTGGATGAGCGTTACAACGGGATAAAAAACAATATTACTGCCTGGATAAATAATCTATCCCCCGAGAGAAACGAGATAATACGGTTCATCCAGGAACTCATCCCGGAATACTGCGGGAGCGAAGCAAATGAAGAACCTGTTCCCCGGGGAGAAGTAATTTATTTAGAAAAAAGAGGCAACCGGATAAAAAAAAGCAGCGGGATTAAATAGTGGAGCAGTAAAATCCCTCATATTTTCATAAAAATGATATTACTCCCAGGCTGGCACCGGTAACCAGGAGACCAGCAATCAAAACTCCCCCAACGATGGCCAATAAGGAAGGCCAAAACTTCAGACTAAGAAAACTTGCAGCCAGGGCCCCGGTCCATGCTCCGGTTCCGGGAAGGGGGATAGCAACAAATATCATCAGGCCTAACCAACCCCATCGTCGTATCTTTTCATTAAGCAGTCCGGCCCCTTTTTTACCCTTACGGTCTATCCAGTTATGCAGTCGGGGTATTTTTTTTATTTCATTAAGCAACCATCTTATCCCCAGTAAGATAAAAGGGATAGGCAGGATATTGCCTATTAACGAAAGCAAGAATACTTCGGCTGGGGGTATCCCCAGAGCCAGTCCCAGGGGTATGGCCCCGCGCAATTCTACTACCGGAGTCATGGCCGCTATTATTACCATAAATATACTATGTTCCAATTGATGTTCTCCTTTTAACTTAATCCTTTAAGCACACTGCTTCATTGGCTTGTATAAATATACCGCTCACCCCCTTTCGCCTGTCGCTTTCGCAGGGTGCTGTATCCATGCTTCGCCAACGCTCGCTTTGTATATTTATGCAACCCTTATGCAACAAAAGGGTTTTTTGCGGTGGAGTCTCACTTTTACATACATAAATATTCGCCTTGCTGCCGCTGCTATCCTCTTTAACAAGCAGGTGAAAAATGTCTTATTATCGGTTTTGCCACAGCAAATAGTAAATAAAGGTAAAAACCGGAGGAGGAGTAGTGTAAGAAAATAGCGAAACATAGTGTATATATATAATGTTGGCGTAGCCCAAGCTATTGATACAAGCATATTGAGAAGAAAGAACAGAAAATCTAAGCAAATTGCCTTTGCTTAGATGCATAAGCATTAGTTGACTCAGAAGCCATGTAAAAGCTGTTCCATGCAAAACTTGAACTGATCTTATTACGGCTTAACCAGGGATTTAGCAAGAAAAGTGAGGAGTAAGGCTACGGTGTCAAAAGGACCGCCCCCTTGACACCCCAAAAATATTGAGGTAGTGAAAGTATGATTCTACTGCGAACAGTACATTTATACCAGCAAAATAAGCAAAAAAAGCCAGGCAGATCTTTAAAGAATAAGACAATAGCTCTTATACTCCTATTCCTACTATTATTTCCGGGACCAGTTCTGGCTGGGCCGGATGAAGCGAGCAGCGAGACAGAGCTTCTTAATGATCGTACGGCAGACATAATAGCTTCAAATATTCTGCTTGCTCCGGGGCTTTTAACCCCCTCCGGCTTAAGCGGAAAGGGACAAATAATTGGTATTGCTGACAGCGGCCTGGATAAAGGCAGCATTTCCGACCTTCACCCTGACCTGCAGAGTGAAGCAGGAAAAATGCCCCGGGTGGCAATGTTGAAATCCTATGCGGGTAGAAGTCTACCCGATGATCCTATAGGGCATGGAACCCACATGGCGGCTACCATAGCCGGGAGTGGTAATGCCTCCGCGGGAAAATACCGCGGGATTGCCCCCGGGGCCAGCTTGTATTTCCAGGCCCTCCTGGATCAGGCAGGCCAGCTCAAATTGCCCGAGCAGATAGGAGAGCTTTTCCGCCCAGCTTATGAGGCTGGCGTAAGGATTCATGTAAATGGATGGGGAGGGGGGAGCAATACTTACTCTGGCCGTAGTGCCCAGATTGACCAGTTCGTTTATCGTTTTCCAGATTTCCTTCCCGTTTTTGGAGCTGGAAATAACGGGCCGGGGAAAGCCAGTCTAACTACCGAGGCTAATAGCAAAAATGCCCTTACCATCGGATGTAGTCAGTTGCCCCGACCCGCCTTTGGTCCGGAAGCCCGTTATGCTGAGCATATCGCTGCTTCATCCAGTCGGGGCCCAGCGGCGGATGGACGCATCAAGCCTGAGCTCCTGGCTCCAGGTTCGGCGGTTGTTTCCGCCTGCTCCCGCCTGCTGGAAAGCAATTATGCTCCCAACCCAAATTATACCCTGATGGGGGGGAGCAGCATGGCCGCAGCTGTTGTCGGCGGTGCCCTGGCACTCTTGAGCGAATACCTGGAGTTAGACCAGCAAATGAGCCGGCCTTCATCTGCTTTAATGAAGGCTTTACTAATAAACGGAGCGCGTACCCCAGTGGGATTTCCTTCTAACGAAGAGGGCTTTGGAATCCTGGATTTAGCTGGAACTGTGCTGGCTTTGCAGGAAGGCAGTTTTCAAATTATAGATAATGATAATGGAATACATAATGGAGAGAGCGTAAGATACCAGGCCCGTTTGACCGAGGGGGGGAGAGGCTTCAAGGTTACCCTGGCCTGGGTGGACCCCCCGGCAGCACTTGCTTCTAAGCAGACCCTGGTCAACAATCTTGATCTAAGTGTAGAAGATCCCCAGGGACGAATTTTTTATGGAAATGATTTCCGGGGACAGGGTCAAACAGATACAGCCAATAATGTCGAACAGATTCATATTAAAGATGCAGTCCCCGGTGAATATAAAATAACTGTGCGCGGCACCCGCCTGGATCGCTCCCAGAAATTTGCCCTGGTGTATGGGCAGGCATTGGAACATGATATTATCCGCAAACAGCAAGGGCAGATATTAAAACTATCACAAGGAGAGCAAAAAGATACTTCCGGACTACAGCTTTTTAAGCTCTCCAATGGCCGGATGCAGGAGCAAACGGCAGAAATTCCGGAGGGGAGCGACTACTACTCTATAGGCCAGAAGATCTATATTGTTAGCCGCAGCTGGTTGGCTCGTGGAGTTCAAGTTCTGTCAGAAGGTTTAGAACATACGGAGAAATTGCTTTTAGAAATGAACAAGCAGCTTCGTGAAGGCGGTTTCTTTATTGACCCCAGCTTTACAGGCGAAGGCGGAGTTTTCCTCAATCAAACCCCCATAAATGACAGCACCAAAATACCTCCCGGTTCTGAGGTAAATGCTCTGATTAATCCCAGCCAACAAACTATCTGGCAGCTTAAGGCGGCTTTTGAGGAGGTTGATGGTTTCATTGAAACATTAAATACCGAACAGCGGGAACTTAAGCTTTTGCATGATGAGCGAAACTATCGTATAGCAGAGCATGTAGTTATCTCCTACCTGGATAGATTTTTGGACTGCGACCCGGTAGATGCTCCCTACGGTACCGAACAGGTGGCGCGATTGGAAAACCTGGCTCCCGGCCTGAAAGTAACGCTTACGCTATCCCCCAGCAACCAGGAGATACAATACATAAAGGTAGAAAGAGATTTGGCTTTAGGACAGGTAGCAGAGGTAGACGCCAAAGAGGGAGAAATAAAATTGGAATCAGGCCAGAGCTACCGGCTTTTCCCGGGAAACACCATAATTAAGGATCAACAGGCGGGTAAATTGGAAGAAGTTAAAACCGGCGATCATATTGCTGCGCTTTTATTAAACGGCACTAATAATATCCTCCATTTGCTGGTTAGCAGCGAGGTATATTACGGGCGTGTTCTCTTTTACAGTGAGCGGGAAAAAATGCTATATATTCAGGAGAGCAAGGCTAACTCTAGCAGTTTTCGAAAGGTGCCGTTGGATACACAGACGGAAATCTTCCATAGCGGCTTGCAGGCCGGGGTTCTTTCTCTGCTTCCAGGAACCTGGGTGCGGGTAATTAATTGCCCTGATCAAGATAAGGCTTGGAGAGTAGATGCAGTATACAGTGCCCGTGAAGATAGCAGCTATTTTTCTACATATGACCCGGTCAGGCAGACGGTCAATTTACAGGATGGCTCTATCCTTTCCATCAGCCGCTATACTCAGATAATAAAGGGGTCCTATAACATTTCTCCGCAAATGCTTATACCCGGTGAAAAGGTCAATATCGTAACCCTGGCCATAGCAGGATCGAGTAACGAATTCCTGGCCCGCCTGGAGGTAGAGGTTGCGCCTGGAACAGCCAGTCCCCAATTGGAGGCCAAAGCCTATGTTCTTAATGGAATCTTAATTCTTCAAGGTTGGAGCAGCAGCCCGTTGGTTTATATTTATCGCAGTGATGTGGGTTGCATTCCCCTGGAGGTTGGAGCGGACGGCAGTTTTAGTCAGCTCTTCAAAATGAAGGAGGATGAGCACGAAGTCACTCTCCTCGCCATAGAACATTCCGGTGGAGCTATTAAGGGCTTGAGTCTTCCCTTGCTAAGCTTCGCCCCTGAGGAAGCAGGTAAAGAATTTTCTGACCTGGCAGGTCATCCCTGGGAGCACGAGATTAAAAAACTTCTTGAGGCGGGAATAATCAGCGGCTATGAAGATGGCTGTTTTAAGCCGGAGAAATCCATCAGCCGGGCGGAGTTCATCTGCCTACTGGCTCGAGCCCAGGGATGGGACATCGGTGAGAGCAGGGAACAAAACTACTTTAGTGATAATCGGGAAATACCCTGGTGGGCTTTGGGGGCGGTTTATGCGGCGCAAGAGCAGGAAATTATTAAGGGTTATCCCGATGGGAGTTTTCGCCCCTGGAGAAATGTTAGCCGGGCTGAAATGGCAGTTATTATGGCGGCCCTCCAGTGCAGCGAGAAAAAGAACGACAAGCAGGAAGAGCAAACCCTGCCGGAGCTTCCCTTTCTTGAAGTACCCTCCTGGGCCAGGGAGGCCTTTCAACATTTATACCATACGCAGCAGTTGAATTATCTGGATTATGTAAGAGGCAACTACATTGATGCCGAGCGTCCTCTTAGCCGGGCTGAAGCGGCAGCTATTATAGCTAAAATGTGGAGTGAAGAGTAAGATGCAAGGCGAAAAAAAAGGTTCCCCTCGAAGGGAACCTTTTTTTCGCCTTATTAAATCTCCAGCCAGAGGACAATGGACTCCCGGGCTGCTTCTTTATCCCAATTGTTCAATTGTTTCTCCAGAGCTTTTATCTGTATCTCCAGCTCTTTGCTTTGCTCCTTATCATGTACTGTAGCCGCCTGTGCACTTAGCATACGGTATTGCTCCAGGCTATCGTTGAAGCGGCTGGTCAGATCCTGACGATTTTCCTCCAGGGAGAGCCGACTGCCCAATCCTAACAATTCCTGTTTAAGCTGTTCCGCCGTTTCAACCGGGCAGCTAAACTTTAAAACCGTTGCGCTTCGCTGTCCATCGAGCTGTTGTCCCAGCAACTGTACGCTAGCTCCAGCTGCCGCCGCTATCTTTTGTGCTTCTTGCTGAGCTTTGGCTTGATCCGCATCATAGGGAACCAGCTTGTAAATAGTAGAAACAAGTACTCTTTCTTTACTCAAAAATACCGGAGCAGCTGTCGGGTTACCAGTATCTACTGTTGCTATATTTGGATTTTCCGGCCCGGCAGGAGCTGTGGGATTATTCTTAACCGCTGGTTTACTCATCCCCTGCGGAGCCATCGGGCTGCTTTTGTTATCTTGCTTCCCGGCCGGGGTTATTGCATTATTGCCAGGTGTCTTTTCCCCCGGTTGCTCGGCTATCTGCTGTTTCGTTGTTTGCTGCACCGGGTCTGTGTTCACCGCTGGATCCTTATTTGCCACCTGCCAGAGCGGTGTCCACAAAAGACCGCTCGAACCCAGGTAAAGGGCCAGCGCCGCCGCTATTCCCGCGGCTGCCTTCTTCCACCCGGCCAGGCGCTTCGGCTGACCCTGCTCCCGCAGCGTTATCATAACCGCCCGGGTCAGTTCCGGGGGAGCCGTCCGCTCTTCAGCTGCTTCAGCCAGGGACTCCCGCAGTAGAGCCGAAATCCTCTCCCAGTCTGCCAATTCATGCTGGCAGTCCGGGCAGGAGTCCAAATGCAGTTGCAAGGCCTCTCGCTCTGCGTCTTCCATTTCATGGTCTATCCAGGGAGAAAAAAATTCCCTGGCTTCATTACATTTCATCCCACTCACACCTTAATTTTATAATTTCCTTCTTTATATCCCGCCGCCCCCGGCTAATACGGGATTTTACCGTACCCAGGGAACAGTCCAACATCCGGGCAATCTCTTCGTAGCTGTAGCCCTCCATCTCTCGCAGTATCAGCACTGTCCGGTACTCGGGAGCCAGCCGATCGAGAGCGGTTCTAACCGCTGCACTTAACTCCTGTCGCTCCACGGCTTCCAACGGACTGTCCTCGCCGGCCGCCAGTTCCCGGATTACTTCCCCGTTAGAAGTATTCACCGGATTATCCAGCGAAAAAATAAGCAATTTTTTGTTTCTTCGCTGCCAATTTAGCCAGCTATTTACCGTAATCCGGTGCAGCCAAGTGCCAAAGTCGGCTTCGTGACGAAAGGTCTTGATGGCTCGAAAAGCCTGAATAAACACTTCCTGGGCCAAATCCTGAGCATCATCGCTATTAGCGGTAAGGCGTAAGCAATGGGAGAAAACCCGATCCTGGTAATGAACCAGCAAGTCTTCAAAGGCTCTCAAATCTCCCCGGCCAGCCTTTTCCACCAGCTCTTTAATTGACATCAAGAAATTTAACACTCCTTGAAGCGGAAAATCTCCCGCTTATCTTTTTAGACAGTCAGCGGTGAAAAAAAGTTCCCGCATATTGCACAAATTGGACAGATTATTCATGTAAAAATTTTGCTTCATTATATCATGTTGGCAGCAAGGCTACAGAAAAAATGGAAAGAAATAAAAATAATTCTCCTGGCTGGGAACTTTTTGACTCATCATCGCGTCTAACCAATCAGTGAAACCATAGTGCCCCCGCAACCGGGCAATTCGGTAGAGGGAATAGCACTGGATTCAAGAGCAGCCGGCAATTCAACTACATATAACCGGCTAGAAAAAGGAGGGGAGAAGAAAAACAGGCTAATCTATCGAATTTATCGATGATCACCTCTCATTTAGGGCACAGCCCTGATTACCTAAAAGCAAAGCAAAAATAATTCAAAAACAATTATAGGAGGGAAATAAATGCTTAAAAGAAGAAGCAAACATTTTGCACTTCTGCTGGTTCTGACCATGCTGGCAACCATGTTTGTCGGAGTGGGGACAGCGAGTGCAGGGGCCAGCTACAGTGTAGGATCCGTAGTAAAAGTTAATGCGGGCGCTGCACAGGATCTAGGCAAAATTATCGTTAATGTTACTGCATCCGAATTAAATACCACAAGTGTTGATTTCTTTACTTTGCGTTTACCTGCCGATTTTGATTTTGGCTTAACTGTAGGTAATGATTATACACTAACGCAAATAGCCAATACAGATACTTTTGGTGTTAACGGCGCTGCATCCACACTTCAGATTCGCATTCCGACCCAAGCGAACGCATTTTCTGCAAGTAATTCTTTTGGTAATGCAGGTATCACCGTAGACGTTATTGCTAAGAATGAAATCAAGATTAAAGTTGCATCTGATGGAACGCAAAATGCTAGTTTAGCTAACGCAGTAGTTAGCGATGAAAAAACTGGTTATTTCTATATCCAGATGACTAGTGTATTTGTTGATAGCAGTTCACCTTCTACTATTGAAGCAACTATTGAAGGCAGAGCTGGTTCTCCCTTTGGTGATGCTAAAATTGCGATTGCTCAGTATGGAACCGGTATCACCAATCTGACTATTGACAGCGTTAAGACTATTACCAGTGCCGCAACTGCCTGTGACATTATCAGACTTAAAGAAGATCGTCCCGGAGCTTTCCGTGCAGGCGACACCATCGAGATAAAACTGCCGAGCGGTTACAAGTGGGACACTCTTCCTACCATTACCAAGTCAGATGGTCCAAGTGTATATACTGTTCCGACCGCTTCTACAGCAGATGATGGTCGCACTCTGGTATTAACATCGAATCAGACTTCAAATGTTGTAACTTATCTGTTATTAAGCGGTCAGCGTGTTAAGGTTGACGACGAATCCATAGCCAAATTTGGCGATGTGGAAGCAACTGTTGGCGGTACTGCTTCATCTGCTCCCGGCAGTTTTTTAGTAGTAAAATATGGTGACTATTCAGTAAAAGCCGAAGCATTTGGCGATCCTCTCACCGTAACCGCTGGTCGTGTAGAACAGGAAATCGGAAAATTTGTTATTGAAGAAGGTATTAAGGAGAGTTTGTTAGGTGGCCGTACAATTAATGCTACCTTAGTAGGCGGAGCAAAATGGGGTGACCTTAGCAAGATTCGTCAAGATACCAGCAACAGCAAGAACTGGATGGCTCCTATGAATGCATCATGGGCAGCAGTAGGTAATAACGGTGACACCATTAAACTGACGCTTACTGCGAATACAGCTTCTACCGATGCAATTAAAGCAGTTTTTGAAAAAGCCGAAATTATCGTATCACCCACAGCTGAAGAAGAAATCAAAATCGTATTCTCAGGTTCTGCCAATGTAACTGGCGAAGCAGTAGTAGCCAAGGTTGTTAAACCGGTAACAGTGGGTATCGAAGGCACTCCTGCACAGTTCATAACCGGTAAACGGAGTCTGGTACTTCCCGATATCGTTATAACTGAGTCCAAGAAAGAAGCTATAGATGCAGCTTCTACTACTTCCACCAATACTAACGGCTACACAAAACATACTGTAGGCGCAACTGACTATTATTTCATTGATTTAAACGGTAATGGAACGTACGACCCTGCTACTGAGAGACTTGTGCCTGCTAAAGATGCACTGACAAGCACCACAACCGCTAACAACTGGTTATTCCTTGAATTCCCGGTAGGTACCGCTTGCACAGTACCGACCAAGGTTGAAGTCGTCGAAGGCGACCTCGTACTCGATCCTTCCAGCGTATCCCGTTCAGTTACAGCTGATGGACGCTGGTATGTACAGGTTAAGATTAAATCCACCAGTTCCAAACCTTCAAAAGTTAAATTCAGTGGAATCAAGCTTGATGTTGACAGAACAGTACCTGAAGGCGACGTAAAAGTATATGTCAAAGGCGGAGCTGTACTGCAGACCACCGCTGCATTCCCCGGCGCTACTTCAATAGCTAATGCTGTAGTAGCCCAGATTATAACTCCAGCTGATACCGTAACCACCAGCGAAGCCAAGTTCGTAATCGGCGACAGCAAGTATACCCTGAACGGCATCGAAAAAACCATGGACGTAGCTCCCTACATCAAGGATAGCCGCACTTATATGCCGCTTCGTTTTGTAGCCGAGGCCATGGGTGTAACTGAAAGCAACATTATTTGGGACGCTGTAGGCCAGACTGTAACCCTGATGAAGGGTGATAAAGTAGTTCAGGTTAAGATTGGCAGCAACGTCCTGTTAATTAATGGAGCGGCTGTCAATATGGACGTAGCTCCTGAAATCAGTAACTCCCGCACCATGCTCCCCATAAGGTTCGTAGCTAACGCCTTCGGAGCTGATGCTGCTTGGGATGAAGCTACTCAGACCGTAACCATTAAATAATCAACCCGGTTTTATTCAAGGGGCCCGATTAATCGGGCTCCTTGCCTATTTTAAAGTATTTATAAATAGATTAAAGGTAAGCCAATCCAATAAAGTATTGACCGGCTGGTCAGTTAGGGTTTATAATGGATAAAAAATGGCCCCATATTATGGGAGATAGGATGGTATCCATGCTAAAAAGAAAAATACTGGCTCTATTACTGGTAATTACTATGCTTTTGGGTTTATCCTCAACTGCTTGTGCAGCTGATGCCAACTCTCCAGATCAAGAGAATAAAATGCAGCTGACCATCGAACAAGCTGTTAACATGGCGCTCAATAACAGTAAAACCATTGCCATATCGAATTTGAATATTGAACGGGGCGAGGAAGTTAGAGACCTGGCATCAGACCGGGTGAAATATACTCCGATGGGTCCCGCTCCTACTGCCGCTACGCTGGCTTACAACGGACTTCTGGCTTCGGATATTGCCTGGAACATGGCCAAAAAATCCAAGACGGTAGAAGAAGATAAAATAGTATATTCCGTTTTCAATGATTACACTACGGTTCTGAAAGCGGTGAAAGGACTCAAATATGCTCAGGATGCCATGAAAAGTGCTCAAGCCAATTGGAATATCGCTTGTTTGAGCTACCAGCAGGGAGTTATAAGTACATACCAGCGGGATGGAGCCGAAGTTCACTACAAGGTAGCCCAAAATGCTTTAAAACTTGCAGAGATTGAATTGGAGAATTCGTACCAGGCGTTGAATAAAACATTGGGTATAAATATAACTGAACGGCCCGTGCTAATCGAACAGCCGGGATATAGCATACTTAAAGTTGACAGCCTGGAGACCGCGGTTACGAGAACCATGGAAGACAATCCAGCTATCTGGCTGGCTGACCAGAAGACCTATCTAGCCCAAATTAACAGGGATCTTTATGATTGGACCAATCCTGCTCGCGAACCTTATGAAGCAGCTAATATTGACATAAACAAAGCCCAAATTACGGCTGATGATCTTCGCCAAACCATGCGGCAAGCGATTAGAATCATATATAACAACATAGCTAAAATCGAAGAAGGTTATGCATCCAAAGAACAAGCCGTTAAATTAGCCGAAGAAACCCGGCGTGTTACTAAAGTAAAGTATGACATTGGTATGGCTACGGCTACGGAACTCCAGGGAGCTGAATTGGATCTGCAAAAACAGCAAAATGAATTGGATGCTTTAGTATACCAACATGAATTATTAAAGATCGCATTTCAAAAACCATGGGCTTATTCAGCCAGTACGAGCAGTAGTTCAACAGCCGAGCAGAAGTGACAACGGGATAGGAGCACAGGGGGACAGTCCCTTTGTGTTGCTTAAATCCCTTCAGGTAAACGGTGGGAAGATCTTACAGGGATCGCCCCACCTGCCATGGGGAAGGTTCTTGTGGCTGCTTGAAGCATGTATTTTGAATTTTCCTATTTCACACAAGGGGACATAAATGGCGTTATCAGAACTAGCCAACCATACAGACCTACTGTGGTGGCGGTGCTAATGGCTGGTAGCCTGACTGTGAAATCTCACATTAATCCTTCCATAATTGTGGGGGTAGATGCCTGTCACCCCACTTATCCATATCCATGCAAAGACGATCCGGATACGATATAATAAAATAGAGTTCATAATTCCTTAAAGGTCAGGTTTGCAAAGGATATTTTAGTAATGGCTATTTGGGTATAGGCATAGAGCGGGATGGCATAACTTATTTAAGAATAAGGAGAACGCTATGAAAATATATATGGATGTTTGTTGTTATAATCGTCCATTTGATGACCAGAACCAGGATAGAATCAGGCTTGAAGCTGAAGCAGTAATGGTAATATTATTTAATTGCCAAAAAGGTGAATGGAACCTCGTAAGCAGTGATATTGTTGACATTGAATTACGCAAGACACAGAATCCAATAAAAAAACAGAAGGCTTCACTACTGGCAAGTATTGCAGACAGTAGGGTATATCTGAACGAGGGTATTGAATTGAAATCGAACGAATACCAGAGATTAGGGATAGACCTTTTTGATAGTCTACATATTGCCTGTGCCGAAGAATCCAGAGCAGATATTATGTTATCTACCGATGATGTTCTGATTAAAAGAGCCCAAAAAAGTAAAATCATTAAAGTGAGAATAGAGAATCCAGTAAAATGGTTAATGGAGGTGACAGATAATAATGAAAATAATGACTAAGGACCCCAATGTAATAAGACGAACTGGAATTGAAACTTTGGCAAAAGGACTAGGGCCAGTAGGCATGGCATATTTTTTGCGTCAGTATGATCCTGGAGAAGGAGATTATACTAAGGAACGAAAAGAATTATTAAATGGGATAACTATTGAGGATATTAAAAGAGAGTTGAGCGAGTAACACAAAACACACACATAACAAGGAACACAAGGGGACAGTCCCTTTGTGTTGTTAAATTTGCCCTGCTATGTTAGGATATAGGCTAGGGGTGCAGAAATGGTGCGAACCGCTAGAAAGAAAAGTCGTACTGGGATTTATCATATCATGTTAAGGGGTATTAACCGTCAAATCATATTTGAGGATGATGAGGACTATCAAAATTTTATGGGGACAATAAAAGAGACCCAAGAAAAAAGCGGCTATGAGGTATATGCCTACTGTCTAATGAGTAATCATGTTCATTTATTGTTAAAGGAAGTAACAGAAGACTTAGGGATTGCTTTTCGAAGGATTGGTGCAATTTATGTGTATTGGTATAACTGGAAGTATAGCCGCCGAGGTCATTTGTTCCAGGCTCGGTATAAAAGCGAAGCAGTTGAAACGGATAGCTATTTTTTAACGGTGCTTCGCTACATTCACCAAAACCCATATAAGGCTGGTATTGTAAAAAATATAGCCGATTACCCATGGAGCAGCTATGGAGAATATGTTGGGGAGCCAAGGATTTGTGATGTAGAATTCGGTCTCAATATGTTTTCGACCAACAGGACGAATGCGGTAAAATTGTTTGAGGAATTCAATTTGGCGGAGAACCAGGATCAATGCTTAGACTATAATCAAGATGTCAGACTAAATGATACCGAGGCTAGCAATTTTATCAGGAGTATCTCCGATGTCCAAAGTCCAACGGAAATTCAAGGGTTTGAAAAAGATAAACGTAATGAAGTTATTAAAAAGTGTAAATCCAAGGGTCTGTCTATAAGACAAATCGAGCGGCTAACCGGTGTTAGTTTTGGGGTGATACGAACAATATAAGTGCAATATGCAATAGATGCCTGTCACCCCGCTTATTCTTACCCCACCTATCTGCGCCTGACTAATGGTGGGACAGGGGGACAGGTCCCTTTGTGTTGCTTGGGAACCGGAATTAAACCTGATTATGCTTAAACAGGAAAATAATATACTGGGGATTAATGTGAAAGATAATACCATAACCCTGAATGGTCGCCTGGCTTATGTAATGGATACAGCTATTGAAATCAGTGAATCCGGTTATACTATGCTTCCTATCAGGTATGTAGCTCAGGCACTGGGAGCGAATATTAGCTGGAACCCTGGTAACAACTCCATTTTGCTAACGGTGCCAGGCACTTAAGTTGTTAAGTTATTAACTCTACCCGAACTGATACTAATAGTATACTAATAAGGGAGTGATTAATGATGGAGGGTATTTTTTCTTTCTTAAAAGGAAATGTTGGGGCTATTTTAGCTTTGTTGACACTAATAGTGGTATTTATAAGATCTGTGATTGCGATTCCCTTCGTGGATTTGGTTGAATTGTCCGAAATAAACAATAGGTTTATTAATAAGGGATTATTATGCTATATCGTGATTTTATTCTTCGTTTCGTATAGTTGCTTGTATGTTTTTTATATTAATCGCTATCTACTTTTTCTTATTCTTCCCATCATGATATTTTGTATATCTTCGATTATAGCAATAAAGCAAAAAAAAAGAATTATGAATATGGAGATAGCATATGAGCAGAAAATATCAAGATTTTATTTTTCAATAGTGGTAATTGAGACTTTTGCATAATAGCAAAAATCAAGTTCTTTGAAACTACAATATGGTATTAGAGCATAGTAACCGGTTAAATTTTGGTTAATATTGCCTTTATCATCAACAAGGTTAATGGATTCGTCTAAAAATGAGCAGATTAACCCCTTTCCTTTAAAACCTTGATTTCTACTTGCTTTATGCAGCTATATCTGTAGACGATTTGTCTTTGTTTATGGCAATAACCGAAGCAATCATGGTAATAACACTCAGGTAAGCATGGGTTTTGACCTTTTTAATGCCTCGTACATTAAGTCCGGTTTCAAGTCCCAGATGCTCCTTTAAACGCCCAAAACATCGCTCTACGCTGGTTCTCTTGTTGTATAGCAGCTTCCAGTTTGAAGTGCCTCGATGAGGCACTATGAATAACCTGGAATCTTGTCTAGCTCTGGTTTTAACAACCATCCCATAATTGCTATCTGAGCACCAGGAGGAACCAAAAGGACAGTCACATTTGCCCATAACATGAGGGCATCGGAATTTGTTAACCCCATTGCTGCCGCCCCAATAAGCCATGCGGTATCCCGCTGAACATATGGGGGTTGCATCCCAATCCAGACCTTCTGGGGGCTCCTTTGCTCCTCGGTGATTTAGTGGTATTATTGCCTGTGCCTTGTAATCCTTGCGGATTAGTTCGTATATTGACTTTTGATCATAACCGGCATCCATGAGATAATACTGGGGTTTACTGTTTAAGTTGTTACTGCATTCTTCAAGGATGCTTTCGGCCATTATTCCATCGTTGGTACTGGCTGGGGTTATGCTCAATGCTACGGGTAATTCAGATTTAACGTCAGTAGCAATATGCAGCTTGTAACCAAACCAGGTTATCTGGTTACCATTGGTATCTAGCTTGCTGCCCCAGTTAGCTGATTGACCATCGTCTTTAATATTTTTACGTGGAACTGACTTCTCATTGGCATCTACTTTAGAAGCATCTATGGCAATGGAACTGGTATCAATCAAACCCATGGATTCAGCCGTTGTTACTTGTTTCTTAAACAGTTCACGAAGTACTTCTGACTGAGTCAATCGCTCATAGAAACGGCTAAAGGTAGCAATGCTGGGCACTTTACCAAAAACATCAAAGCCACAGTTATACCTGAGTACTGGATCATGGGTAAGACGTTCCACTAATTCAGTAAATGTAGCCATATTGTAAACACGCATTGCAATTAATGCATTGAGCTTGCTCTCAAACGGGTAACCAGTTGGCCCTCTATGTTGTTTATTCTCTTTGTCAAGAACCGTAATAACGTCATCAAAATCGAGGGTGGCTAGAACTATCTCTAATCTTGACCGGGGCTGCAAATTTATTGCATCCTCAAAGGAAAATACGTATCCTTGCCGAATATTCATAAGTGACTTCTCCTTTCGTTTTTGCTTGGGTTGTTTTGTCACTAATAAATTCGGCAAAAATGGGGGTGAAGTCCTTTTTTTACTCTCTGAAAATGCCATTATTTCTAAGCTAATTAATTTGCAAAAGTCTCAAATAAGTTATGTTGCTAAAACCCTAAATATTTCCGGAGGAATAAAATAAAGTATGGATGCATATTTGTGGAAAGTGTTAAAAACATTGGGCTTATTGCTTATTTTCAGTATATTATTACTACTACCCTCGGGTTACGCTATTGGGGCCACTAACTACCGGGTACAGGGTGAGCTTCCCAAGTACCCGGACAGTGATTTTAAGGAAGAAGAGCAGACTCGTGCCCTGGCCACTGTAAAAATCACTGCCAGCACCAAAGATGCCTTTACTGCTGCCGGCGAATCCTACTGGGCCGAATTTCGCCTGCCCCGAAACTTCTATATAACTTCAGCCGGAATCTATGGCCAGGGCCAGCAGATGGATGTGGAATTGGCCAGGGGCAAAGGCTTTGAGGACCAGAAGCGGAAAGTGGAGATTAACCCTATAGCTGAAGATAGGAACAACCCTGGCCATTACCGGGGTTTCGAAATTGTGGTAGAAAACATTAAATATCCCGATGATTATCCCGAACTGGTTTTGTATTTCAACCGGGTGGTAGTACCCCGTGGATTCAAGGGCAATGCTGAACTTAGCATCGATAGCGCGGGAGCTGGTTTTTCATCCGGCACAATTACCATAGCCAATATCCTGAGCGCCCGTTTGACGGTAGAAGCCAGTGAAGTCCAATTCATAGTTAGCAGAGAGCAGGTTCTGGGCCCTATTAAAGTTACGGAAAACATGTCGGGTACCTTCGAGTATCTTAAAATGACCCTCCCCGGCGGTTATCAATGGATTAAAGAAAAATGTTATATTGACCCCATGCTGGGATTCCGTGTCGATCATAATGGTGATGGCCGTTACGATGAGAATGATTTTTTGATAAGTGTAGAAGTTGATAAGTACGGGCAATCCACTTTGCGCATTGAGACCATGTTTCGGACGACAACGATCGGCAAAATGGAAATAGAATGCCCGGTACAATTAACTGATAGGCAAAGCTCCTATGGCGAACTCAATCTGCAGCTTAACAGCAATGCTGAGCTTAATGTCAGCAGCCTCAAGGCCGGCAGCTATAGCCAGCAGAAAACAGACCTGAGCGTACAGAATTCAAGAGAGGCTTACGGAGGGCTTTGCGCTCAGAAAATCGGCAATATCATTATCAGTGAGAATGCTCCTGAAACTATGGTGAGAAACCGTTATATTACCCTTACCCTTCCTAAAGGAGCAAAATGGGCCAAACTCCCCTCGGTCAAACTGGAAGGGGATAATTATCTGGATATAGGCCCGTTACTTCTTAACAGTGAAAAAGATCAGATCAGTTTCGAAATTGAGGATTGCAGCCGGGAACGCCCCGGTAAGATAATTTTGGAAGAGGGTAAGGTAGATTTAGCTACTGACTTTAGAGGTGACTTGGCGGTTGAGGTAACCGGTTCCGCCGGAGCATCCGGAGCTATTATTGTTGCCCGGGTCAAGCCTGCATTTACGGTTTCATCCTCCAAACCTGCTTTAGTTATTGGGAAGCAGGAACAGAGCGCTGGGGAATTGGAAATAAGCGAAAGTGCCGGGCGGGTATTCCTGGCCCGCGAGCTGTGGATAGATTTTCCCTCTGCTATAAAGCTGGTACGCAGTCCCAAGGTGGAAATTACGGCCGGAGATATGATATTATCCAGAACCGTATTGAAGCAGGAAGGCGACCGGGAGAGACTGGTTATACCCATTCAGAATTCCAGTTCCAGTGCAGCTAAACTGCTTATCAAAGATATTGTATATAACCTTAATAATATGCTACCTGATGGTGATCTTCAAATAAAGCTGGGAGGTCCGGCAGTAAATGAAGTAAATGCAGGGCCCAATCCTATTTTTCCCAGCCACGACTGGGTTTGTGAGGTAGCCAATGCCAGTATCAGTAAAGAAATTATCCAGCCCGCGAAAAAAGATGCCCTTTCCCCAATCCCGGTAGCGGGAAGCATAATCTTCAAGATAGGGGAGAAAACATACCAGGTCAACGGGCAGGCCACCCCCATGGATGTAGAACCATATATACTGGAGGGCCGTACCTTTGTACCCATCCGTTATGCAGCTCTAGCTGCCGGCATAAATCCCGATGACATTCATTGGGACCAGACCGCCGCCCGGGTTACTATACATAGCCGGGATAATATCATCATCCAGCTAAAAATCGGTGACCAGGTTATTTATCGCAACGGTAATGAAATAAGTATGGATACAGCAGCCCATATAAAGGATGGCCGCACCATGGTTCCTTTGAGGGCCCTGGCTGAAGCCCTGGGCCGGACAGTCAAATGGGATGCCGCCAGCTCTTCCGTATCGATAGAGCTGCCAGGTACTTAGGGAAAAAATCTGATGGTTCTTTTGTTTCTCAGGAGCCCAAAAGAACCGTCAGACTGTGCCGGGCAGATAAAAAATTATATACAGGGGAGGTGACTTTGTGAAAACAAAAAAATTCCTATCCATTATCCTTTTCGCCCTATTATTTATGTTTTCAAGCCAGCCCGTACCTGCTGCCGAATATGGAGTGATGAAAAACACCGTTGTCCTGCCCGGGACCGTCAATGAATTAGGAGGGATAGCCGGGCATTATATAGCAGGGCAACTGCAGCAAGGCGATATTCTAACCTTCAGGTTACCCTTGAACTCATTCTGGACCAAAGCCCCCATAGATACCGATGAGTCGACTGCCATGACCTGCTTGCAAAGCAGTGCGGAATGGAGCACAACGACCATGCTGGATGCCGCAAACATGAGGTATGGAACTGATTGCAACTATATTCTGGTTCCGGAGGCACACGCCGGAAATCCCAATGGACTATTCAACGCTGCCAATCCCACCCTGGCAGTAAGTTCCTTAACCAAAGGAGAGGTTTTGCTAGAGGTAATCGCTTTACCCGATAATTCCCAGGATTGCTACCTTTATATTTACTCCAATCGGGTTTACATTGATGACAGCATAGAAGGAGATGTTTGCATAGATATAGACTCCCCCTCTAACCAGGCATTAAAGGCAATACTGCCCGGCGGCTCGATCCCAGCAACCCTGCAAGCAGACAAGTCCCCGGGTAATAATCAATCGCAAAAGGAGCCGGTGCAGGACAATAAAACTCTGGAGAAGGATAGCGGCGGCAGTAGTGATGCGGATAAGGAGGATAAAGCCCAAGCAGCCGTTAGGATAGAGCTTCGCATAGGTCAAAAAAAGGCGGAAGTTAATGGAGAAGAAAAAGAAATAACGCTAGCTCCGTATATCAAGCAAGACAGAACCTATGTCCCTATCAGATTCATTGCCGAAGCTCTGGGTATTGATGATATAAGATGGGAAGCAGAATCAAAGATGATTACGCTCAAACAGGAAAGCAAGATACTGGGGATTGATGTGAGAAACAATACCATAAGCGTAAATGAACAGCTGGCCTATGTAATGGATACATCTATTGAAACCAGTGAATCCGGTTATACTATGGTTCCCATCAGGTATATCGTTCAGGCATTGGGAGCGATTGTTGACTGGAATGCTGATAATAACTCCATTATTCTAACACTTCCAGGCGTTTAAGCAGCGCTTAAACATAAATGAGCCAAATATATGCAAATAATGACAATACCTCCCTTCTCTATAATAAAAGAGGAGGTATTGCTATTATATCCACATAATACCCAAGAAAGAGTTAGATAGTGCTGTACAAGCCCATTTTAACCCATAGAAATCATTTACACCCGATGAATACTATGGTAGAATTCATTTAATCACAGACTTAATTCATCTCATAAAAATTATTAGTTTCCCCATATTTCAGTATTTTCATTCCAATACTTAATTTTTGTAGTGAAACTGCAGCCAGGGTGGTGGTGATAAGAAATTCAAAAACAATTTCTTTTCAAGTGTACGGCGTAGATAAAATAAAATAAATTTTTTCTTTTTTTAGCAGGAAAAATTAATTAAATCGCCAATAACTTATATGGATGTGTATAATTTGGCAGTCTTTAGTTTTGGGCAGAATATCGGGAATTACTACTTTTTCGGTTTTCAAGCTGAGAGGGTAGGGCTTCGATGTCTAAAAAAGCTTGCCATTGGTATCTAATGGAACCCAGGTCTGGGCACAAATCGTCTAATGTATAACAGCCATAGTACTGTCATACATTGGCGAATGGCACATATATAGTAATTATGGGAATGGCTGTGCCCGACTCTTGATAATAAGTAAAGCTTTCATAAAGCTTCGCTTATAGCAATGGAGGTGGTAAACAAAAATCAGTTTCAAGCGGCATTTCGAGTTCAAGTAAGTTGTTTAAGGAGGGAAAAATTTGCGTAAGAGAAGTCATTTGAGCTGGTTAGTGTTAGCCGTATTTACGATGACCATCTTCTTCGGGTCCGGTTTGACCGCTGTGGCGGCTCCCGGTCTGAGTGATGTCCAGGGACACTGGGCTGCTGATACCATTCAAAAAATGGTGGATGCCGGTGTGGTTGCCGGACAGCCGGATGGTACCTTCAAACCGGATAACAACATCAGCAGAGCTGAATTTGCCACCCTGGTGGTAAAAGCATTCAAACTAGAAGAAAAAGCCGGTAAAGTATTTACCGATACCAGTGACCACTGGGCCAAGGCCTTTATTTCCACTGCCAATGCCAACGGTATCGTCAGTGGTTATAGCGACACGGAATTTGGACCCAATGACCCCATCACCCGGGAACAGATGGCCGTTATGATAGTCAAGGCCGCCGGGTGGAAAGCCGAAGGCGCAGCCAAGGTTTTCCCTGATGATGCCAGTATTTCCGCCTGGGCTAAAGAAGCGGTGTCTACTGCTTCGGCACAGGGAGTAATTAAAGGACGCCCCGATGGCAACTTTGATCCCAAAGCCAATGCCACCAGAGCTGAAGCTGCTGTCGTTATCAGCGGCACTTTAGATGTAAAAGCTGCACCGGAAAAACCGGTCGATATATCAACTTTAGACAAAGCTGGTACATATGGACCTGCCAGTGGCAGCCAGGAAATTAACGGGAATGTTACTATTTCCGCTTCTGGTGTCATATTGCAGAATGCCGTAATAACCGGTGACCTCCTCATCGCTGAGGGAGTAGGTTCGGGCGAAGCCACCCTGAAGAACGTAACCGTAAAGGGGACCACTACTATCAAGGGCGGAGAGACGGTTAATTTTGAAAACTGTAAGCTGGGCAAAGTCAATATCAAGAAGGCCGAAGGCAAATCAAATGTGGTTCTTTCCGGAACCACCTCTATTAGCGAATTGCTGGCCAACTCTGCCGTGAAGGTAAGCGGGCAGGGTACTATTGATAAAGCCGTGGTTTATGTAGCCAATGTAGTAATCGAGATGAAGCCGACTGCTTATGAAGTAGCCAGCGGTATCACTGCCAATATCGGCGGCGTAGCTGTAACTGGAACCACTGCTGTTACTTCCGGTGGCGGCGGAGGCAGCAGCGATGACAGCAACCGGGTTAAACCCGTTAATGTTACTCCTCCTGCCGGTGAGGTTCCTGCCGGTACCCAGGTTACTTTGAGTACTGCTACCGCCGGAGCTACCATTTACTATACCCTTGATGGAAGCGTACCGAGCAGCAACAGCACAAAATATACCGCTCCTATTACCATTAATGCGGCAACCACCATCAGGGCTATTGCTATCAAAGTCGGCCAAACCCAGAGCCTGGTTGCAACCTATGCGTATTCAGTTTCCGTACCTGAAGCCAGTGCCAGTGTGGATGTTGCGGTAGGTAGTGGCGCTATGTCCGCATTCAAGACTATTACCGTTAAATCTACAACCGGTCTAAGCGGAGCAGCGAAATACAAAGTCTCAGATGGAACAACTACATCAGCTGTTAAGGATCTGGGAGTATCAGCTGCTTATATGACCAGTGCTGAAAGTGTTACTGTTACCATATTGGCCAGTGACGGAACCACCGTTCTCGGCACCGGCACGCTCAATGTAACAGCAGCCGCCAGCACCAGCATCGCTATTACTGCAGTACAGCCCCCAGTGGGAGATAAAACAGCAGATTGCACCGTGGCAGTTGGAAGCGGTGCCATGGCAGCATTCAAGACCATAACCGTTACATCTACAACCGTAAGCGGAGGAGCGAAATACAAAGTCTCAGATGGAACGACTTCTTCGGCTGTAAAGGATCTGGGAGTAGCGGCTGCTTATATGACCAGTGCTGAAAGTGTTACTGTTACCATATTGGCCAGTGACGGAACCACCGTTCTCGGAATCGGCACCCTTAACGTAACAGCAGCCGCCAGCACTAGCATCGCTATAAGTGGATCCGAAACACCGCCGGAACCGGCAGACAAAAAGGCAGTATGCACCGTGGCAGTTGGAAGTGGTGCCATGGCAGCATTTAAGACCATAACCGTTACATCTACAACTGTAAACGGAGCAGCGAAATACAAAGTCTCAGATGGAACGACTTCTTCGGCTGCAAAGGATTTGGGAGTAGCAGCTGCTTATATGACTAGTGCTGAAAGTGTTACTGTAAGTATACTGGCTAGTGACGGAACCACCGTTCTCGGAACGGGAACCCTTAATGTCGCGTCAGCTGCAAGCGATGTATCCATAGACATTCAATAAGAAAAATGCTTTAGCGACACACAATTACCAGGAAAGGAGGAGTTAAGGTGAAGAAAACGGCCAAGGTAATGTTTATCGCTTGTGTCTTGGTGATGATATATGCAACAGTAGCTGTAGCAGCTGTTCCCTCTGATAGCGTCATTATAGGAAATAAGGCCTTTGCCATAGCGTATTTAACTGACCCGACTCATGCTTCCGAGATACAAGAAGCCTTGGACAATGCCGATCCTGGAAGTATATGGTACAGCATTGACGGCATAACGACAGGATGGACTGGTATTTTTACAGGTAGTTTGGCCACTGCGTCCGAGATAGCTGCTTTTCCTGAGATACAATATAGAGATGCTCAAGGTTCTTTAGCTACTTATGCAGCTGGAAACGGCGATGTGATACCTGGTGGCGGAGATGTTGCCTTTGAGGTAGTGGACATTTATTAGATTGTGTTGAAGGAACCTAAGATGGGAAGGGGCGTTAACAAACTCCCTTCTGGGGAAAACGGATAATTACGGGTTAAAATCCGTTAACCTGGTTCAGTCAGAGGGGAGTTTGAATAATAAGCCTGTTTAAACCCTGACTTAGAATTATGGAGAGGAGGCGGGGTTAAAGGTAAATTGCAATCGCTATACTATCGGGGTTAATAATTATCAGTAGTCACCGACAGTATACAATCAGGATTACTGGAGAGAGATTTCTAAAAAAGGAGGCATATTTAATAGTGATAAAGAGAAGGAATTATAAAGTCATAGCCTTAACTCTAACCTTTTTGATGTTGTTTGCATCAGTAGCATCAGCTGCTATTCCTACAGACAGCGTTATCATTGGGGACAAGGCGTATAGCATTGGCTATGTCACTAATCCCGCCAATGCAGCAGAAATCCAAGCCGCTCTTGACAACCTGGGAACAGGTCAACTTGCCTATAATATTGATGGTCAAACAAGCGGATGGACTTCAATAATGGAGGGTACACCCTTAACAGCAGATCAGATAACAGCTTTACCGCCCATCACTTATAAGAATGATGCCGGTGAAGTGTCTAATTATGCAGCTGGAGACGGCGACTTGATACCGAGCGGCTTGGCTGTTAGCAATGTAGTTGCCGATAATGGCAACATTACTATCACCGTGACAGGTGAAGGCACACCGGTAGAAGGTGATTTCACTTTCGTTTCCAGAATAGGTGATGCAGCAAAGGCTGACCTGGCTGTAAGCAACTTTAACTGGACCGAAGCAACCAAGACGGTTACCTTTACATTTGCACCCTTTGCTGCTACCGATACAGCACAATCAATTGAAATTGGCTGGCAGTATAAAGACAGCAAAGGATGGGCAGCTGCTTTCACAGTTCCAGCAGCAGAAGGGTTGGAAATTACTAATCTAAGTGCTATTAATACGACAACCATCAAGGTTACATTCAGCGGTGAAGTAACTGCCGAGCAAATGGCTGTTGCCAACTACACCGTAAGTAAAGGTACGATTGAATCTGTAGCCAAGACCGGTGATGAGAACAAGGCGGTTGTCTTAACTGTTGCCGGGCTGAACTATGAAGATGCCCTTACTGTAACAGTTGTTAAACCAGCGTACACAAAAGATATCAAGGTACCTAAAATTAGTGACCTTTACGAACTGAAAATTATCTGTGATGCTCCCGGTAATACCATTAAATCTGATGGTGCATCCATGACCATGCTTACTGCTCAGATTATTGAAAAAGCTAACAATGAACCGGTAAAAAGAGATGCCCAAATTCAGTTTAGTGCCACCTTGGGTTCATTATCACAGCCCCAGGTAGCTTTACAAGATGGTAAAGCATCAACCCAATTACGTTCAATTGCATCTCCTACCAGTGTTACTTCTGTAATAACCGGAGTTGTAGCCAGTGCACCTGGTGCTGAGGCTTTTGTGGGTTTGAACGGACAACTTATCGTTAACTTCACACCTGAAGGCGTAGACCCAGGTTCTACAACAATGGTAAGTGCTGTATCTGCAGGAGCAGACCAGGGGGATAGATTCTTCGTTAAGTTCTCCGGCAAGATAGATGCAACTGCCTACAAAGCGGTCGTAACTTCTCCAACATGGATAGCGGCAGGTAAATCAATCTACGGTATTAAATATGTAGATGGCGCCAATGCTAAACAAGTCATTGCCATCAAAGATGTATACAATTTAACTGATGATACCTTGATGTTTGTATTGGATACGGACAGTCCAGGTTCAGTCCAACCAACGTCCAATATGCTGGATGCAGCTTATGCTGGTGCTGGTGCGCCGAACTTCTTAAGAGACAATGTTAACCATACTATTGTAATTCCGGATAATGTTACTGACCTTGTTGTTAACAGTTCCAATATTACATTTATGATGTCAGATGTAACCAAACCGTTTGTATATGGCGTAGAAGCAACCACCTGCATGAATGTAAAAGTTCGTTTCTCTGAAGCCATAGCAGAAGACCTGTCAGAAGGCGCAGCAGGGGCAATTAACGGCAAGTTCACCATTGATGGTAAACAATTAAGGTATATTGCAGTCCCAACACAAGCTAATATTGATGCTGCCAAACTTGCCAATGAAATCATTGTTACCGACTTAAAAGTTGGTTCCTGGTCTGGCCATGATAAAGAAATAGCTAATGACAATAGCAGAAACATGGTCTATATTTCAATTCACAAAGACTTTAAATTACCTTCTGGAACTCATGGTATCCAGATAGCCAATGTAGGTGATTGGGCTGGAATGACCGATAAACCACAAAACATAGTTACCACCCAGACCTTCACCTTTGAGGTAAAACCAGACACTGAGGCACCTACTGTTACTGTAGAGGTACAGTCACCGGAACAGTACTTGATTACATTCTCCAAGCCGGTAGATACTGTAACTGGCAAAACTGTAGTTGATGCCGTAAAGATTTATACCAAAGAAGGCTATACTGCTTCAACGAAGACTGCGTTAACCCAGAACGTCAACTCACTTGCTGGCGACTATGTGATAACCATTGTAGATGAAGAAGGAATGGCCGTTGGTGCTCATTTAGCTACTACTGCCCCCTTAACCGGCGTAAAAAGACTTCTGGTTGAATGCAACCGTGACTGGTCAGTAAGACAGCAAGGCCAGGCCACTGAAAAGGATAACTACTGGAAGTCCGGCCTGAATCCGTTCACATTTGTAATTTCTAATGTTGAATCCCAGACCGGAGTTGCAATGGCTGAAACTGCAATTGATAAGACCCTGCAGTATGACGGGACGTCACCAAACATAGACACCGCTATTGACCTCTATGAAAAATCGCCTAAAAAAGCATATAGAGGGCTAACAGCTAATACTTCCGGACAATTTGTCTTCGTCAAAATGACCGAACCAGTTCAATTAGTTAACAGTAACGGTACTGCGGTATCAGATCCGGTTACCCCCAATCTACAGCAGGATCCGACTCCGGCAGCTTATGGTGCTACTACCGGATTGCCGAGACAAACCTACCGGTTTATCTTTGATGCTAATCCGGATAAAGTAGTTGTAGGTTCTGTTGCTCTTGGTACCCTGGCCGAGGACGATACAACCTTTATCATTGCTCCAAATTCTCAGCTAGATGCAGGTACCTGGACATTGTACATCGAACAGATCTCCGATGACCATGGTAATACCTCCGCAACCATCAATAGGAAAGTTACCGTACCCCAAACTGCACCTACCACAACAGATACCAAAGTAGCATGGGCCGCATTTGATAATAATGCAGCATTGGGAGCTACAGATTATGATTACCTATATGTCAAGTTTACCAAGGTCATGAAAGCCTACACTGCCAATGGTGTAGACGCAACCACCAACTATAAGTTCAGGGGTTATGACCTGCCCGAAGGTTCACAGGTATTCAGAGGCATTGACAACGTTACCGATGATTGGGACGGCGTAACCATCAGAATGCCGAAAACTGCCTGGGATGGCTTAGCCGGTAATTTTTCAACCAATATGGCAGTCGCCAGCAACTTCCAATCTTCTGGTGATGAAGCATTAAGCGGGCCCTTCCAGTTCGAGTTGACTAACAATGCAGGTGGATCAATAGCTGACAAAGACGGTCTAACCGGTGCAAACAAATTTGAAGCTGTATACATTAATGCTGGTACTGCCTTGGTTGGCGGAAAGATTGTTATCCAATCAGTGGCTAAGGATGACGATCCTGCTCCTAATGCAGATGGCGATATTGATACCATCGTAGTGACTACAGACCAAAATTCAACTACTGTGGCCGGCGATTATATCATGGTTAACGGCAAGAAGTTTATTACCGGCGGCGCAGCAGCAGCAGCAACACAAACCTTCGTAGCTAATGGAGCAGTCACTACTGGCTCTGTTGGACCTGAAGAAATTGCCGGAACCACATCAAATGGCCTGGTGATTAAAGCAGCCAATGGAAGTATCATTACTAATCTTGGCAAAGTTGTTGACGCCGCAGGCCCGGCAATAACTGTTATCGGCTGTGTATATGGATCATCAACTATAACAGTTACTTTCTCAGAGGCTATAGATGATAGTACAGTTATTCCTGGCGACTTTAACCTCGGAGGAACTGGTCTTACCGGTGGAACAACAATTAGTTCGGTGAATACTGGTACAACTGCAAATGATAATATCATAGTTCTTAATTTAAGTGCTGCTCAGACACCAGCTGTTGGTCAGACACTTACTGTAGCATTAAGCGCTCCTGGTGTAATCAGCGATAGAAAAAATGTTGTATCAACTCAAACTGTGGCAATAAGTAAAACCTATTAGGGTTTTAGGGTTTGCTGTAACGAGTAATAACAGCTAACCAAATAGCCCCCTGCTCACGCAGGGGGCTATTTTTTTGGGGCAAACACAGGGACGGTTCTTTGTTTGAGGAACCATGGGGACAGTCCCCGCGGTCTGCCGGAGGAATAATGCAGTCAGTCAACAGGAGTGGACAGGGGGACAGGAACCTTGTCCACTTATGGCCTGCCACTTGCTACGGGAACGCTTCTGAGATTTTGGGCTGGTATATACGATTCCCACTAGTTTAAGGTCGTCACTAGGAGCCTCCTGCCACGTGCTCTGCGGGGATCATCGGATAGCAATGATGCGAAATTGTCGGTTTGTAGCTAACGCTTTACGAATTACCATGGGTAAGCTATAATCAGAGCAAAAGAAGGGATAGTGATGAAACATATTAATGCGTCCCGAAACTGTGGAATGGTTACGGCAATCAGATTATGATATCGGTACGGCAGAAGCAATGTATAATATAATACTAGCAGGTACGTTTATACTGCATTTATGTGCCAGTTGGCAATCGAAAAAGCTATTAAGGGCTTAATTGTTGAACGAACTGGGGATATTCCACCCAAAACGCATAACCTTATTCAATTAGTGAAGATTGCTAAGGTAGAACTCTCTGAATCTCAGTTAGAGTTCATTGCAGTTCTTAACATGGCTGGAGTTGGAGCACGTTACCCTGATATGTTGGATGTTGGACGATGCTATCAAGCGTTATCCCAAAGAGGTTGTTTGGGATTATCTAACCAAGACCAAGGAAGTGGTACAATGGTTACTGCAGCAAATCAAGTCAACTCAATAGTTTGGGCCTTTGTGGCTGCTGTAGAAGCACAAGGGATTACCGTTGAAAGAGCATTGTTATTTGGTTCACAAGCCAGGGGAGATGCTAGGAAAGACAGCGATTTTGATCTGATAGTAATATCGCCCGATTTTGCTGCAATGCCTGGCTGGCGCCGATGGGAAGTGTTAGGTAAAGCAGCGGCAAAAGTTATGGAACCGATTGAGGCCTTGGCTTATAGTCCCGAGGAAGTAGCCAATGCATTGCAGCGAGACGGTAATTTTTTGCGCCACATGCACACAAACAAAGGGACGGTTCTTTGTTTGAGCACAAACAAAGGGACGGTTCTTTGTTTGGCGGCAGAACTCCTTTATTTTATAATTTAATGGATTAGGGGTGAGAAGTAATAGGACAGGTGCCAGGCAGTGCGGCCGAGCTAGGCTGCATCATATAACGGGTGGGAATCCCGTCCGGTAAGGTTAGCCAACCGCCGGTAATTAGTCTTGGAGGGCAGAGGGTAACCGCTGTCTTTAAGCGTAGACAAACAAGCAAACGGGCCGAAAGCAGTAGCTGAAGGTGTTGAGCCCCGAAATACCGAACATGGGAAGGCAGATGCTATTGCCTGAGCAGAATGCAACATCCTGGAAGTCGATAAGGCTAGACGACAGGACTTCCCCGGGGTCGGAGGCCTCGGCACGTTTGACATCGTTATGATGTAGTAACTCGGGAGATCCTATTTTCTCTTCTCCAGCCACGGAGGAGTATGACCGACAAGTGATAATAAGCGAGGGAGTCAAATGGGAAATAGGAAGTCGGATCATTGCGTAATACTGATGATAACGGGTAATGCCGGAGGAGGGAAGGCAATGACACAATGGAGCCCTTACAGGGGACACATTTACCACACCGGAGGTGGAGACAAAGTTAAATGGAAACAGGACTTGTAAGGATAGCAGAGATAGCTAGACAGAACCCGAAAGAACGATTCACAGCCTTGATACATCATATCAATCATGAAACACTGAAAGAGTGTCATCTAGAGATCAGTGGATCAAAGGCAAGTGGAGTAGATCAGGTGACAAAACAAGCGTACGAGGAAAATCTTGAAGCCAACATAGCAGACCTGATCGGAAGAATGAAGCGGCAGGCGTATAAACCCCAGCCAGTGCGAAGGGTATATATCCCTAAAGAAGGCAGCAACAAAAGGCGGCCCCTGGGAATACCTAGTTATGAGGATAAACTAGTGCAGAAAGGACTTGCAAGGATACTCAATACAATCTATGAGCAAGATTTTCTGGACTGTTCCTTTGGATTCAGACCTGGCAGAGGCTGTCACGATGCATTAAAGGTACTAAATCACATCATTGAGAGAAAGAAAGTAAACTATATAGTCGATGCAGACATCCGCGGCTTCTTCGATCACGTCGATCATGAATGGATGATGAAATTCTTAGAATTGCGCATAGCTGACCCTAATTTACTGCGCCTGATTAAAAGGTTTCTTAAAGCAGGGGTAATGGAAGCAGGAATCGTGTACGACACACCTAAAGGAACACCACAGGGTGGTATAGTATCACCAATACTTGCGAATATATATTTACATTATGTGCTGGATCTATGGTTTGAAAAGGTAGTAAAGAAAAGGTGTCAAGGTGAAGCATACTTGGTAAGATATGCCGATGATTTTGTGTGCTGTTTTCAGAACAAAAGCGATGCGGAATGGTTCTATGCGAACCTGCGGGAAAGACTGAACAAGTTCAATCTGGAAGTAGCAGAGGAGAAAACCCGTATTATAGCTTTTGGGCGCTTTGCAGATAAAGAGAGTAAAAAGCAAGGAAGGAAGAAACCAGATACATTTGATTTCCTGGGGTTTACTCACTACTGCAGTAAAAGCAAGAAAGGCTGGTTTCGGGTAAAACGGAAAACAAGCCAAAAGAAATATCGAAGCAGTCTGCTTAAATGCAAAACATGGCTTAGGAAGCACCTAATTTCACCCACGGATTATGTAATAGAGATGTTACAAATTAAACTGCAGGGATACTACAGATATTACGGAATAACAGATAACTCCACGGCATTAAGAAACTTTTGTGACAAAGTACGAAGAATGTTATTCAAATGGTTCAACCGCCGTAGCCAGCGCAAAAGCATGAACTGGGATAAATATGTACGCTTTCTTAATAAACACCCGTTACCAAAGGGAAGAATTTATGTAGATATATATGACGTAAGGCCCGAGCTGCTGAGTTATCTAAAGTGAATGACATTGTGAGGAGCCGTGTGCGTTAATTGCGCAAGCACGGTTCTGTGAGGAGCATAATGCCAATCAGCCATGGAGCAAATATTGTGACACTCTCAGAGGAAACGGAGAGCAACAGATTAACACAAAGCGTCTCCTAAAGCTGAAAGGCATATGTTTACTCGACCTTAAGTTGTTAAGTTATTGCAGGAGAATAAATAATGCTATAATATCAGGCCAAATGATATAATGAAAACAGGCAGGTGATATAATGAAAATCCAAAATCCCCATGATAGATTCTTCAAAGAAACCTTAGGCAAGGTGGAGGTAGCAAAGGACTTCTTAAATAATTATCTGCCGGGAAACATTATTAAAGTCATAGATGTAGATACCCTGGAACCCCAAAAGGACAGCTTTATAAATAAGGAATTGCAAGAAGGTTTTTCCGATTTGCTTTTTAAGGCCAATATAAACAACAGGGAAGGATATATTTATTTTCTCTTTGAACATAAAAGCTATACCAGAAAAGACATTGCTTTTCAATTGTTAAGGTATATGATGGAAATCTGGGAAACTAAAAGCAAAAAAGAAAAAGCTGATGAGCTGCCGGTGATAATACCGCTGGTAGTATACCATGGCAAAAGCAACACAAGGGGACAGTTCTATTGTGTTGTTATTTTCATCTTGCCATGTTAGGATAAAAACAAGGGGTGCAGAAATGGCAAGAACCGCTAGAAAGGAAAGTCGTACTGGGATTTATCATGTGATGTTAAGGGGTATTAACCGTCAAATAATTTTTGAGGATGATGAGGATTATCAAAAGTTTCTGTGGATAATAAAAGATACCAAAGAAAAAAGTGGCTATGAGATATATGCCTACTGTCTCATGAGTAATCACATTCATTTATTGTTAAAGGAAGTCACGGAAGACCTGGGGATAGTATTTAGAAGGATTGGTGCCAGTTACGTGTATTGGTATAACTGGAAGTATAGCCGCCGAGGTCATTTGTTCCAGGCTCGCTATAAAAGTGAGGCAGTTGAAATGGACAGCTATTTTTTAACGGTGCTTCGCTACATTCACCAAAACCCATATAAGGCGGGTATTGTAAAGAATATAGCCGATTACCCATGGAGCAGCTATGGGGAATATGTCGGAGAGCCAAGAATTTGTGATGTAGAATTTGCTCTCAATATGTTTTCGACCAACAGGGTGAATGCGGTAAAATTGTTTAAGGAGTTCAATTTAGTGGAGAACCAGGATCGGTGCTTGGACTATGATCAAGATGCAAGACTAAATGATACCGAGGCTAGCAATTTTATTAGGAGCATCTCTGGTGTCCAAAGCCCAACGGAAATTCAAGGGTTTAAAAAAGATAAACGTAATGAAGTTATCAAAGAGTGTAAGGCCAAGGGTCTGTCTATCAGGCAAATTGAGCGGCTAACCGGTGTTAGTTTTGGGGTGATACGAACAATATAAGGGAATATCGCATAGACAGGATGTTTGGCGGCTATTACCAGCCAAGCAGGTAGGCTAAAGCCAAGGGACTTGTTGTAACTGCCAAATAAAAATGAAAAAACACAAGGGGACACTGGGTACGGTGGATGATAGACTTGGTGATTTTGGTGTGCTCGATGAAGATGATGATGACTTTTCTGCGGCGGACTTCTTTGCAGCCCAAGAGACAGCCGCATCCCCGGTATTCGGGAAAGATACCACCGGGAATGTTTTCTAAATAGGGATGAAGCTTCGCTTATTCGTTTTGAAATTGCTTATGGACAGGGTTACCAGCATGCTTCCCCAGCACCACCATGACCAACCAACTTTACATCGGCCAGACAGTTTTAAACTTCGAGCCTTGGCTATACCATTCAGATAGAGAGGGTCAGAGAACACTTCCTGCAAGCCAAGCAAGACCCGGCGGAGGAAGCGTTGTTCAAACAGCTGCGGCTGAATATGGCTAAAACAACAAATCAAATGGATGCCCATGGATACCTGGGAAAAGTGCGCTCATCCGGTAGACCCGGATTTACTCAAAGGCCGGGTGTGTTTCGGTGGCCTGGACTTATCCAGTACCACCGATATTACCGCCTTTGTATTAGTTTTTCCGCCGGTGGAAGGTGACGATAAATATTATGTTCTCCCCTACTTTTGGCTACCGGAAGAAACATTGGATTTACGGGTGCGCCGGGATCATGTGCCGTATGATATCTGGCGACAGCAGGGATACCTTTTAACCACTGAAGGTAATGTGATTCATTACGGCTTCATCAAAAAATTCATCGAAGACCTGGGCCAGGACTACAATATCCAAGAAATCGCCTTTGACCGCTGGGGTGCGGTGCAAATGGTGCAGAACCTGGAGGGTGCTGGTTTCACTGTGGTGCCTTTTGGCCAGGGGTTTAAGGATATGTCACCACCCACCAAGGAATTGATGAAGCTAGCCTTGGAGAAAAGAATCGCTCACGGCGGCCACCCGGTATTATCCTGGATGATGGACAACATCCATATCCGTACCGACCCTGCCGGTAATATCAAACCGGACAAGGCCAAAAGCACAGAAAAGATTGACGGGGCGGTAGCCATGATCATGGCTTTATACCGGTGTATCCGGCATAAAGGAGTGAGCGAAAAGTCGGTCTATGATGAGCGGGGGTTGCTAGCGTTTTAAACCTGCGGATATATTGCATATCGCAATACAAAATGGTAAAATATAAATACCAAGAAGGAGGCGATATGTATGGCGAAAACTACAAGTATTTTTGCTCGTGTTGAGCCGGAAATAAAAGAACAAGCAGAAATGGTGTTAAATAAACTTGGCATACCTATGTCAAATGCTATTAATATTTTTTTAAGACAGGTTGTTTTGCAAAACGGGCTACCATTTGAAGTTAAAATTACACATAATAGACCTCTTGCAGTTGAGGATTTAACACCTGAAGAGTTTAACAATGAAATTGAAAAAGGGTTTAATGATTTAAGGGCAGGCAGAGTTGTATCTGCGGATAAGGTAGCCGAGCGTATCAATAGGGAATATGGGCATGAGTTATAAAATTATTTATACCGAAGAATCAGAGCAGGATCTTGTAAATGTTTACAGGTATATTGCAATGAATTTATTAGTGCCAGAAACTGCGAAAAAGCAAATCGATAGAATTATGAATGCAATTAAAGGCCTGGATGAATTGCCCTTGCGGCATAAACTCTACCAAGACGAACCATGGCACAGTAAGGGTTTGAGAGTTCTTCCAGTGGATAGCTATCTTGTATTTTATATAGTAATTGAAGAAGAAAAAACGGTTGCAATAGTAAGAATAATGTATGGTGGACATAATATAGATTTGCAATTGTCTAACACAAAAATTGTTGATTAAATAATAAAATCCCTAATTGGCATCTCAATTGAGATGCTTTTTTCATGCCCAAGTAGTATCTCGGAAACTCAACAGCTGATTAGGGATAAGTTGGAAAAACCAACAGACAAAGCTCTTTGACAACTTCACATAGCTAAAATAAGCAAAAGAAAAAGAGTAGCTACCAGAAAAAGGTAGTAGGAAAGTAGCCGGCGTTTCAAAGATTTTTTAAACCCGGAAAAACTAACAGCCTGCAGTTCTTGGGAACATGTTATTAGGCTGCTTTCGAGATAGTCTTAATACCAACCTCCGAAAGAATAGAAGGCTTCAATAAGGCAACTTGAGCATCCAAGTGCTGGTTTAGAGCCGCTATAGTTGCCTGCCAAAACCACCGTTTATTGCTGCGGCAACGGGCATTCTCAATCTTGTAATCAACCAGGATTCTTTTGAAGGTACGCTCCACGGTACTTCTGCGAGCATAAATAGCCTTCCAAGCCTTGGAGCCGCGAGGAATAGGAGTAAAAATACGCAAATCCCAGTCAGGTTTGGTGTAAACCACACGACCATATTTACTAGGTGAACATTCCGGAGATTTAGGACATTTACTCCTGTCTTTGTAATGAGGGCAACGCCACTTAATACGGCACCGGTCATTGTTAAAACCCCAGTTGAGCATGGGCAAGTTAGCAATGCAGATGGGAACCCCGTTGTCATTGACAGTAAGTGGTCCAGAATAAATATTATGACCTTTGTTACGCTTATTAAGATCAATAAAAGCTTGAGTATGATTGGCATTTAGCAGGCGATAGATATCATAAACATCATGGGCTGAATCTAAAAGGGCTTTACTAAACTTAAATTCAGGATAGAGCTTAAGTAGTTCAACCCAGGCGAAGACAAAAGTTACACTGTCATGACGGGAACCCTGTACGAAACGGAGATAAATAGGCAGGTCATTAAAAGAATCTGCCGAAGTAATAGAGTACAGGGTGTGTCCGTAAAACCATTGTTCATGATAACTATCCCAACCCCAATTAGCAGTTGGGTCGGTAAAAGAGCGCTCACATTGGCAGTGGTAGATGCCTTGAGCAGGGCATTGGCAGAGCTTTTTACCACGGGGACTGGCGCCAGTTCGGACTGGGGAACCGTCACCGGAAATGGCCAGGTTATCAGGATTACCGAGCAGACCGAGCTTGGATGATGGGATAACGGCACACTCTTTTAATATGGCCTGCAAAACCCTTTCCGGTCTTTTCTCAATGACACATCCTTGTAAAGCTTTGTCTACCAGTTTTTTAATGATACCAGGGTGTTTGGGTTTAAGTTTATCGCCGGATTTAGGGCGTTTACGGCCTTTAGACGGTGGTACTTTAACAGCTTTTTGGGGAGCATCAGCCAGCCACAACCGGGCCAGCAAATCGTAAAAAGTTCCAACACCGGGTGTTTGTCCTTCAAAACCACAGATAGCAGCCAGGACCAGAGAAGACCTTAAAACAGCCACAAATTTCGTAGGATCCTGGGTTTTACAATGAAGCATAACAACCAAAGCCCTGAATAGTTCGGGTTGGTTATGGGCAGGGCGTCCAATTAGAGAATACATCGGAGCAACAATTTCTTTCAAGGGATCAAGATTTAAGACATAGACCTTTTCGACAAGAGAACCATAAAACCGAATTTCGGCCTCATGTTCCGGCACTAAAGAGATAAGCTTGGATTTCAGCCAGAGTTGGTAATCATCATGAGTTCGCCAATAACCTAACAAAATATCGCCTCCGCTCAATCAATTAGAGATAAAAAATACCTCAATCAATTGTGGAGGGAACTAATGTTTGTCAAGTCCCAATTTTAAATTATATTGCTTGTTTTAGCTATGTGGGGTTGGGGGAGTTATTGGGGGTGATCCACATTTATCCAGACTTGAACCAGTTGTTACAACTGGATTGAGACTTTCCGAGAATCTACGCCCAATTTTAAGGAGGTGAGATTCCTTATATGAAAATACCTATCCTGTGGAACCTGTTTAAATCCAGGGCCAGTCCTAAAAACAGCTTCTGGCAAAACACCTATACCTTTTTCTTTGGCCCTACGCCTAGCGGTAAAACCGTTAACGAGCGCACGGCCATGGCCACATCAGCGGTTTATGCCTGTGTGCGAGTATTGTCGGAAACCATTGCTTCACTGCCCCTCCAAGTTTATTACGGTGCCAGGCAGTGCGGCCGAGCTAGGCTGCATCATATAACGGGTGGGAATCCCGTCCGGTAAGGTTAGCCAACCGCCGGTAATTAGTCTTGGAGGGCAGAGGGTAACCGCTGTCTTTAAGCGTAGACAAACAAGCAAACGGGCCGAAAGCAGTAGCTGAAGGTGTTGAGCCCCGAAATACCGAACATGGGAAGGCAGATGCTATTGCCTGAGCAGAATGCAACATCCTGGAAGTCGATAAGGCTAGACGACAGGACTTCCCCGGAGTCGGAGGCCTCGGCACGTTTGACATCGTTATGATGTAGTAACTCGGGAGATCCTATTTTCTCTTCTCCAGCCACGGAGGAGTATGACCGACAAGTGATAATAAGCGAGGGAGTCAAATGGGAAATAGGAAGTCGGATCATTGCGTAATACTGATGATAACGGGTAATGCCGGAGGAGGGAAGGCAATGACACAATGGAGCCCTTACAGGGGACACATTTACCACACCGGAGGTGGAGACAAAGTTAAATGGAAACAGGACTTGTAAGGATAGCAGAGATAGCTAGACAGAACCCGAAAGAACGATTCACAGCCTTGATACATCATATCAATCATGAAACACTGAAAGAGTGTCATCTAGAGATCAGTGGATCAAAGGCAAGTGGAGTAGATCAGGTGACAAAACAAGCGTACGAGGAAAATCTTGAAGCCAACATAGCAGACCTGATCGGAAGAATGAAGCGGCAGGCGTATAAACCCCAGCCAGTGCGAAGGGTATATATCCCTAAAGAAGGCAGCAACAAAAGGCGGCCCCTGGGAATACCTAGTTATGAGGATAAACTAGTGCAGAAAGGACTTGCAAGGATACTCAATACAATCTATGAGCAAGATTTTCTGGACTGTTCCTTTGGATTCGGGTATTTGTATAATTTTGTGTAAATGGATTTTTCCATTGTATTTATTCTGGGTATAGTATTTCCAGCTAGTGGCAAAATATCCTTGGGTCTTGCCTGTCAGGGGGATAGGGCAATGCTGGAGAGCAACCCGAGTACCTGACAGGATTCGACTGGAGGGTGAATGGGGATTCCTGCTCGGTTTCCCCGTTCAGTTTATTATAATTCACCCTTCAGGAGAACAAAAAGCGATAAACTCCGGGGCGAAGCCCCGCAAATTATATTCTTTCTAGGCTAAATCTATCTCCAAAGTGAATAGCCATCTGCGAAATGCATTGCTTCCATTCCCTGATGGGCATGGTCCACTTTTTAGATATGTCTTGTATAGCCAGGTATATGATCTTTCTAAGAGCATCATCAGTAGGATAGGCAGTCTTGGTTTTGGTTACTTTCCGCAACTGTCTATGGAATCCTTCAATGGTATTGGTTGTATAAATGAGCCGTCTTATTGCGTTGGGGTAGGCAAAATAGGTGGTTAACTCCAGCCAATTCTGCTCCCAGGAACGAATTATTATGGGATGTTTTTTGCCCCATTTTTCCTTAAATTCTTCGAAAGAGAACTTGGCCTCTTCCAGGGTTAAAGCCTGATAGACTTTTTTGAGATCTACCATAAGCTGCTTTCGTTCTTTGTAAGGAACATATTTCAAAGAATTACGGATCTGGTGTATGATACATAGCTGGATTTCAGTTTGGGGGAAGACTGTGTTAATGGCTTCAGAGAAGCCCGAAAGGCCATCTTTACAAGCAATCAGAATATCATCCACCCCGCGACTTTTCAGGTCATTGCAAACGCCCAGCCAGAAGCTGGCACTTTCATTTTCCCCAATCCAGATGCCCAATATGTCCTTTTGTCCCTCAGTATTGATGCCCAGAACCGTATAGGCTGCTTTGTTAATAATACGATTATCTTTACGAACCTTAAAGTGTATCGCATCCAAGAAAACGATAGGATAAAGCCTATCCAGGGGTCGTGATTGCCATTCGCTTACTTGAGGCATTATCTTATCTGTTATCCGGCTGACCAGGCTAGGAGAGATATCAATACCATAGATAGCCTTCAGGTGTTCCTCAATGTCCCGGGTGGACATACCCTTGGCATACATGGCAATGACCTGTTCATCAATACCGTTGGCCATTGTCTGATATTTCTTAATAATTTGGGGTTCAAATTGACCATTGCGATCTCTTGGAACATTGAGTTCAGTAACCCCATAGTTGGTCTTAATTGATTTCTTACTGTAGCCGTTGCGGCTGTTACCGGAATTATTACCTTCAATGCTGTGTTTTTCATAGCCCAGATGTTCATCTATCTCGGCTTCCAAGACTACTTGAACCGTATCCTTGAAAAGAGCCTTAATCATGCTCTGAATATCCTCTACGGTTCGACAATCTTTTGCTATGTTGCGGGCCAGGGCTTCGCGATTAGCATTTGGTAAATTTTGCATAAATGGTCATCTCCCTTTTTGTGTTTATTATTACCATTTACACAAAGCATTATGCGTTCTCTTGGATTCAGACCTGGCAGAGGCTGTCACGATGCATTAAAGGTACTAAATCACATCATTGAGAGAAAGAAAGTAAACTATATAGTCGATGCAGACATCCGCGGCTCTTCGATCACGTCGATCATGAATGGATGATGAAATTCTTAGAATTGCGCATAGCTGACCCTAATTTACTGCGCCTGATTAAAAGGTTTCTTAAAGCAGGGGTAATGGAAGCAGGAATCGTGTACGACACACCTAAAGGAACACCACAGGGTGGTATAATACTATTGCCAAGCTTGCCGGGGAATTCAGCAAAGAGAAGAACATCGCCCAACGCGAAGTAGTGGAAGGGGCTCTGGTAGAGTACCTGATTGAGACTTTTGCACATTAGTTAAGACCCAAAATAATGGGATTTTAGTCGTACAGAAAAAGGACTTCACCCCCATTTTGCCGAATTAATAAGTGACAAAACAAATAACCCGTAGGAGGCGAAGTCACTTATGAATATTCGACAGAACTGTATTTTCTCCTTTGAAGACGCATTAAAAATACAACCGAAATCAAGGCTTGAGAAAATAATTAACACCCTTGATCTAAAACCAGTTCTTTACAAATTAGATAAACCTGGCGAGATAAGAGTTGGACCAAAACCATACCCAGCCTATGCGATGTTAAATGCCCTGATAGCTATGAGACTAGAGAACATGGGTACCTTTACTCAACTGGTTGAACGACTTACTTATGATCCTCATCTACGGTTATGTTTGCGGTTTTGAACCATTTGGTACCGCGCCTAGCAAATCATGTTTTAGCCGGTTTTATTCAAAACTTGCTCAGAGCGGTTGTTTAGAAACATTATTTACTTCCCTGGTTAAACAAGCAGAGGAAATGGGCCTTCTTGATCTTAGTTCAGTAGCAATTGACGCTACCAAGGTAGAAGCTTATGAAAAGTCCGTTCCCCGCAAGAATATCATCCAGGATGGTAATGCCGCTGATTGGGGTATTAAGAGTGATACCAACGGCAACCCTATCAAGTGGTTTGGCTACAAGCTCCATATTGGCACCGATGTAAGGTCCGGGCTTCCCATAGCAATGAAGGTAACGCCGGCCAATTGTTCTGATTCCAGTGTAGCTTTGGAGTTGGTTGAGAAATGTTGTGCCAATACTCAGTCCAAAATAGTTTACTTCCTGATGGATGCTGGCTATGACCACCGTGAAATATATTCTGTAATCAGAGATAAATACCACGCCCAAGCTATCATTGCCCTGAATAAGCGGGGTGCTAAACAACCTCCAGAAGGTTTTGATTGGGATGGAACTCCCATCTGTTCTGCTAGGTATCGGATGGTGTACTGGGGTTCCTATCAGGGAGTAAACAAGTTTAGATGTCCTCATATTATGGGTAAATGCTTTAAAAGTGTTAACGATTATACTCCAGTGACCTAAGGGCCTGGGTTTTTTGTTTTTTGGGGCAATGTCATAAAATATTTGCAGGTTTTTTTACCTTTATATAGAATCTCTTTGTTAATGATATTTTATAAAGGGGTTTTATCATTGATTAAAAAATACGAGATTCGTGATCCCCTTTATGGGTTTATTGAGTTAGATAGCTGGGAAAGGGATATTATCGACCATCCTGCTTTTCAACGGTTACGCCGTATTAGGCAGTTGGCTTGGACTGATATGGTTTATCCCGGTGCAGTACACACTCGATTTGAACACTCATTAGGCGTGATGCATCTGGCCACCGAGATGTACGAAAAAATCGTAGAAAAGAAAAGGGGTTACCTGGTAAATAAATTGGGTTTTAATGATAGCGGCTTTGATATTGATAAAAAATTTATTAGGCTTGCATGCCTTTTACATGACGTTGGCCATTCACCCTTTTCCCACGCAGGCGAGGAACTGATGGATGAGAAACCTAATACGGATAAACGGTATAAACATGAAGATTATTCACCGGCAATAGTGGAATATAAATTCAAGGAAATCATTGATGAACATCCTCAAAATGAAAACTACCATATTACTGTTAAGCAAATTAGTGACTTTTTAAGGGGAAGTGCCGGGGTAGGCCGAAGGTTGCTTTGGCGAAATCTTGTAGACGGACAAATTGATGCGGATAGAGCCGACTACTTGTTAAGGGATTCCTATCATATCGGAACAAATTACGGTAGCTACGATCTGAAACGGCTACTTGTTACACTGACCATTTCTGAACATCCAGAAACGGGAGCCCCATTAATTGCCGTTGAAGAGGGCGGTTTGCATGCTGCCGAAGCACTAATTATTGCCAGGTATTTGATGTTTACCCAGGTATATTTCCATCATACCAGAAGGGCTTATGACCATCATATTGCGGAAACAATGAAAGTTTTATTGCTCCAGGAGATTAACCGAGAAACCTTTTTACCACCAACCTCAGCGGAAAACATTGATAACTACCTTTCGTGGGATGATTGGAAAGTTCTTGGCTTGCTTAGTCAAGGAAAAGGCGGCAAGGATGGATGCGCACTAAGAGAAAGAAAACATCACCGCCGTGTATTTTATACTTCCGAGGTGCCAACAGAGGCCGAACTTGACCAGTCAAAAGCAGTTCTAGAGAAGTTATCTGGATTGATACAGTTTGTGGATGAGCCAGAAAAATCCTGGTATAGCACTGGGGAAAAGGATATAATGATCGAAAGGAACGTGGCTCCCGGGTTGAAAGAAACATTGCCTTTGTCCTCTTTTTCCAGCGTAGTTAGAGGGCTGCTACCCATACGCCAACGGCGAATATATGTGTCACTACAAGATAAAAGTAAAGCAGACGCACTTTTAAATTAGGAAGGAGGGTTAACATTGCCGATTCAGTTTACGGAGAAGTGGGATCAATATGGCTTGATGGCAGAATTAGCCCTTAAGCTAGAGGGGGTTTCGCCCCAGTTTGGAAAGACGGTATTGCAGAAACTTGTTTACATTTTGCAGGAGATTTATCGTGTTCCTTGCGGGTACGATTATATACTATACAACTATGGCCCGTATAGCGAGGCGCTAGCGGATGATTTAAGCTTTTTCGCATCAATGGACGGGGTTAAAGTAGAGTGGAACCGAAGGCTGGGTTACGAGATTAAAAAAGCCGAAAGGACGTCACACTTCAGGGAAAGAGGAAAAGATTTTTTAACCCAACACGCTTCCCAAATAGATGAAGTGATTAAGGAATTCGGTAGTATGAATGCCAAAGAGTTAGAACTGCGGTCTACGATCCTATACGTTTCCAAAGAGGAGCCTTTAGATAAAAGTGATTTGCTTGACCGCGTAAAGGATATCAAGCCGCATTTTACTGTTGGCGAAATTGACAACGCTTATCAGGAGTTGGAACGCTGGCTTTAGCGGGGACAGGTGCCAGGCACTTAAGTTGTTAAGTTATTGTAGGAGAATAGAGTCTTGGCCCAAAGAGATAACACAGGGTCAACTGCCATACCGGTGGTTGCCCCTGTGTTCTTGTTCGGGGGGGACATACTGTTCTTTTGTGTCTTTTTGCACTGTCCCATTCCGGCCAAGCTAGTATGATTTCACTAACACGGGATCGCCCGGCTTGTTTCTTTTACTAAGAGGCGTGTTCTTGAGGGTACAACAGGGGCAAGGCACTTAAGTTGTTAAGTCTATCTATGTCAGCAGGAAATAAATATGCGGGAAAGAAAGGGGTTAAACTGATGGTTTTTAAGTATTTCGACTTATTCTTTGCTTTCATTGATATATAATTACAATATCGTATTAAGTAAAGGAATTATGTGTAGATTTACCTTAAGGAGGGATAGTTTGTTTCACCTAATGTTTCACCTAATAGATGAAAAGAAAAGACAATTGGACAAAAAGAGGCCCTTACCAGTTAACAGCCTTAATAGCCTTAAAGAAGCCCTTGCAGTGGAATGGACTTATCACTCCAATGCAATAGAAGGAAACACCCTTACCCTGGCAGAGACCAAAGTTGTCCTGGAGGGTATTACCGTTGGTGGCAAGAGTCTACGGGAGCATTTAGAAGCAATAAATCATAAGCAGGCTATCCAATATATAGAGGACATAGTAACCCATGAGGAAGAGTTTTCAGAATGGCAGATTAAGAATATTCATCAAATTATTCTAAAAGGGATAGATGATGAAAATACTGGAGTATACCGGCACGAAAACGTTTTAATTGTAGGAGCCAAACATTTTCCTCCGGAGCATTTTCGCGTACCAGACCTAATGGAGCAATTAATACAGTGGTACAAAACTGAAGCCCAGGAATTACACCCGGTTGAAAGGGTAGCCAGATTGCATGTACTGTTCGTTGGCATCCATCCATTTGTTGACGGAAATGGTCGTACAGCACGTTTACTCTTAAATCTAGAGCTAATGAAAGCAGGATATCCCCCCTTGATTATTCGCAAAGAAGACCGCCTGGCTTACTATGAGTCCCTTGACCTCGCCCACACCGAGGAGAAATATAACGATTTTCACTTACTGGTGGCGGAAGCACTAAACCGCAGCCTGGATTTGTATCTGAGAGTGGTTTAGGGGTAGAACAGGTGCCTGGCACGTAAGTTGTTAAGTTATTGTATGGTTAATAAGAGCGAGGGACTACTACCCTGATCTCATATGAATTAAAGCTGAAAGTAACGATTTTGCTCCCCTGGAGAGATGGTTTTCCGGGGGAGAATTATTTTCATAACTTATCTTTATTTAAAACAAATAAAAAAATCTATATAGGCAGGAAAATAATAAAAGTAATAGAATTGTATAACATTGAATACAAAAAAGTACCAAAAAGAAAGGGAGGGTTTTTATTGTGGGACGATACCATTTGAAACGTAGTGGTGGAGCTGTCACATTAGTATTATTGTTGTCCCTGCTTTTAAGCCTGGGAATGGTTATGCCGGTGGCAGCACAGGATTCGATGGTCAGGAGCTGTAGTCCAGTAAAAGGAACTGATTTAATAGAGCCGCAGGTGGCAGCAGGCGAGGCAACCAGCTTCGCCCTCAGGGAGGATCAGAAGCTCTGGGGATGGGGGATTGATAATTACGGTCAGGTGGGTAATGGCAAGATAATTGTGGATGGGGACGAGCGCAATGGTCAAGAAACCCCGTATCTGCTGACGGAAAAGGGTTTTAATGAGGGTTTTAAACAGGTTGCTGCCGGGCGCTGGCATACCCTGGCGGTGAAAAATGATGGTACTGTATGGGGATGGGGAAATAATGAAAAGGGCCAGTTGGGTAATCTGCCCCTGGGACCGCACAGTACACCGCAGCAGATACCAAACCTGCAGAATATGAAAGCTGTGGCCTGTGGAGAATTTTTCTCCCTGGCGCTAAATAATGATGGTACGGTTTGGGCCTGGGGAAATAATGATGGAAATGAACTGGGCAGAGGAGCTACTGGGCCATTCTATAATAACCCGGAAAAAGTTAAAGGCCCGGGTGGCACCGGATATCTGGATAATGTTACTGCTATCGCTTGTGGACGCTTTCATGGCCTGGCATTAAAGAGTGATGGCACGGTATGGGCCTGGGGTGATGGTTCTTGGGGTACCCTGGGGAATGGAGAAGATTTCTCCGAAGAAGTCTATCCAGTCCGGGTATTGAACCTGACTGGCGTAAAAAGCATAGATGCCGGAGATTATTTCTCCCTGGCGCTTAAGAACGATGGTACCGTATGGGCCTGGGGAGGCCGGGGTATTGGAGGACAGCTGGGTGATGGTGAGGTAGATGATTTTGTAAATATTCCACAGCAGGTTAAAGGATTGAATGGATTGGGTAATCTAAATAATGTGGAGGCTATCACCTGCGGTATTAATCATAGCCTGGCTTTGAAAGACAACGGAACCATCCTGGCCTGGGGAGAAAACTATGGTAGATTAGGTGATGGAGACGCTACCTCCAGCGAAAGTCCCGTTCCGGTCTTAACCCAAGATATTAGTGGAGTGGTAGCTATCGCTGCTGGGGGTGAGCACTCTCTGGCCCGAAAAAATGACGGTACTGTATGGGCCTGGGGAAGCAATCATCACTATCAGTTAACCGGCGATAATGACAGCGGGGTTCCGGTACAGGTTGAGGGTATCCCGCTCCTGGCCAAACCCCTTATAAGCCTGAGTGTGAAAGCGGCGGATGGTGGGCCGGAACTGCTTACCTGCTTTATTTCAAAAACTACCGGCTATAAGATGACCGTGGAGAATCCATTGGAGGCGGTTAAAATCACACCAGTTCCGGTCTCTGGAGCAACTGCCTCAGTCAAACTGAACGGCGTGGTCCAGAACGACGGGATAGTGAATCTAGCGGTTGATCCAGAACAGAATAAAGTCGAAGTGGTAGTCAGCGAATCGGGCAAGGACGATCTTACCTATAACATTGATATCAGACGCCTGCGCCTGGCCGACCCTCTGACTGACCTGAGTGTGAGAGGAAAAGCAGATGGGAGCGGTAATGAATACCTGACCGGGTTCAGCGGGACTAGTTATGCTTATAATGTAGCGGTGGAAAATAATATCGATGCAGTTAAAGTGGTGCCCACCGCAGTATCTGGTGCCACGACAGTCATCAAGCTGAACGGCGTGCCGCAGAATGGTGGGGTGATATCTAATCTTGCTATCGGTTGGGATAATCGGGTGGATATAGTAGTAATCCAGGAGGACCGCACCGATCGCAAGTATACTATTGAAATTGGCCGTAAGCCAAATTGGAAGCAGGGTTACGAAAACTGGCCGGTAGAGGTGCAGAAGACCTGGACTATTAAGTTTAACCAGGCGGTTAAAACCACCGAGGCCGCGAAGTATATCTATGTAAAAGATGCCCAGGGCACGAAAGTACCCCTGAAGGACTTTATCTGGTCAGATAACAACACCACCGTCAAGGTGCAGGCACAATCGGCATATAACACCGGGGCTAAATATACCCTACATATTGAAACAGCATTGGAATCAGCCCAGGGAACCCCGCTAAATGCAGCAATAGCCATGCCATTTAAAATCGAATAGGGTGCCAGGCACTTAAGTTGTTAAGTTATTGTTTGTGGTTAGCCATGTTTATGTGATGGCTCTTTTAAGGCCTAAATAATAGTATAGACAACGAAAAAAGGCTCAACTATCGGTTTCGAGTGATAGTTGAGCTCTTTTGCATAAAGCCTGGCGCTAAATGCATGTTTCGATATGGAGATTGCACCTGCTGTGTATTCTAAAAAGTCCGTCCGGAAATATTTAATTAAATAGCAAATTACAGAAGTCCTGGGGTTTTTATTGTTAAAGGGAAAAGGTTGCTAAAAAGCGACAAAAATCACAAAAAACTCATTATTTATGCAGGAAATTTGTGAAATGATAGAGAATTGCTATTAAAAAAGTCTTCCAGAAAGAGGGGAAATATATTACATATGGGACATTTAAACTAAAAACTAGTAATAAAGGCTATCTTTCCAATATTACTTATTCCGGTTCCGAAAATAACTGGAATAGTATTAGGAATCGCTTCAGGAGAACCAGGTGTGGCGGCGGGAGATTTACTGCAGTTTTATTATTATGCATTATGGGGGTACTGCTTATAACCTGCCAGGCTGGCGACATCCTGGCCGCCAATCTATCAATAGATAATAAAGATGGACTGATCGTTCAATACCGGGATAATGATGCCGCAGCTGATATGCTTAAAACCATGGACTTTCAGGTATACCGGAAGCAGAATCTGGCAGCGAATGTAGACCTGCTCAAGTTGATTCCGGGAACTAACCGCCAGGAAATGATGGCCCGTCTTAAAAAAACAGGCCGGGTCAAATATGTGGAAGAAAACAAGCGCATTCGCCTGCACCGCGCTCCCAATGATCCCTATTATATACAGCAATGGGCTTTACCGGTGATTCGGGCGGAAGCCGCCTGGGAAGTAGTTGGAACAACAGCCAGACCAGTAGTGGTGGCAGTAGTGGATTCCGGCATAGATGATAAGCATGACGACTTAATCAATCGTATTGACAGCCGGGGGTATAATTTCGTGGAGGACAACCAGGATATTTTTGATTGGGAAGGGCATGGCACTGCGGTATCCAGTATAATTGCCGCCCAAACTGATAATAGACTGGGTATAGCAGGGGTTAACGGGCAGAACCCAGTTAAGATTCTCCCACTTAAAACAATAGATATAGACGGATACGGCTACATATCTGATATTATAAAGGCCATAGATTATGCCATTGAAGCTGAGGTCGATGTTATTAATCTTAGTATGGGTAGTGACCGTTATTCGGATATAGAAAATGAAGTTATTCAGAAGGCTATCAACTGCGGTATAACCGTGGTCGCTTCCGCTGGCAATGAAGGCGACTCCCGTTATGACTACCCGGCCTCCTATCCGGGGGTAATTTCCGTGGGAGCTATTGACCGCCAGGGAAATCCCGCCAATTTTTCCAATCACAACGACCAGGTGGATGTAGTTGCTCCGGGAGTGGAAATAAAAGCATGCCGACCGGGAAATAGTTATGATTGCCTAAACGGTACCTCTTTTTCAGCTCCCATGGTGACAGGCACAGCTGCCATGCTAAAATCACTGGACCAATCTCTGCAACCGGACGCTATTTGTAAAATCATTCAGGAAACATCCTACGACCTGGGTAGTCCGGGGAGGGACAATTACTACGGCTACGGGGTAGTCGATATGGGCCGGGCCGTATTGCAAGTGCTGCCGGTGCGGGTGAAAGCTATCCAACTGGAACCGTCACAGGCACAAATAACCATGGGAGAAACCCTTCAGTTAAAAGCCACCTTCGACCCTGCAAACTCCAACAACCGCAATCTAGCCTGGAGCAGCGACAACGAACAAATAGCGGTAGTTAATAACCAGGGCATGGTACGAGCCGTAGGAGTTGGTCAGGTTAGTATTACTGCTGTAAGCGAGGATGCCGGACGAGCAGCAACTTGTTCGATAACTGTAGTGGCACCGCCCCCCTCTCGGGAATTCATTACCTGGAAATCCCGGGAAGATGTGGCTTCGAACCGGTGCTGGCATATACGTTTCAGCCTGCCGGTGAACATCTCCAGTATAAACCTGAAGACTATTTATATTACCGACCGGCAGGGAAACCTGCTGCCGGTGCAATATCTTATCAGTCCTGAGCAGGATGCAAGCGTAGTTACCATTGCACCCGTATCAAATTATACCCCTGGTGAACGCTTCACCCTGTGGATAAAAAATGTAGTGGCTGGCGATGGCCGGATATTGCAGCATGGTATTAAAATGGACTTTGTAATCACGGTGCCAGATACTTAAGTTGTTAAGTTATTGCTTTGAAACTAGAGGTATTTGTATATATTTGTGTAAATGGATTCTCCCAGTATATTTTCTTTGGGCATAAGATTGCTAATTCGTGGCAAAATAGCCTGGGGTTTTGCCTGTCAGGGGGATCGACAATGCTGGAGAGCAACTCTAGTACCTGACAGGATTCGACTGGAGGGTGGATGGGGATGCCAACCCGCTCTCCCCATTCAGCTTGATAAAAATTCATTGCAAAAAGTAAAAAGACTTCCCGGGAACTAAATTTCTTCCAGGGGAGTTTTTTTGTTTCATCTTCGAGGAAAGATATTCTTTTTGTCCCTATTGTTGGTTTTATTATTAAAACATAACATGCTATTATAAAAAAAATGTCGAATTGTACTTCTTGTGGTTAATCATTATTTCTCATTTTAACTGTAGGCACGAGGGAAAGGGGAAAGGATATGAAAAACAGGCTGCAATCTATTTTGGCACTAATGCTCACTGTGGCTTTGCTGTTTTCAGGGCTTTGTCTTCCGCAAACAGCCTGGGCAGCAGATGACAAAACACCGGAAGAGTTGGAGATAACCTGGCGAATTAAGGCCAATGCTGATCACGCCTGGTCGAGCGAGAGTGCCAGGGAAAATGGCAAGGTTTATGCTCGCTATAATCTTAATGATTCCTTTATGCTTGATTTAGCCGGCACGACCGTTTTGAGCAGAACCGGAATATCATGGGGTGGCAACCCTTATTTTCAACCGATTACTGAAAACGAATATAGCAGGAGTTGTGCGGGGGGCGGAACTTACACTACCTGGTACCTTAGCGAACTCCAACGCTGGACGGAAAAAGGTTCTGAAAAAAAGGATTTCGAAAGCACAACGGTCGAGAATTGGCAGTATCGCTGGCCGGGTAAGGAGCATGAAGGGGCCGATGATAACCCTATCCCATGGTTGGAAATTATACCGCCAGAGTCGGATAATGAACCCATCCGTTACCGGATATGCCTTGAGCCCTTCTTTTTTATTGATTATGACACAGCTGATGAATATTTTGAAACTACGGGTACTATTCATAGCAATTGGACCGATTGGGAGGGAAGCCATTCCGAAACCGGGGAACTGGGAAACCATGCTGGGGGTATTACTCCTAGTCTGGCTAATCAAGCCTGGTATGACCGGGTGGAAACGAACCTTGATGGTAGTTGCGCAAAAGGTGAGCTAACCTATTCCGGCGGTAAATACCGGGGCCAGGGAACTGTTCAGCATACTTTCTACGATGAAGACGGTAAGTCCTCCATCGAAATAACTTATGAAATCAACCGCAAGCCCAGCGCAAAAGCAATACAACCAATCCAGGTCCTGGGGCGTTATGAGTATAACAACGATAATGACTATGTACCGGCGACCGATTTTGTGGCGGGTAAAGATACTGTTATCCAGGTAATCCTGCCGGATGATATCAAAGCCGAAGATCAATCCAATGCCAGGGTGGAGATATACCACGAAGGTAATAAGATAGCTACTTTGAGCAAATTTAAAAAAGACAAAGAAAACAACAGTTTAATTTTTATTCCTTCAAGCCGCTCCAGTTGCGGTAATTGGAAGGCGGGAAGATATAAATTTGTAGCCACAATAGGCGAATCCGAGGAACTAACTTTGGATGATGTTCTTTTTCAAGAACAACGCAAGCTTAAAGTTTTAGCCGTGCCGGTCAAGGCCAACTACGCGGGTACCATCGAAACAGCTGATAGTCAGTGGAAGAATGGGGGTGCCTTTATGCGCCGGGTTTATCCCATAGCCTATAATAATATCACTTATAAGCAGGGTAGTCTTTTTGATGCTAGTGATGCCAGTTATGATATTACTACTGATGCTGGCCGGTTAAAGCTCTGGCAGGCCTTAAACGAGTTGCAAAAAAATGGTGGTCCTTATGACCTGATTGTTGGATTCATTGAAAAAGGTATCTTACTGTCAAATGGCAGTATATTGCAGGGTTATACCTATGGTGAGCCATCCAACATAGTGGTAAATTCCGATCAGGATATGCAGGCGACTGTAGCCCATGAAATAGCCCACATTTACAAGGTAGGCGATGAATACCAGGGAGAATCATATAATTTAGGTATAAATTCTCCTCCCCTGGGCTACCAGGGTTCGGATTGGCATGACCCAAATAAAACAGTTACTGCCAGCGATCCAAAAGTTCAGCCTTTTCCTGGTGCAGAAGGAGCTTTAATCTCTAAAAAACTGCATCCTTATGATACCGGAGGGCGTGGCTTACTAGAAGACTCTATTTGTTTTATGGGCAGCGGTGCCTCCCAAAGCAAGAATTGGATTACACCGAGCGTGTGGAAGCATTTGTTTAAGGCTCTGGCAGCCCCAACTACTGCGGCTTCTGACAGCTCAATCCGGGTATTACAAAGCACAGAGGGGGAAACCCGGGTGATCGAAGCTTCTGGATGGGTTAGCCGCAGCGGAGTAGTGGAACTCAGCCAGCCCTGGCACAGTTATTATACTACCCAGCCGCTAGTTAATCAGACCGGTACTTATACTATCCAGGCAGTAGATACCCAAGGAACCGTATTAGCCAGTAATGGTTTCACCCCGTCATTTTTCGTCCGTTCCAACCCGCCGCGGCAGCTGGAGCGGGCCCCGTTTGCCCAGGTACTGGTACCTTTCCCGGCAGGAACCGATAAGTTTGTAGTGCTTGATCAAGACAATACCCTACTGGCCGAGTTACCGGTAACTGCCAATAAACCCACCGTGGCCATTACTGCACCGGCAGCCGGACAGAATCTGACCGGCACCAGTACCATCACCTGGACAGCAGAAGATGACGACAAAGACAATTTATCCTATGAAGTTGAATATAGCCCCGACGGTTCCAACTGGGAACTGCTCGCATATGACATAAGGGATACACAATGGGTGCAGGATTTCAGCCAGCTGCCAGGTGGCAACCAGGCCCAAATCCGGGTTACCGCTCATGACGGCATTAACAGTACTGCTGCGGTTAGCGGCATCTTCAGTGTTGCTCTGAAAGCACCGGAAGTTTTTATTGAAGCTCCGGTCTCAGAAGCCAGTTATTCTACCGCTGAAGGCGGTGTAGTCCTGCAGGGGTCGGCCTATGATCCGCAAGAAGGACAGATTTATGATGATAATAGACTTGTCTGGACTTCCGACCAAGCGGGTGAACTGGGCCGCGGACCATCGGTATTTACGAACTTACTGAGCGAAGGAAAACATTTGATCACCCTGACCGCTACTAATATTGCTGGTCTATCGAGTCAAGTGAGTATTAGCTTGAACATAACTTCTTCAGCAGTGGTGAATCCTGGTACCTATACCGAGTTGATAGAAAAAACTTTTACTGATGCTAGCCAGCGCAAGGTACTTTTTAATAAGCCTGTAAATGCAGCTACTTTGCAAAACAATATTCGGATAATGGATTCAGCAAATAACATGGTTCCAATTAGGATAGAGGCAGGCGATGATGGGGTGTCGGCCTTAATTTATCCATCGACAGGAGCTTTCTCGCCAGGCAATTATACTATTTACATTGAGCAAGGAATTATGTCCGCAGACGGTCAGCCTTTAAACGCTGGCTACAAAATGAACTTTAAGATGAAATAGCTGATTTAGGGTGCCAGGCACTTAAGTTGTTAAGTTATTGTTGTGTTAGAAATCACCTCTGGTTACAATTGTAATTGGAGGTGATTTTTTCATGGGACGCAGGCTGCGGGTGGAGTATCTGGGGGCTATGTATCATGTAGTGCAAAGGGGCAATAATCGGGAGTTTATTTTTGGGCGACCGGATGAACGTGATTATTTAATAGAGCAGGTGGGCAATGCTGTTAAGGTGGACGGTGTGACCGTATTTGCCTATGTGGTGATGAGCAATCATTATCACTTGCTCTTGCGAACCGACGGGGAGTTCTTGAGCAAGGTTATGCACCGTGTTAACACGAGATATAGTCGATTTTTTAATTGTGATAGCGGAAGGGATAGAACAGGAGTAGTTTTTGAAGGGAGATACAAAGCTATACTGGTGCAAAATGATGATTACCTGCTGTCCCTGGTCAGGTATATACACCGCAATCCGCTTAGGGCTGGTATTGTATCGAGGTTCTGCGATTATCGGTGGAGCAGTGATGCTTGTTATAGACAGCAAGGAAACGGACCAGGAGGAGGCGATTTTGTAAACTGTGATTTAATATTAAGAATGTTTTCAGATAAGAAACAGATAGCGCTTAGAGAGTATAAGCGTTTCATGGAAAATGACGACGGAAAAGACTGGGAGAACATACCTTGTATAGGGGACGATTCGTTTGCCCAGCTAGCTGAGCCCAGAAAGGAAAAAGCGGGCCGCGTCAGTCTGGATGAAATCCTTATAAATACCGGAGTTGATAATGAAGAATTTCAACTAATTAAACAAGGCTCGCGTAAAAGGTTATTGCAAAAATATAAAATTGCCTTTACTGGGGAAGCAATAGGGCAAGGATATACGATGCGAGAAATAGGCCAGCATATTAAATTATCCCATGTTGCCATTAGCCATTTATTTAATTCAAAACAAGATTCTAAATAGGGGCAAAAGCAGTACCAGGTGATGCCAAATAGATTTGGCAAGCTGTTTAACAATAACTTAACAACTTAAGTGCCTGGCACCAATTATAAAAAAATATATACAAACACCGAGCTTGTGTTGTATAAAGATATTAGGTGAACAATGAATTTATTTCCTGAAGAGGTGGTGAAATGAAAATTGTATTGGAATCCCAAGGTGTTTGACTACAGCATATTAAAGCAAGGGAGAATGCGGATGATTGGAAAGAAAATTTCAAAAACAGCAAGTGTACTTACCCTGGTCTTAGTTTTCCTTGGAGTAGCAGCTTTTCCAACGATGGCAAAGGAATGGAACCAGTATCTAAATGGACCGCAACACCGTAGTTATATTAATATTACCGGTTTGCAGAACGAACCGGAACTCAAGTGGCAGTATGAAATTACCGGTGAACCGGGTAATCCTGTAATCGCTGATGACGGTACCGTGTATGTTAGTTCAGCCAGGAATTATTACGGTGAGGAAAATGCTGCTGCTAAAAACATATCAGATTTGCACCTTTATGCCTTCGACAAAAACGGTACTTTAAAATTTGACAAGGTTTTATTAACCATGACCTCTAATACTGATGTTTTTTTGAGCGCGGCGCCTTTTAAATTGTCAATAGGAAACAATGGGGCGATATTTGCGGTTTCCTATGACCCTAATAACCGGAAGGGTTACATCTATTCTTTTGATGCTTCCGGTCATATAAACTGGGAAAAGACTTATGACAATATAAGCCTGAGCGGCGAGCCGGTTATTGGTACAAATAATACTATTTATGTTACCGCTGGAACTAACATGATCTATGCGTTTAACGGCAATAATGGAACAGAGTATTGGAATACTGATATCGGCGGCGGTTATTTGTATGGCTGTACCCTTTCCAATGATGAGACCGTGCTCTACGCAGGAAATGAGTGGGGGACGGTAAAAGCAATCGATGCGGCCAATGGAAATATAATCTGGTCCAATAATCATATGCATACAGATAAAACTCCAGTTGTTGCTCATGATGGGTCACTGTTGATTGCCAATCATTATTACAATCTATTGTGCATGCTGAACCCGGCAACGGGACTAATGCTTTCGCCAGCCGAACTTAAGCAGGGGGCGGGCCTGGGCGGTGAACCGGCTGTAAACCAGAATAACCAGGCTATTGCGCTGGAATGGAAAGATGGCAAGGTATCCTGCTACAATATACCTAATGGTCAACAGAATTGGACAGTAAGTGATATTGGCACCCCATATCGCAGCCCCATTGTTGATGCCAACAGTAATATTTATTTTGGGGCGCAATCCAATATTTACGCATTGAATGCAGCCGGGCAGCTGCTCTGGCAAAAGTCCATTATTCCGAATAATGATGGTTACCGTTACATGGCGTCAAACATGATTATGAATCAAAGTGGTAGTATTTACTTTGCCGCCTGTGATAGTTACAATGGGAAGAATTATTTTGTCTGTTATGGGGCCGGCGGGGTGAACCCTCCGGTAGAAAGCGTTGAAGCTCCAGTTTTTAGCCCGGCTGGAGGTACATACGCTGCGCCCCAGCAGGTAAGTATCAGCTCAGCTACCAGCGGGGCTACCATCCGTTACACCACCGATGGTACTGAACCGAGCGACAATTCCATTATTTATACAGTGCCTATCCAGGTTGGCCATAGCCTGACCATCAAAGCCAAAGCCAGCAAAATCGGGATGAACGACAGCATAACTACCAGCGCCAGCTTTAGCATTAATATCCCTGTAGATCCTGACGCCATTGTTCTGGCTAACCACTGGATCAGTGGTGCAGCTTTTGACTTTACCAAAGGCAAGGCTTTTAGCTTCTGGGAAGGAAACCCGGAGCAGTACAGTGATGATCTGGAAATAGTCGGTAATCCGGCAGCTGTAATGTTAAGGGGAAATCTTATTGACATGGGCAGTACTACTCTGGAGCAATTAATTACGCCTCCCGCTTCCGGATATGAAGGTGAGATTCCTGCTGTTTCCGGCCATGCCTACTGGGCTAAAGTGGGTGATAACTATTACAAATTTGTAATTACCAATATCGATTTGACTACTGATGCGAATGGTAATGTCACTTCTATGACCTTTAAGTATCAAAAATATTCTGCCGTACCCGAGGTAAAAGCCCCGGAATTAAAGTTAGCGGAAATCACCACCAAAGGCGACCTGAGCCTGATTTTTGATCAGGTGATGGCTAATCCGTCGGGAACTCATAATCAGTTTGCAGTAGAAGTGGATGGTAGCAAAGTTCCAGTTACAACAGTAGAAAACACCAACACTCCGACTAAGATAAAACTGGTTCTTCAAAACAAAGTTATTGGGGCCAGGAAAGTTTCCATCAAATATACCCGAGGTGAGGCTGCGGGTGAGCAGATCAAATCACTTGATGGGAGAATAGTGGATAGTTTCATAGAAACCTGGGAGGAATGGACTGGTCCTGGTAGTAAATCCAGCTATCAACCCTGGACCATTAAATTCAGTCTAGATGTTGATCCGTCATCAGTAAACGATAATAACATATACATTTTGGATAAAACCGGTATAAAACTCGCTGCCAGTTTATCCATTCCGGACAACAAAACCGTTACGCTAACACCCAAAACCCCCTATACCTCAGGAGAAAGCTACATTCTTTACATCAGCAAATCTGTACGCTCCGCGGTAGGAGTAAGAGCATACCTCAAGGAGAACATACATATGAAAATTACGGCGGTGCCAGGCAGTGCGGCCGAGCTAGGCTGCATCATATAACGGGTGGGAATCCCGTCCGGTAAGGTTAGCCAACCGCCGGTAATTAGTCTTGGAGGGCAGAGGGTAACCGCTGTCTTTAAGCGTAGACAAACAAGCAAACGGGCCGAAAGCAGTAGCTGAAGGTGTTGAGCCCCGAAATACCGAACATGGGAAGGCAGATGCTATTGCCTGAGCAGAATGCAACATCCTGGAAGTCGATAAGGCTAGACGACAGGACTTCCCCGGGGTCGGAGGCCTCGGCACGTTTGACATCGTTATGATGTAGTAACTCGGGAGATCCTATTTTCTCTTCTCCAGCCACGGAGGAGTATGACCGACAAGTGATAATAAGCGAGGGAGTCAAATGGGAAATAGGAAGTCGGATCATTGCGTAATACTGATGATAACGGGTAATGCCGGAGGAGGGAAGGCAATGACACAATGGAGCCCTTACAGGGGACACATTTACCACACCGGAGGTGGAGACAAAGTTAAATGGAAACAGGACTTGTAAGGATAGCAGAGATAGCTAGACAGAACCCGAAAGAACGATTCACAGCCTTGATACATCATATCAATCATGAAACACTGAAAGAGTGTCATCTAGAGATCAGTGGATCAAAGGCAAGTGGAGTAGATCAGGTGACAAAACAAGCGTACGAGGAAAATCTTGAAGCCAACATAGCAGACCTGATCGGAAGAATGAAGCGGCAGGCGTATAAACCCCAGCCAGTGCGAAGGGTATATATCCCTAAAGAAGGCAGCAACAAAAGGCGGCCCCTGGGAATACCTAGTTATGAGGATAAACTAGTGCAGAAAGGACTTGCAAGGATACTCAATACAATCTATGAGCAAGATTTTCTGGACTGTTCCTTTGGATTCAGACCTGGCAGAGGCTGTCACGATGCATTAAAGGTACTAAATCACATCATTGAGAGAAAGAAAGTAAACTATATAGTCGATGCAGACATCCGCGGCTTCTTCGATCACGTCGATCATGAATGGATGATGAAATTCTTAGAATTGCGCATAGCTGACCCTAATTTACTGCGCCTGATTAAAAGGTTTCTTAAAGCAGGGGTAATGGAAGCAGGAATCGTGTACGACACACCTAAAGGAACACCACAGGGTGGTATAGTATCACCAATACTTGCGAATATATATTTACATTATGTGCTGGATCTATGGTTTGAAAAGGTAGTAAAGAAAAGGTGTCAAGGTGAAGCATACTTGGTAAGATATGCCGATGATTTTGTGTGCTGTTTTCAGAACAAAAGCGATGCGGAATGGTTCTATGCGAACCTGCGGGAAAGACTGAACAAGTTCAATCTGGAAGTAGCAGAGGAGAAAACCCGTATTATAGCTTTTGGGCGCTTTGCAGATAAAGAGAGTAAAAAGCAAGGAAGGAAGAAACCAGATACATTTGATTTCCTGGGGTTTACTCACTACTGCAGTAAAAGCAAGAAAGGCTGGTTTCGGGTAAAACGGAAAACAAGCCAAAAGAAATATCGAAGCAGTCTGCTTAAATGCAAAACATGGCTTAGGAAGCACCTAATTTCACCCACGGATTATGTAATAGAGATGTTACAAATTAAACTGCAGGGATACTACAGATATTACGGAATAACAGATAACTCCACGGCATTAAGAAACTTTTGTGACAAAGTACGAAGAATGTTATTCAAATGGTTCAACCGCCGTAGCCAGCGCAAAAGCATGAACTGGGATAAATATGTACGCTTTCTTAATAAACACCCGTTACCAAAGGGAAGAATTTATGTAGATATATATGACGTAAGGCCCGAGCTGCTGAGTTATCTAAAGTGAATGACATTGTGAGGAGCCGTGTGCGTTAATTGCGCAAGCACGGTTCTGTGAGGAGCATAATGCCAATCAGCCATGGAGCAAATATTGTGACACTCTCAGAGGAAACGGAGAGCAACAGATTAACACAAAGCGTCTCCTAAAGCTGAAAGGCATATGTTTACTCGACCTTAAGTTGTTAAGTTATTGTTGCGATAGAAATCACCTCTGGTTACAATTGTAATTGGAGGTGAATTTTTCATGGGACGCAGGTTGCGGGTGGAGTATCTGGGGGCTATGTATCATGTAGTGCAAAGGGGCAATAATCGGGAGCTTATTTTTGGGCGACCGGATGAGCGTAATTATTAATAGAGCAGGTTAGCAATGCTGAATAGGTCAAGGATATACGATGCGAGAAATAGGCCAGCATATTAAATTATCTCATGTTGCCTAGCCATTTATTAAATTATAAATTGGATTCCAAGGTAGAAAAGGTGCTAGGCACGTAGGGGCAAACAGGGGGGCGTTCTTTTCGTTTGGTGCAACCAAACGAAAAGAACGCCCCCCTGTTTGCTTTCAACCATCCAGAACAATAACTTAACAACTTAAGTGCCTGGCACCATAATTATAGTTATATATCCGGTTGATAGGGGAATTTGCTGGTCATGGGAGCGGACTCCGTTAGCTCCCGGATGGACTATCAGCCAGTATTCCTGGTCGGGCTGCAGCGGCTTTTGGGGAGTAAGCTGCAGCTCTTTTTCATTTTTTAGCTGGAAATTCAGGTCTATGCTTTTGCCGCTCTCTTTTTCCCGCAGTTCAATGGCCTGATTGTATATGGATGCGGGGTCAACATCGTGGGAAAAAGATATGGTGATGGATTCACCGGGATGCTTATTGACGGTTGGAAACGGATGATATCCTGGATAATACAGGGGCCATTTGGCCTGTAACTGTTCGGGGCTGGCCTGGGTCCAAGCGCTGGAGTCAGGAAGCATAAGTCGTGTTGAACCGGCATGGTCGATTATTTCGTTGTAAACTGGCCAGTATTCTTGCTGTTGCGCCCGGTTAATATCTATTCTATATTCCTGATTTCCGTTGATTAGTTTTACCATGCTAGAATTACTACCGCTACTGCTTGGGACTGTTGCTGATAACAGGAGGCGGGCTGCCAGCAGAGGATCGGATTGATTTATAGTAATATCCGGGTTTATTCCGGTCTGGTCAACAACATAGCCCAGTGGGGTAAAATAACGGGCGGTGGTCATTTTCAGGTAGCCGTACAGCTTTCCCTGGTTAAATATTGGATAGGCACTCTGCATGCATCCCTTGCCATAAGTGGTTTGGCCCAGGAACAGGGCGCAATTGTAATCTTTGAGAGCACCGGACAGGATTTCTGATGCGCTGGCCGTATTCTGATTGATGAGGACAACTACTGGTTTTGTAATTAAAAGCTCATGCTTTAAAGCGGTGTCAGAGGTTACCAGAGGTCTGACCTGCATGGCCGGTTTATCTCCTATGAAAAAACCTGATATATCCAGAGCGTTGTACACATAACCGCCGCCATTGTCGCGTAAATCCAGAATATAGCCTTGAGCCCCCTGAGACTCCATGTCTTGCAGGGCTTCAGCGAACAGGCTGGCAGTGGAGGGCTGGTTTTCACTATTTAAGAAGGTATTAAGGTCAATACAGGCTGTAGCCGGATCGGGCAGTGAGGTAACCACCGGAGGAATTTCTACCTTTTTTCTAGTAAAGGTAAACTGCAGCAGCTGCTCCCCGCGAATAATCGTTAAATCCACCTGGCTGCCGGCAGGGCCACGGATGAGACTGCCCCCCTGGTCAGTCGAAAGGCCGGCCAGCGAGATCCAGTTTTCCTCTTGATGTTCTTTTACCCGGATTATAATGTCGCCGGATTGCAAGCCGCCTTCTTCGGCGGGCGAACCGGGAATCAAGGATTTAACCAGTATCCCCTGCGGAACGCTTTCTATGTATATACCTATACCGATCACCCCGGGAGATACGAAGGAGTCGTATTCCTCCGGGGTCATAAAGGAGGTGTAAGGGTCATTTAACGAGCGTATCATCTCATCAATACTGCCTGCGTAAAGAACCCTTTCCGGCACCGGGTCCATGTAAGCATGCTGCAGCCAGTAGCGTACTTGTTCCTCCGGGGTACTGTCACTGCTATAAGCAGCCAGACGGTGTGATTGCAGCTCAATAATGGCAGCAGGTTTGAAGCCGTCCTCAGGGTTGGCCGCCCCTAACGGCCCGACCATCAGCAGTAGACTTAACATTAGAATCATTGATACTGAAAGTAACTTAACGATTCTTTTGATATCGATTACTCCTTTCTGTGGTGCCAGGCACTTAAGTTGTTAAGTTATTTGTCCTACTATAATAACGAGGTGAAATATATCCCCCGCTAAGCGGTCAGCTTCCTATTAACAAAACAGGTGGCGGGTTCTAATACCCCACCTCGTTGCAGCGGTGTGTTGAATTGCTCCGCAGTTTCTTCCGATGCTTTAAAGGCGCCGGGCAACTTATTGGACGGTAAACTTCATGCGTATACCCTGTCCCAGGGTTTTGTTGCTGGTTGACTTAACATCAGGTCTGATGAACAGGTAGTAAGTACCCGGACTCCAGTGTTCTGATCCTGACGGAGGGGAGAGCCTGATCTGTTTGGCTGTAACCAACTGGGGAACGGGTACCCCGGGTAAAGGGGTTGTCCCCTCGGGGTTGGTGCCAACAAAAAAGTTCTGGCTGTTTACGGTACTATCGTCCACATCCTGGGAGAAGGTGATAGTCCAGTAAGGGTGGTTCTGGCTTATGGTTTTTTCTTCTTTCCAGGATGTCCATACTACTGAGGGCAAGGGCAAAGCCCGGTTTATGGTGATGGTGTAGGTTCTGGTAGCAGCATTTTGGGCGGTAATCAGAATAGCGATGGTGTTATTACCCGGATTTAGAGCGATAGCTTGTGAGAGGCTTCCACTGCTGACCGGGCTTCCGTTAACCTTTATGGCAGCCTGGGCAGCGGCTGCTGTTGGGGTAATGCTTATGCTGCTAACAGTATTATCCACATTTACAGTGTAGCTGGTAATTCCCGGGTCAAAAGCCGGACTCAGGGTACCGTTGCTCAGGGTAAGACTGTTTAAATTGGCATTTCCGGTATTGTTATGATAGGTAAAGGTAAATTCCAGGAGATAATAGCCGGTTTGCCCGTCCCGGTTATAGTTTGAGTATTGACAACTGTAGCCTGAACAGTCAGTACCTGTAAGGGCAGATTCTAAGAGAGAATTGAGTAAACTGCCCGGGTCGGCACCGGCACTGTGAAAACGCAGTTTCAAAGCGGGTTCATAAAGCAGCAGACTATTATGTATCTTCTCCTCCAGCGCAGCAGCATTTTCAGCCGTTTTTTCCGGTGATAAGAGATAGAGTTCAGTTTCGATCAGTAATGATTGCCATAGGGCCTGGTTGTTAGTATCGCTTCCCAACTTATTATTCAATTCATGGTAATATGAGCTGCTACAGGCAGGATAGTCACCGGCAGTCCAGATATGATCAACTGCCATCTCCTGGTCGCTGAGATTATAGTAGTTGTATCTTATCTTACCAGGCGTATCCGGGATAGGATCATCCCAGGTACAGTCCAGGTGGTACCAGTTGCCATCAAGGCATACCAGATTCCAGAGGTGGCTTTCATCGTGGCCTGTCCCAACGACACAGCGAGCAGATACCCCGGCCTCGCTTAGCATTTTGTAGGCCAGCAGAGCATAACCCTGGCAGACTGCTTTTTTGTTATAAAGCGCCGCATAAGCGGAATGGGAAGAGGGACTATAGCTTTCATCATATGCCACATTCTTAACGATATAATCATGGATGGCTTTTTCTTTTTGGTGTTCGTTCATACCGGGTATAATTATAGTGGATAGAATCGCTGCTACTTGCTCGTTGACATAGTTCTCCTGCTCCAGGGTAGTCTGATAGACCATGGTAAAGTAGACATTTACCTGGCCTTCATATCCATTGTAGCCGTATTTGGTAGATTTGATGTTGAAATTTAAATAATCATCCTCGCCCAGCAGCGACTCATAAATCTCGGTCAGCCCGGCTGCACCCGTATCTAAACCTTTATTTAAATCGGAATTGTTACCTGTATACAGGATATTGATGGAGGTCTGCCGATTTTCTAAACCGCTTCGTAAAAGAGTTTTGAGTTCCTGGAGATTGCTGGCAGTGGAACTACTGGTGGCAGCAAGTGTACGAACCATGGTCGGGTGTTCAATGCTCTCCCCCACATTCATAGGGTTAACCCAGACCCAACTTTGCGCCACCGGCCCGCTGCTTTCAGCCTGAGCCGGCAGCAGGTTTCCCAATAAGAACAAGGTTAGCAAACTTATTATTATCCCGGCTCGCAGGTATGATTTTGTCATTATGTAATACCCCTCACTTTTCATTAAATTGGCTAAATAAACTCAGATTATCAATTCGCCGTTAATAGGAAAAAACCTTCCCCGAGACGGGTCATCATCTTTTCTATCGATTTTTTTTCGGGTTGGTATTGTTGGAAAAACATCGCTTTTGTATTATAAAGAGGTAAATAGGTATTCCGCTTCTTTAAGCGGCCGGTTTCCTATTAACAAAACAGGCGGCCGGTTCTAATTCCCCGCCTCGTTGCAGCGGTGTATTGAAACTGCTCCGCAGTCTCTTACGATGCTTAAAATTGGAACATGGTTTCAGGGTATCTATAGCAAGCATGGCATATTCTAAATGTGGGAGGGGGATTTTCGGAAGGATAAAGAGGCAAAACAGAAGAACCGTTTCTAAACTCTAATTTAAGAGGAGATGAATGGATGCTTAACTGCATGAAAAAAGTGGTTCTATTAATCTGTTGCTTGTTTTTGCTGGGCAGTGTTTTCTGTGTCAATCAAGTTGTTTATGGAATTGGTGGCGCCCCACCTGCTGGAGCAGGACTTCAGTTGGAACTGAACCCTTCTACTCTGACGGCTGGCTACAATCAGACTTCAATGCTTATTACCAACAACACGGGAGCAGCTTTATGGCAGGCGGGGGACCGATTAGGTCTACAGGTGATGAAGTTGACTCAATCAGGTCAGCCCACAGTAGCTATCCCGAATTTTAGACCCGAAGAGGTTCTGGATAAAACGATACAATTTACCCTGTCAGGAGGCTTGGAAGCGGGAGACTATATCGTTGGAATAGGAACTCAGGATGGTATTCAGCTTGGCTATGCGATGCTTAGTATAAAAGGGGCAGGTAGTGAGGATTTTGCTATAAAGACGGTATCTCCCGGTCAGGGTGCTGCCCAGGTCTCGCGTTATACGACTGTTGAGATTGAGTTCTCCGGTCCGGCAGACGATAATACCTTAAACAACAGTAGCATAACGATTACGAATCAGAATACAGGTGGCACAATCAGTAACTTCAGCGTCAACTATGATGCTGCCAACTATAAGGCGATTATTTTCTTTGCAACTCCTCTGGATATGAACAGCAGTTATGCGGTGCAGGCTGGAACGGGAGTGAAATCCTTGGATGGCATAGCACTAAAAACACCGTTTACCTGGAGTTTCTCCATTTCCAGTGAAGACTTGCCTCCGGGGCTGTTTACCATTGAAGTGAAGAATGGTCACGGAAACTGGATTCCCGCTTCGAATTTGGCCGAGAGTAGTTTAGGAGTCTATTATTATTTTCCCGGCCAGTCAATTGAGCTCAGGCTGAAAGCAAAAGCGAATGCCACCCTGCCCCCGGATTATAGTCTTAGCGCTGATTTGAGTTCTATTATCCCGAGTCTGAGCCAGCCGTTAAATTACGATATGGCTTCGGGTTACTGGCAACTCAGCTACCGGATTCCGGCCAATGTTAGTATTTCGGGTCCGTGTGAGATAATTATTTCTACTCAGTGGCAGGGAGAGCCTTTTCCGGCAGCGATTATGATGGCTATTATGAACATCAATCCTAAGGACTTCAATATGGGTCTGGCGGGCGATACTACAGACTGGAGTACGATTAAGGATTTTACCTGTATTCCTGGTCTGGTTTTTGAACGTTGGGATAATGGCATGCGCATTGCCCGCCTGGAATTGGGTGATGCCCAGCACCCAATTAATCTCTGTGAGATTGATGACAAAGGTAATCCTACTACTGCCGCAGCGACGCAGGAATTGGGCAAAAACATGGAACTGGCTTATGGCAAAATGTCAATGGATATGGCCGTAGAAGGAATGGCAGCCATGAACCAGCCGGCTACTATTACTATGCATAATATCCAGAGCAAAGGGGCTCCAGGCGTAAAATATACTGACAGTGACGGTTTATCCCAGGTTGCTATTCGCCCAGGAGATTCGAATCCTAGTGATTTGAGTGGGAAGATCTCTGATTATAGCTGGGATAGTGCCAATGGAACATTAACTATCAAGGTAAACGGCTGGAGTGCTTATGAGATTATTCCGGTACTGGAACCTCCCTCCGGCAGTTTCAAAAGCCGGTATGATACACCCAAAACGGCACCCAATCGCAATCATTCCTGGACCGTTAAATTCAGTGCTCCGGTGGACTTTACATCGCTCAATGCTCTAAGCGCAGATGCCGGCATACTGGTATTAAGTGAGGCCAAGCAGCAGCAGATGGTTTCTTTCGCTCCTGCGGGCCAGGACTGTATTAAAATTATTGCTCCCAACGGTGGTTACAGTCCCGGTACCTACACCATCTATATCCGGGACATCCTGCGCTCCGCCGCAAAACCTGCCCAAGCGCTTAAAGAACCAGTAAAATTTACCTTCATCGTATATTAAAGGTCGTCGTCAGAAGGGGAAGTTTATCGCTGTATCTTACTATTAAAGCCCCTACCAGCTTGCCTTTTTATCGGTGGTTGTGGTTGTGGCCCATGGCTATGAGGGGGGCTAATAGAGAGAAACCACGGTGCTTGGCACCGTGGTTTTCTTTTAGTATCGGTTGTGGTTTCTGTCCCGCGTTAAGCAATCCTGAAATGAACATCAATAACTTAACAACTTAAGTGCCTGGCACCGGGTATTAATCGTTGAAGTTAATACTGATGTTATCTGTGGTTAGGTCACTCGTTGCTCCGGTTACCTTTGCCTGTTTAATGGTAAAACTAACATTGCTAATACTGTCCGTACTGGCGTGATTTGTTGCTCTACCGGTGATCTGGATCATCAGTTGAGTGGTACTTTTTCGGGTTATTCCATAATTAAGGCCAGCTGGCAGATTATTTGCTGTAACGTCAGCTTTAGCTATGCTTTGCAGTATGCCATTGGCAATGGTTACTACAATATCTCCATTTGCCAGACTACCGTCATTTGTTGTTGCTTCGTTCAAGTCAGTTGGGTTGGTTGACGCTATACTTGCTTCTTCGACCGTTAAGGCACTGGTAGTATTCTTGGTTATGCCATTGCAGCTTACGCTTATTGGTATGCCGTTGTGATCATTTTTTATCAAAATAGTTCCATGAGCCGGGCTGGCAGTTATGTTTTTGTTTGAAAAGCTTGAGGTTGTAAAAGCTACAATTTCGCTGGTATAGTCGTTGTAGCTTAATTTCACTGACAGACCATTCAGGGCCAGTTTTTGACCATAAACATAACTCATAACAGTTGGCTGTTTCTCGATGTTTATGCCGGTTACTGCTTTTGCTATTGGTGTGGTAATATCCAGCATTGCAGCTGCTACCGATACGTTTCCAGCTGCATCTTTCATAACAACATATACATCATAAGGGGTATTATCTTCCGGTAGTGCTTTGCTTATAAAGCTCTTTTCAATATTAGCGTCTATATTGGCATTACCTGAATCCAGTGGGGTTGCACCGGCTTTGTCTTTACCGGCCATTACCTGCTCTGGAGCTGGAGCTGCTGCACCGTTGGCTAATATCACATAGTAGGCGGTACAGGCTTCATCTGCCTCTACCAGGAACTCAACCTTTTTGCTGCCAGGAAGCTGGGTTGCACTTGACGTTAAGGTAAACCCTGGCGAAGTGTTGTCAACCGTCAGCGTAGCCAGTGAAGGTCTGGATATCTTGCCACTAGGTTCAATTATATATAATTTATAGAATCCTTCGTTTGCCGGAGCTGATATGGTGGTGGCAGTTCCGCTGTTTGCTTGCGTCATCGCGAGTCCTGGCGTAAAAGTTGTGGTTCCAATTGGTGCGAACCATATCTCATTGGCCTCATTACCGGAGGAAGCTATTGTTACCTCAGTGTTAGGGCGCACAGTCACGTCTTTCTTAAAGACGGTATCCTGGTTGTTGGGTGCGGTATTATCGAGGAAGTTGATAGCAAATGGTGCAGATATGAGGTCACTACTTACTCCATCGATATTTCCAGCACGAATTATTATTTTAACACTTTTAACACTATCTGCTGCCTGGTGATCTAGAGCTTTACCACTGAAGGTAATCGTAATCTGGCTAGCGCTGTTTCGTAGCACAGATGGAGTCAGGTTGTTTGGAAGGGCAGGGTCTGTTTCGATTGCCACGACGTTATTAAATATACCTTTATTCTGCGTTACGATCAGGGTGGTCTCTATGCTGCCATCATTTTTGGCGGATTCAGAAATACTGCTGGTGTTAAGCTGTAAGGCCTGGATATCGCCGCCGGAAGTATTGGTTATGGTTCCGCTATAGAACACATTATTCAGGTTAACCGAGCCTGCAACACCAATATCTATTACCAGGTTACCCTGTATATCGATATTGGGAGCGGTAAAAGGCATACTGAATTCATCACCCGCCCCCCAGGTCAGGGTGTCACAGTTACCGTTAATGTTGCCGAATGATGGGTTGCCGCTGTTCTGATCGAGTACCAGGGTAATAGACTGGCCGGGAGCGTTGAGGTAAGTACTGCTTAATGATGTTGTACCCTGGGCAATTATTCTTATCTCATGAGTATTATTTATCCGTAATGTAGTGGTCTTGAAATTGCGAAGATATACTGAATTTATCCCTCCACTTATTATCGTGGTGGTTCCGTTTACGGTAACATTTTCCAGGACAACTGATCCATTCGGACCGGCATTAACATCCAGGTCGCCGGTAATTGTCAGGTTACGCAGGGTTACGTCCAGATCTTCCGTACCGTCACCAATCACGAGCTTATTACCTTGGGTAAAACTCAGCCCGTTGCCTTTCCCGTCAAGGGTTAAAGCGTTTTTGATGTTTAGCGTAGGACAGGAGCTGAGGCTGGAAGCAAGAATCAGGAGTTTGGGAGATAGCTGTTGTTTGGCCAGAGCAGCTGCCATAGTGTTCAAGTCCTTAATAATTAACATATTGGGTTTATTAGGATAGAATATTTTCAGTTTATCCAGCTCTCCCGCCGGAATACTGGCCAGAATAATCTGAGCAAGGGCCGGATCACTCACCAAATCATACAGAGTATACTCATTTTTTAAGGTACTGGTGCCGGCTTTCACTAAATAGTCTTCTACTATAAAATCACTGCTGACATTGCTATTGGCCTCGCCAACCTTAAGTTTGAAGTTACGCTCTTCCAGTAGTTTCCCGTATGGGTCGTAAGCTTTTATATTGATGTTATCTCCGTTTTCATCATCACGAAGTCCGGCCTCCAGGCCGGCATAACCAACAGTAAAACACTTGGCTACTGGATCAAGGCTCAATCTTCTCTCGGGGTTAGCTCCCACCTTAACATGTACCTGTTCTACTCCTGTTTTGGCAGTTATATCGATATTGGAAAGCTGAGGAGGAGTAAGATTGTCATCATGGAATACGCCCTCAAAACGGTGTATGGTTTTAAGAGCGGTGATGTAATCGGCAGGCTGGTATACCTTTATGTTGCGCATGGGATTGTTTTGGAATATACGAACATTGATATCTTCTGCTGCTGTAGTCATAAAAGTGGATCTGAAACCGGGTTCAGCTTCCCAGATATAAAAGGGAATCACAATATCTATCAACTGTGTATATTGGGAGGCTGCGGTGAATTCCAAGGCACCCACTGGTATATATAGTTCCCATTCGGCAATATCAGGGTAGCGGGCCGAAACCTGCAGCATTTCAATATTACCGTTGACGGTATCTACAGCTATCGAAGGAAAACTTATGATTAAGCTATTATTATTGTTAATAATGGTATAATCCGGGTCGATTGCTTTGCTATCGAGGGCAACCTGGTTGCTGCCGCTGCCTTTTTGCCTGATGACAATCAGGTCATTATCTACAGTTTCTATGGGATAATCAAACCCTATATTCAGATGGTTAATTCCGGTACCACTGGAATCGTCTTCCCATTGATATATATAGGGAACCTGGGCTTTAGCGTTGTCCGCAAAGCTAAATACCAGGACGGCAGATACTAAAAATAGGACTAACAAAAATGGCAATATGCGTTTATCCCTGTATTTTAATTGGTATAACATGGTTTTGTCCCCCCAGTAGTTGTTTATTTGCTCGATAATCATACCTTATAATATTGATTAAGACCTATTTTACAGTCATTTCTCTGGTCTCCAGCAACTTCCCGTAAGCATTGAAGAGTCGGAAAGTAACCTGGTTATCTGTTTCTAATGAATTGGTATTGATTCCAAAAACATTTCCGGCAGCCTTTAAGGATGAGTCTATCATTAGGTCCATCTTCCGGGTTCGCTTACCATCCTTATATTTCGCATCCATCCACACTTCTCGAACCACACCATTGACATTAACCGCTACCGTACGCCAATTATAGTTGGGCCAGTAGAAATAGGTAAAGTCAACATCCTTCAGGTAGCTTATACTACCGGTTTCTTGTACCTGACGATCACTTCCACCCAGATATCCGCTGAATTGCTGGCTTCCCAATTCACTGCTTGCAGGTGGATTCCAGAGGATTTCAATTTGTTTTTTGATACCAGCTGGATAAGAAAGCTCGGCTTGCCCTAAAGGCATATGTTCGCCTGGGGTAGTATTGGGCAGGGTTAGTTTATAACTATCATAATTACCCGGTAGAATAGTTATGGTTAATTCCTTTTCTTCTGAAGCCTTGTCTTTGGTTTTTTTAACAGTGAATTTATAAGTCCCTTCCTTTGTGGGGCTACCATTTATTGTACCGGTCTTTGGATTCAAGCTGAGTCCATCTGGCAATAATGAGCCCGGTACGCATGCCCAGGTACCATCATTGATATTACCGACACCTAGATTTATAGAGTAAGATGCCCCAGTTAAAGCGCTTGGCAAATTGGCATCGTCGAAGGTAAAATAGTTTCGACCCATAACCTGGAATGGTTTTATAATATCTTTTTGCAGGCATATCTGATTTTGAGAGCATATCTTGTCGGTAATAACAAGGCGATAATTACCCTCGGCATAAGTATGATTACCCTTTAGGGAAACATAAACAATATTATCCTCAGTTATTAGCTCAATATTGTTGATCCGTTTATCATTGGCATCAACTACATATATATTATTTCCATTGACCGTATTTGGATCAACAGGCTGGTTGAAGCGTATAGTCCATTTTTTGATGTATTTTACTGATGCAGCTTCTGAAAGAGCAGCTTGGGCGGGAGAAATTTTAAATACTATGCCTATTATAAGAACGGCGGCAACAATAAGTAGTGACATGAAAATATGGCTATAGTTGTGAGTAAAATTCTTTTTCATAATTAAGCCAGGGGTCCTGGTAAGGACCTTCCCCATATTCCCTCCTTAAACAGAATTTTATTAAGTGGAAAATTCACCTCCTGGAAAAGACATATAGTATTTATAATATCGGTTATTCTTATATTTACTTTAGATATCAGGGCAGATAAATATATATATATCAGGGGACGGTTGTGCTGATATATATAATAATAAGGATTTAGTATAAAGTGAGGATTAAGGGATGTAAGGGGTTATATATCAAGTGCATCCTGCCGTTCAAGAACATTGGATTCACTTTTCCTCGGTGGTTGTGGCCCCGGGCCATGGGGGGTTAGTTATGATATTGACAGTCCGAAAGATCTTTCGAAACAAGAAAGCAGCTGGGCTCAAAAAATCCTCTCATAGAGGGATTTTATTTCAGCTGAGGGTTCTAGTCCATATTCTTGAGCTAAACCCTGGGCAAAGTCTTTGTAGAGCTGCAGGGCCTTGTGCCTTTGACCATTGGAAATTAGTAGCTCCATGGAGATTTTGACTATTCGCTCATCCATAGGATCAATGGCCAGGCAGCTTTGGTAGATTTCCAAAGCTCGGGATGGTTGAGCGGATTGAATATATGCTTCTATTCGCTTTAGTTGAATTTGGATATATAAATCGTGCAATTTATGGCGCTGGCTTGAGGTCCAATCTTCATAAATATTGTCGGGCAATAATTCACCCTGATACAGACGTGCCGCATTTTCCATAAGATGCAGTTGCTCAAGACTATTTGTGTCTCTTCCGATAGGGTATAGTATTTTTTTGCTCAAAGAAACAAATAGTTCATAATCAGTAAATACTTTTATCTCCGGGTTAAGGTAAATCATACCGCGCCGGAGCACTATGCTATCGTTGCTGTTCGGGGAGAGATTCAGGGCCTGGCGTATATGAGTCAGAGCCATTCTAAGATTGGCATCACTTGCGGGGTCATCGGTTTTTGGCCATATGAGGGATAAGATTTTTTCTTTGCTCTGGGGGCGTCTATCGAGAATTAAATATTTGAACAGATTCTCTGCTTTTTTGGTCTTCCAATGTGTAGCAGGAATAATTACCCCATTCACGAAAACTTGGAATCCGCCCATAAAATTCGCATGAATAATGGGGACACCCTTAAATTGAGCATAGTTTTGAACGAGGGTGGTGATAGCATTATGGGTATTCTCATCATTATTAACCAAAAACAGATTGGCTTCTTCACATATACGTTCAGAAAACCAGCGTTGTAAAATGTGTAAAGCCCATTGTGGATAAATGCTTTTTAATAAAGCACGGTGGCACATTTTATATACTGTTTCCGGATGCCAATCCCAGAAGGTATCTATTTTATTTGCCTGGGCAAGACCCAGCGCTTTATGTAATTTATGGTCAGCGTTGCTTTCATCACCCAGCAGGAGATATAAACTGGCTAGATTGAGCAAAGTACCAGCCAATAATTGCTTGGCCCCTTTTTTTTCGCTGCTGGCAGCCGATTCTTCCAACCACTGCCTAGCCTGTTCCATTTGCCCTGCTTCTCTGGCTATTACTCCGGCGATGGATAAGGAATAATCCTTAGAGCCGTAGCCGCTTTGCTTGTTTAGAATGATTTTAATAAAATCCTGCTTTTCCTGGAAGCTGTTTTTCGCATTTTCCCCAGTTATAATACGGAAGAAGATAGTCTCCAAATCAGCATGACGGGCCATGGCCCCGTTGTTGGCTTCAAGCCACAATTCGCTGCAAAGTTCGGATTCATAACGGGCTTCGACCAGCTTACCCTGGAGAAGATATACCTGGGCTAAACGACGATGACCGTAGGCTATTTGATGGGGGATATTATATTTATGTCCCAGCTGAATTAGTTGCCGGCTTATTTCAATAGCCGGTCTAATTTCACCCTTAGCACAATAAATGCCCGAGAGCAGAACATAAGCAACGCCAAGCCAGCGATCACTTTTTTGCACCAAAGGCAGAGCCAGGGCTTTTTCAGCCAGTTGCCGGGCTGTATCCAGGTTACCCAGGCGATAGTGTACGACCCCGCTCAAAAGGAGGTAATAAAACTGCCATTCTGGCTCCAGAGGAGTTTTGGCTACCAGACGGCTTAAGTATAATCCCTGTTTCAAGTCATCTTCTGAGACAGCCTTACCCAGTGCAGCTACCAGCGCAAATCCCTGGGCCCAGCTATCTTTCAGGCTGGAGGCTATCACAGGAATACGTCCTGCCACCGCTTCGCTTCGGGTGGAGTCATTACCAAAAATATGTACAGCCAGGATAGCCATAAGGGAGCGGATTTCTCCCTTGACATCCCCTTTATCTCGGGCCCGGGCGGCTGCTCGGGAAAGGATTTCTTGGGCCTTCTGTGGGTGGTTGTCTCTAAGGCAGATTCCTTTATAATAGAGTAGCTGATGATGGGAGTTTAAGTAATCGACGGGCAGAGTCTTAATCCAGGAATATAAAGCATTATGGCAACCGTTTTCCAGGAAATAGGGCTCTGCATAAGCCAGGATTAAATCTGCGGCTTTAGACCAATCAGCACATGCAGCTAATTGTTCTAAAGCTTGGTCTATATGACCGTTTTTCTCGAGATGGAAGGCGGCACGGCGCCGCAAAGATACTATATATTCCGGGCTGCGTATATTTAGCGCTCTTTCCAGCAGAAATTCCCTTATAAGATGATGAAAGCGCCAGATGGTAGTATTGCTTTCCACCTGGCTGAGGAGGCCCATGAGATGAAGTTCATGGATCTTTTCTTCGCTCCGGGTATCGCCCAATACCTCCTGGCATAAAATTGGCTCCAGGTAAGGCAAGATTGCAGTATCCAGGAGAAAATCCTGCAATTCCCGGGTAAGATAATTAAATAATTCATGGCTCAAATAAATATATAAAGCGGTATGTTTTCCGGTTAAGGAGGAAAGATTATTTCTCCAATTACCACCAAATTGTTTAAGGGAAAGGCCCAGTAAGCGAACCCCGGCGGCCCATCCTTCTGTACAATGATGGATATAGGTACAGTCTTCGGTGGAGAGTACTAAACCTTCAAGGGAGAGGAGTTCTCTTATTTCTTCCGGAGTAAACAGCAGGGCCTGACTGCTTATTTCCAACAGCTCCCCCTTTAGTAGTTCCTGGTGAAGATTCAGCTTAGGAGGCGTCCTGCTTATTACAATGATATGAGTGCGAAGCGGAAGACGCCGAATTAAATATTCCATAATCTTTGGCAGCAGTTGGTTTTGGTCAATTAAATGATAATCGTCCAGTACCAGCACCATTTCCTGATCCTGAGGCAATTCCTGTATTATAGCTGAAGCTGCGATAAAATAATCCTGTTTTAAGTTTCTTAAGCTGTTTAAAGTACGAAGTGATTGACTGCCGTATTCCGGATTGATTTTTTTAAAAGCATGGATTAAATGATAAAGGAAAAAAGAAGGATCACCGTTGTATCTTTCCAAGCTCAACCAAGCTGTGGGTGGCCATTCCTCTTCTTGCAACAGGGAAGCTACCCAGACGCTTTTCCCATAACCAGCCGGGGCAGTTATAGTAGTAACCCGGTGGGAGAGTATAGAAAGTCCCAATTCCTGAAGCCGGTCGCGTTTGATGGAATTCTTGATATGAGGCGGAGTTAACTGGCTATTAACCAGAGATACCATGGCCATGTGCATATCCTTCCTATTAAGCAACCCTTGTACAATACTATTATGTATTAATTCTCTTTGCATAAGTTTTTTCCTGCTGTATTTTACAAACATTTTACATTATTAATTTAAAATTAATTAGGAATCTTATGCAAAATGTGGAGGAGGTGCCAATCAATAATTATTAAGTTGTGTTGTTAGGATAAAAAACCTCTGCTTATACAGGTCCATGCAAAATATGAGATTTTGGGCCGGCCTGGCCGGGAGAAAGGAGATGCACATGAAATTAGTATATAAGAAGAAATCAGTAAGGAGTTGGACTAAGACTGTTTGTAAATCGCTGGCCCTGCTGGTAACACTTTTGATGCTTTTTAGTCTGGCGGTGGCTTTGCCTGCTTATGCTCGGGATGACCTGCTTGTACGAGAATCTCAACAGAACAACATTGGCAGCATTAACGATGAGGGTGATTGGAACCAATATCCTGACTATCCAGACTATGATGACGGTTGGGGCCAATATCCTGAAAAAGGCTCCCAATACATTATTACAAAGGATCTGTCCGAGCAGACAGCAGAACAATTAGCACAACAAATAATGGGTGAGGGTGTTCAAATATCAAATGTAAAATATACCGGCACAAATGTTTCAGCAGGTACTTTTACAGCAACAGATAGTAGTATTATTGGTTTTAACGAGGGCGTTATATTAAGTTCCGGCAATATAAGGCTTGTTGATGGCCCCAATGTTAGTCCCGGCATAACCCATGTAAACGGTCTTCAAGGTGATGAACATTTGGACCTGCTAATTCCTGGATATGAAACCGAAGATGCTACAATTCTCGAATTCGACTTTATTCCCTCCAAGAATACTTTCTCATTCGATTATGTATTTTCTTCCGATGAATACAATGAGTTTGTTAACTCCCGATTTAATGATGTATTCGGCTTTTTCCTCAATGGCAAAAACATAGCCTTAATTCCTAATACTGACATCCCGGTAGCCATCAATAATGTAAACAACGGCATGAACAGTCAGTATTATAGAGATAATGAATACGATTATGTTAACGATCCTCAAATAATGACTGAAATGGACGGCCTGACTACAGTGCTTACTGTAACTGCCGCTGTTCAGGTGGGTCAGAAACATACTATCAGGATGTCAATAGCCGATGCAGGTGATAATATTTTAGATTCTAACGTATTTATAAAAGGCTCCAGTTTTACATCGGTCGAATCAGATGTTATTCAGTTTTCCCAGGCTACTCAGCAGGTAAATGAAAATGATGGTACTGCAACGATAACAGTTACCCGCAGTGGCAATGCACAGAATAGTGTAAGTGTGGAGTACTATACAAAGGATGGCAGTGCCAAAGCGCCCAATGAATACCTCGCAAGTAACGGCGCATTGGTTTTCGAGCCTGGGGTTACCTCAAAAACCATACCGGTAACCATAGTGGACAATAATGTGGCAGGCGATATTAAATACTTTTATGTATATCTTAAAAATGTAACGGGCAATGCCATTATCGGTGATAATATCCGCAGCAGGATCTTAATTAATGAAGATGATAGCACTGCTGGTCAGGTACAGACTATTCTATGGGAAGAAAAAACAGAAAAGCAGACCGATAAAAATTACATTATTAACTTTAGTGCAGAACTCGACCCTAAGACAGTGACCTCTGAATACTTCTATATCAAAGATGGGGCAGGTCAGATAATTAATGAAATAATACCGGAACTGACATTTAATAAACGTTCTGTAATCATGAAGGCTAGTGGAGGAGTTTATAGTTATCAACCCGGGGAGACCTATACCCTGTTCATTAGTCCAGAAGTCAAAAGCTTGGCTGGGAAACCCCTGGGTAAGCAAATAATAATGCATTTTACTATTAACGATTTGCAGTAAAGTAAAATAAAACCGGTGCCAGGCACTTAAGTTGTTAAGTTATTCCCATAACTTAACAACTTAAGTGCCTGGCACCGTATTGACGCTTTTTACCCTTAGGGCTATACTTTCAATATAACCGACCTACCGGTCGGTCGGTAAGTTATGATTATGGGGAGGGGAACCCGTGAAGGGAAAAGGCAAAGGGCAATATTTTTTACTAATTTTTTTGATTTTAATCTCGATGCTGGCGACAGGTTGTGGTAAAGAAAAGGAACTGGTCAAAGAGAGTGCCTTGACGGTAAACACAGCTCCGGCGGTAAAATGTGATATCGCCAAGAGTATGCGTTATTCGGGAATGGTACGGGGTCATAACGAAGTATACATAACACCCAAGATGCCGGCTCGGGTAACGGCCATTCATGTACAGCCGGGGCAGAGGGTGAGGGCCGGGCAGCTTTTGCTTAGCCTGGACAGCAAAGATTTAAATGTGGCGGTGAAGCAGGCGGAGGCGGCTCTGGCCGGGGCGCGTGCGGCGCAGGTGGCCAATGAGCTGAGCCTGGAAAACGCGCGGAAGAATTTTGAGCGGAACGAAGAACTGCATAAGGCGGGAGCTATCTCCGATAGCCAGTTTGAAGCGGAAAAACTAAGGTATGAATCCCTGAATTCGGGGGCGGTGGCTGCCAGCGTAGCCCAGGCAGAGGCGGCTCTGGCCAGTCTGCAGAACCAGATGGAAAACTGCAACCTGACTTCCCCTATAGATGGAATAGTGGGCAGTATCAATCTTTCCCTGGGGGAAACGGCCAGCCCGCAGATGCCGGCGGCGATAGTGACAGATACTGGGGAATTGGAGATTGAGCTCCTGGTGAGCGAAGCGGAAGTAAGCTATATAAAAATGGGCAGTGCGGTTGATGTATCTATAGAGGCCGCGAGTGAGAAGCCTTTTACCGGCCAGGTGAAAAGTGTATCCGTGGTGCCGGATCCGGTTAAGCGCAGCTATGCGGTGAAGGTAAGCCTGCCCAACCCGGAGGGCCTTATTAAGTCCGGGATGTTTGCCGAAGCCCGGGTGGATACCCAGAGTAAAAAAGATGTTTTGGCCATACCGGTTAATGCGGTAGTTCCCAAGTCCGGGCGCCAGGTAGTTTATGTGCTGGAAATGAAGGATAAGGAGAACCGGGCCCGGGAAGTAGAGGTCGAAACCGGTATCAAAAATGAAAACTATATCGAGATAAGCAAGGGCCTCAAACCGGGACAGGAGATAATTACCCGGGGGAATACGCTGGTCAGTGACGGAACCCTGGTAAGGGTTGTTGCCGGGGGGTCAAAATAATGAAAATAGTAGAGTTTGCGGTTAAACGACCGGTTACTATGAGCATACTGGTTGCGGTAGTGATTATATTCGGCTTTTTTACCCTTTCTAAAATTCCCCTGGATCTATATCCGGAGATGAAATTCCCCTATGCGGCGGTTATGACTTCATATCCGGGCGCTGGTCCGGAAGAGGTGGAATCGCAGGTTAGCGAGCCCCTGGAAGGTATTTTGAATACCCTGAGCGGGGTGAAAGAGATTCAATCTCAATCTACTTCGGGTAATTCCCTTATCCTCATCAAGTACGACTGGGGAACGAATATCGAGAGTGCTCTCATGGATATCCGTGAGAAAATAGGTTTAATTGAGAAATCGCTGCCCAGTGGAGTGGAAAAGCCCATGGTTCTGAAGATGGACCCTACCATGATGCCTATTATACAGATGGGTATCCGCGGGGGGGATAAAATATCCCTGGGGCAGCTGCAGTCTATTGCCGAGGATGTCATTGAGCCTCGCCTCAGCCGTATCCCGGAGGTAGCTTCGGTAGTAATTACCGGGGGACTGGAACGGGAGATAAAGGTGGAAGTAGATCCGGTAAAACTGGAGGATTACGGTCTCACCTTGACCCAGGTCAACCAGGTTTTGCAGCTGGAAAACTTCAATCTCTCCGGCGGCAAGGCCCGAGAAGGCGAGCGGGAGTACTATGTCCGCAGCCTGCAGCAGTTTGAAAACCTGGACGATATCCGGAATGTGGCTATCCTCACCCCCAGCGGCAATAGCGTGTATTTGAACGATATTGCCATGATCGAAGATGCCTACAAGGATGACACCCAGATTACCCGGGTAAATGGAAGCAAAGCCGTGGGTATTCACTGCTTGAAGCAAAGCGATGCTAATACGGTCAAGGCTTGTGCGGCGGTAAGAGAAGAAATGGAAGAAATAATGACGGAGCTGGATCTGGACCTCGATTATCAAGTGGTCATGGACCAGTCGTCTTTTATCAACCAGTCCCTGGATATAACCAAGCGCATGATGGTGGAGGGGGCACTACTCGCCATACTGGTTCTCTTTCTTTTCCTGCGCAATGGCCGCAGTACCTTAATAGTCTTTACGGCTATTCCTCTATCGATTATCGCCACATTTATTCTTATGTATGTCAACAACAGCACCTTGAACCTTATTACCATGGGGGGCCTGGCCCTGGGAATAGGGCGTATGGTGGATGACTCCATAGTGGTTTTTGAAAATATTTACCGGCACCGCAGCCTGGGCTTGCCGCCTATGGAAGCCGCCCTCACCGGGGCCTCAGAGGTGGGCAATGCGGTTATCGCTTCTACCACTACCATTATTGCGGTTTTCTTCCCCATAATGTTTGCCGAGGGTCTGGCGTCTGTCTTGTTTAAACCTCTGGCTATAACCGTCAGTTTCGCCATCTTTTGTTCCCTTATGGTAGCTTTAACCATTGTGCCTCTCCTGGCTTCGCGGATGCTCAGTGATAAAGCCATGCAGCCGCTGGATCCGGAAAAAGGGAGGGTATCCCGGGTGGTCTTTAACTTCGGCAACTGGCTGGATAATCTGGGGGAGAGGTATAAAATAATACTGCGCTGGGCTTTGGGGCACCGGCGTCATGTGGTGGCTTTAGTTACATTGTTGATGGTTGGCGCCCTGGCCCTGGTTCCTTTTATCGGGGCGGAGTTCCTGCCCGCGATGGATGCGGGGGAAATTTCCATCACCATTGAAAACGATAAGGGTACGCTGCTGAAAGATACGGAACAGGTAGTGGAAAAAGTGGAAGCCCAGTTGCGGGAGGTTCCCGAGGTATTTACCATATTTTCCAGTGTGGGCAGCTCGGCCAGCATGTTTTTCGATTCCGGAACCAAAGCGGATCAGGCTACCATTTATATTAAATTAGTCCCGAAAAACGAACGTAAGCGCAGCGGGGATGAGGTGGCCGAAGATATCCGCAGCAGGCTTAGCGGGATAGCCGGTTCTAAAATCAAAGTCAGCATGATGGATCTAACTTCCACCGGTCCCAGCGGCGGCGGGCCGGTTAGTGTACAGGTGCGGGGAGACGATATGCAGGTTCTGCGGGAAATATCGGAAGAGGTTGCGGAGATAGTTAGAAAAGTTCCCGGTACCCGCGAAGTCATTTCGTCATTGAGTGACGGCATTCCGGAGATACAGGTTAAGATTGATCGTAAACGGGCGGCTGCTTATGGTTTAACCCCGATGCAGGTAGCGTCAGATATAAAGAACGCCATGCAGGGAAATGTCGCAACTCGATACCGGGTTGGGGGTGATGAGGTGGATGTCCGGGTGCGTTATTCTCCGCAAAATCATAAAGAACTCGAATACCTGGAAAACCTGGCTATCAGCACCTCCCGGGGAGGGGTTTTGCGCCTGTCGCAAATCGCCAGCTTCGAAATGGCCCCCGGACCTATTCAGATTACGCGGGTGGACCGGGTGCGCCGAGCGGAGATAAACGCCTACCTCTTAAACCGCGATCTCTCCGTGGTAATGAAGGATATACAAAACGAGGTAGATAAGATTAACCTGCCTTCAGGTTATAGTATTGAATATGGCGGGCAGAACAAAGATATGATGGAGAGCTTCACAAGTCTGGGTATTGCTTTGATTTTGGCCATTATCCTGGTTTATGCGGTAATGGCTATACAATATGAATCTTTCTTCAACCCCTTTGTTATAATGTTCTCGGTGCCCACCGCTTTCATAGGCGTGGTCTTGGGCTTGCTCCTGACCAACAAAGCCTTCAGCGTATCGGCTTTCATCGGGGTAATAATGCTGGTGGGAATTGTGGTGGCCAATGCCATTGTCCTGGTGGACTACCTGAAACAGCTGCGCGAGCGCGGCATGGAGCGTGATGAAGCTATAGTTGAAGCCGGGCGGGTAAGGCTGCGCCCTATACTTATGACCGCTTTTGCCACCATACTGGCCATGTTCCCGCTATCCCTGGGCATAGGGGAAGGAGCCGAAGCCGATGCTCCCCTGGCCATAGTAATAATCTTCGGCCTGCTGGTTTCCACCTTTATCACTCTGATACTGGTGCCGGTGGTTTACAGCATATTTGACGACTGGGGGCAAAAGCTTAAGCTTCGCAGAGGATAGTAGGGGGAAGCAAAAAGAAGAACGTCCCCTTGTTTCCCCTTATTTCAGGCTATAGTATCCTGCAGAGGAGAGTAGATATGAAAAAAGGTAAAAGAGAGTTGATTCTGGAGGCGGCGGTACATGTCTTTTCCTCCAAGGGTTACCATAATGCCCGTATGGAGGAGATTACTGCCGTGGCGGGGATAGGGAAGGGAACCATATATGAATATTTCCCCAGCAAGCTGCAGCTATTTCAGGATATGCTCAATAAAAGCCTGCAGGTCTACTACCAAAATTTCAACCCGGAAGAGATGAAGCAATTACCCGTAGAGCAAAGGCTTCGTATCATTTTTGAGACCCACATTAAATTTTGTCGGGATAATAAAGAACTGACCCGCCTGGTATTTTGGGATAGTGATGTTTTTGACCAGGAACTGAGGGAATGGATCTACACTCAGCGCCAGGAAAAAGAAGAGCGGGTGGTGGAAATCATAGAAGAGGGAATGGCCCGGGGAGAGCTGCGCGAGCTTGACCCCATGCTGGTGAAGGTATTATTAACCGGCTCCGTAGCAGCTATGTGGGCTCCCATCACCCTGGACGGCTGGGAAATTGCACCAGAGGTGCTGGCCCGCGATGTTACCGACATACTCATGAACGGCTTAAAGAAATAAGGCATATTGGTGCCAGGCAGTGCGGCCGAGCTAGGCTGCATCATATAACGGGTGGGAATCCCGTCCGGTAAGGTTAGCCAACCGCCGGTAATTAGTCTTGGAGGGCAGAGGGTAACCGCTGTCTTTAAGCGTAGACAAACAAGCAAACGGGCCGAAAGCAGTAGCTGAAGGTGTTGAGCCCCGAAATACCGAACATGGGAAGGCAGATGCTATTGCCTGAGCAGAATGCAACATCCTGGAAGTCGATAAGGCTAGACGACAGGACTTCCCCGGGGTCGGAGGCCTCGGCACGTTTGACATCGTTATGATGTAGTAACTCGGGAGATCCTATTTTCTCTTCTCCAGCCACGGAGGAGTATGACCGACAAGTGATAATAAGCGAGGGAGTCAAATGGGAAATAGGAAGTCGGATCATTGCGTAATACTGATGATAACGGGTAATGCCGGAGGAGGGAAGGCAATGACACAATGGAGCCCTTACAGGGGACACATTTACCACACCGGAGGTGGAGACAAAGTTAAATGGAAACAGGACTTGTAAGGATAGCAGAGATAGCTAGACAGAACCCGAAAGAACGATTCACAGCCTTGATACATCATATCAATCATGAAACACTGAAAGAGTGTCATCTAGAGATCAGTGGATCAAAGGCAAGTGGAGTAGATCAGGTGACAAAACAAGCGTACGAGGAAAATCTTGAAGCCAACATAGCAGACCTGATCGGAAGAATGAAGCGGCAGGCGTATAAACCCCAGCCAGTGCGAAGGGTATATATCCCTAAAGAAGGCAGCAACAAAAGGCGGCCCCTGGGAATACCTAGTTATGAGGATAAACTAGTGCAGAAAGGACTTGCAAGGATACTCAATACAATCTATGAGCAAGATTTTCTGGACTGTTCCTTTGGATTCAGACCTGGCAGAGGCTGTCACGATGCATTAAAGGTACTAAATCACATCATTGAGAGAAAGAAAGTAAACTATATAGTCGATGCAGACATCCGCGGCTTCTTCGATCACGTCGATCATGAATGGATGATGAAATTCTTAGAATTGCGCATAGCTGACCCTAATTTACTGCGCCTGATTAAAAGGTTTCTTAAAGCAGGGGTAATGGAAGCAGGAATCGTGTACGACACACCTAAAGGAACACCACAGGGTGGTATAGTATCACCAATACTTGCGAATATATATTTACATTATGTGCTGGATCTATGGTTTGAAAAGGTAGTAAAGAAAAGGTGTCAAGGTGAAGCATACTTGGTAAGATATGCCGATGATTTTGTGTGCTGTTTTCAGAACAAAAGCGATGCGGAATGGTTCTATGCGAACCTGCGGGAAAGACTGAACAAGTTCAATCTGGAAGTAGCAGAGGAGAAAACCCGTATTATAGCTTTTGGGCGCTTTGCAGATAAAGAGAGTAAAAAGCAAGGAAGGAAGAAACCAGATACATTTGATTTCCTGGGGTTTACTCACTACTGCAGTAAAAGCAAGAAAGGCTGGTTTCGGGTAAAACGGAAAACAAGCCAAAAGAAATATCGAAGCAGTCTGCTTAAATGCAAAACATGGCTTAGGAAGCACCTAATTTCACCCACGGATTATGTAATAGAGATGTTACAAATTAAACTGCAGGGATACTACAGATATTACGGAATAACAGATAACTCCACGGCATTAAGAAACTTTTGTGACAAAGTACGAAGAATGTTATTCAAATGGTTCAACCGCCGTAGCCAGCGCAAAAGCATGAACTGGGATAAATATGTACGCTTTCTTAATAAACACCCGTTACCAAAGGGAAGAATTTATGTAGATATATATGACGTAAGGCCCGAGCTGCTGAGTTATCTAAAGTGAATGACATTGTGAGGAGCCGTGTGCGTTAATTGCGCAAGCACGGTTCTGTGAGGAGCATAATGCCAATCAGCCATGGAGCAAATATTGTGACACTCTCAGAGGAAACGGAGAGCAACAGATTAACACAAAGCGTCTCCTAAAGCTGAAAGGCATATGTTTACTCGACCTTAAGTTGTTAAGTTATTAAGATATTGAGAATTATACGGCTGAAAGCAGAGGGGAGGGGTTAAAAACATGGCGAGAAAGAAATATGCGGTTATTATCTTTCTGGTGATGCTGCTGCTGGTGGCGATGGGGATTTTCTATGCCTATTTCTACCAGCAGCAGAAGGCCCTGGCAGACAGGAGGGAGAGCCTGGCCGCTACCGGTACGATTGAGGCCAAAACAATTATGACTTCGTTTAAAGTACCGGGAAGGATTGAAACATTGCTGTTTGATGAGGGGGCGACGGTGGAGAAAGGCCAGGAGCTGGCGGTGCTGGAGACTCAGGAAATCGAAGCTCGCTTGCTGCAGGCCGAGGGCAGTTGCCAGGCGGCGGAAGGACTGGCCGGGCAGGCGGAGAAGGCAGTATCTCTAACCAGCCAGACGGTTGAGGCTAAAATTGCCCAGGCAGAAGCTAATTTGACCAATTACCAGCAGAAATTCGACCGGGTCAAGAGCCTGCATGAAAGTGGGGCCATTGCCGACAGCCAGTTTGATGAAGCGGCCAATGCTTTGAAGGCGGCTCAGGGCCAATTGGATGAAGCTCGGGCCGGGAGGGAAAAGGTGGAGGTAGCGCAGCAGGAGCATCTGGCGGCGGTGGGCAAGGCCCAGCAGGCCCAGGGTGTTCTGCAGGAGGCGCAGACAGCGATGAATAATACTCGTCTTAAATCGCCTATCTCGGGATACATAACCCAGAAAGTAATAGAAGAAGGGGAAATGTTGAATGCAGGAACCCCGGTTTTCGAAATAAGTGATTTAAAACATCCTTATGTTAAGGTTTTTATTGACGAAAGGAAAATCGGGCGGGTATATCTGCAACAGGCGGTTGAGGTCAGGGTGGATGCTTTTCCCAGAAAGGTATTTCCCGGCAAGGTGGTATGGATCAGTGATGCCGGTCAGTTTGCCGTACAGAAGGCGATAAATGAGCAGTACAGCCACGATATACGCAGTTTCGAAGTTAAGATAGATTTACCCAATGATGATCTGGCGCTGAAAACCGGTATGACCGCCAGCGTGCAGTTTGCGGAGGGGAAATAGTCATGGAAGAACAGGCGAAACTGGTGGAGGTAAAAGACCTGGTACAAAAATTCCTCCTCAAACGGGTTTTAGATGGTATTTCTTTTAACCTGCTTTCCGGGGAAGCCCTGGGGATTTTCGGGCTGCGCGGCAGTGGCAAAACCGCTTTATTACATATATTGGCCGGGGTGGAACGGTTCAGCTCTGGACAGGTGGAGGTACTGGGTTGTGACATCCGGAAGGACCAGAGCTTTAAACAGGGGATTGGTCTGGTAACCCAGGAGCCCAGCCTTTTTCAGGATTTAAATGTGCTGGAGAATCTTGATTTTATTGCCAGTCTAAAAAATGCCGGCCCGCCGGATATAGAGCGGGTGATACTTCAGTTGGAGTTGAAAGACTACCTGCGCTACCCGGTAAACAGCCTGGAGGCCGGGGTTTACCAGCGTCTTTCACTGGCCTGTGCTATTCTAAATTCCCCCCGTTTATTGATTTTGGATGAGGTAATCAAAGACATTGATATCTATTCCCGTCACTTAATTCTTCAGGGATTGGAGCCTTTTCTGGCCAGTGGGGGTGGTGTAATTTGCGGTTTCAGCAATATTGAGATGAGTGCATATTTTAACCATGTGGCCTGGCTGGAAAAAAGGCAAATGGAGATTTTATCATCTGGAGAAGCCCGGGATAAGTGGATACAGCTCTTGGAATCATTTAAGAAACCGGGTGATTGGGATGCGGAGTAAATCTGGCTTCAAAATCATGCGGCGCGAGTTCAATTATATGTGGCGGGATCGGGGGCTGCGCAAGATTCTCCTGCTGGGTCCGATTCTCGGCCTATTTCTTTTTATGGCTATTTACCAGACCCAGACCGTCAAGGATATACCCACGGCTATTGTTGATTTGGATGGCTCATCCAGCAGCCGGGAAATTAGCGAGAAAATTAAGCATGCCGAACACCTCAAGCTGAGAGCCTATCCGCAAAGTTACGAAGACTTAGAACAGTCCATTCGCCGGGGGGAAATTGTGGTCGGGGTAGTTATTCCGGAGAACTTTGGCCGCGATGTAGCCAGGCATCATCCCACCCGGGTTTTGGTGATTGTTGACAGCAGCAATACGGTTTACGCAACCAATGCCAGTACTGCCGTACTGGGAGTAATCCGAAGCATTAGCGCCGAGGCGGGGGTGAAGACCCTTTTGGCCCGGGGCATGGACCCCTCCCAGGCCAGGAAAGCCTTCCTGACCGTGGATTATCGGGAAGAGGGCTGGTTCAACCCGACCTTGAACTATGCCTATTTTTTGGTACTGGCTATGGCCTTAAACATTTGGCAGCAGTGCTGTACTATGACTGCCAGTATGAATGTTATAGGGGAAACGGGGATGAAAAGCTGGCTGCAAGTTAAGGCCAGCGGGGTTTCCCGTTTTAAATACTTCTTCAGCAAATCCCTGGCCCATCTGATTACTTTCATGCTCCTGGTGATTCCGGTCTATATCCTGGCTCTGGGGATTTTTAAGCTGCCCCTGAGCTGTGGCCTGGGAATGCTGCTTTTGTTTACTCTGGTTTTTGCGGTTTCGCTGCACAGTGTCGGAACTTTAATGTCGAGCCTGGCCAATAATGCGGTGGATTCCACCCGTTTTGGTATGATGGTGGCTCTGCCTTCCTTTGTTTTATGTGGTTATACCTGGCCCATTGAAGCCATGCCCGGGTTTTTACAGTCCCTGGTATGGATACTCCCCCAGACCTGGTTTTTTCAAGGCTTCAATTACTTGAGTTTCAAGGATCCCGGCTGGAGCTTCATGTTGCCTTATTTTGGCGGGTTGCTGGTGATCTCCCTGGTCTGCTATAGTATGGCGGCAATGGCTACTGCCTGGATGGAGAGGTGAGACTAAAGACGTGAAACAGCTTTGGAATATTTCGCACTACGAATTCTTACATATTCTAAAAGACCCCATATTGTTCATAATTGTTTTTATTGCCCCCCTGTTTTATTGCGGTCTTTTCGGGGTAGTATACTTTTCGGCTATTTTGGAAGATGTTCCACTGGCCATTGTGGATCAGGATCAAACAGTGCTCAGCCGGGAATTGCTGGCGGCGTTCGCCAATGACTCCAGTTTTCGCCTAGTAGAAGGGGTGGACAGTTATGAGGAACTGGAGGAGGGGATGAGAAGCGGAAGCTTGCGCGCGGGGATTGTCATTCCGCGCGGCTTCGAACAAAAACTGTACCAGCGAAGCCCTTCCGAGCTTTTGGCGGTTTATGACGCTTCCAACCTGATCTGGGGTTTTAACAGCCGGAAGTTTATTCGGGAAGTAATAAATGATTTCACTACCCGTCACGCTGCTGCCTACCTGTTGAGCGCAGGTTGCAGCCCACGCGAGATGGAAGCACTTATAAATAGTGTGGAATGTAATATTTCCCCCTGGTATAATCCCAACTTCAGTTATACCAATTTTCTCTTTATGGGCTTGATGATGATAGCGGTTCACCAGCTCAGTATTTTCGGGGTTTGCTTATCCGTTACCCGGGAAAAAGAAAGGAAATCCTGGGTGCATTTTGTTTATACGATGGTTCCGGCCTGGAAAATTGCTTTGGGAAAAACCCTGCCCTACCTTATTATAAACTTCTTCAATTATGCTCTGGTCTTATTTGTATCTTCACGTTTTGTCCAGGTAAAAATCGAGGGCAGTGTTGGCTTATTGATATTGTTGGGGGTTTTGTACCTCTTGGCAATTACTTTTGCCGGCTTTATTGTTTCGGTTCATGCTCCCAACTCCCTGCAAGCTACTCGTTACCTAATGCTTCTCTCCCTGCCCCTAATAATGATATCAGGCTATACCTGGCCTAAGGCTTATATGCCGGATATTATTAATTTGGTCGCCGCGCTATTTCCTTCTACCTGGATGACGCTGGGCTTTCGCCTGGTGAGCATAAAGAATCTAGGACTTGATCTTATGTGGCCGACCCTGCTAGTCTTGTCTGGGATGGCACTATTGGCTATATTTTTTGCCCTTAGTTTTAAGAAAGAATCCGTGATTCGGGTGGACGACGCCTTAAGCATTAATGGCGGCTACAGCTACCCCCGCAAAGTAAACCGCTTACGGGCCCTGCGCCAGCAGATTGGTGCCAAGCACTTAAGTTGTTAAGTTATTTGTTTTAATTTAACAACCTGAATACCGGGACCCTATTTTGCTTTTCCTAAAAAGCAGGAAGAATGAAGATTGTGTATAAATAAGAAGAGTAAGGAAATAAAATAAACCTGTGAAACTCTGTTTCAACTGGGTAAGCTAAACAAGAAATGAGTACCCTGAACACAAGCATTGGCCAGGGAGCTCCTTCCAGCCCGGAGATTAAGCATTATAGGGCCCCTGAACCCTGAACACAAGCATTGGTCAGGGAGCTTATGTTTAAGAGAGACTCTGGCATGATGTTTTGTGCTCGAAAGTGTTCGAAAGGAATGGTTAGAAATAATGGATAGAGAATTGCTGGAAAAGGCCCGGTCATTGATTAACGCTAATTATATTTCCACCACACTCAGTACGGTTGACCGTAATTATGAGGTAAATATCGCGGTAATATCAGTGTTGGAGATGATCGGTGACGATACTATTATTTGTGCCCGTTTCGGGGCGGATAAAACCTATGCTAATTTGAAGGAGACCGGCAAAGGGGTTTTCATGGTTCTTCTTACTGATAATGATAAGAGCAAGGATGGGATAAGGGTCTATGTCGAGCTAAGTGCTGACCTGCAGGAAGGGGAATATTTTGACCGTATCAAAAAACGCCTGGATAATACGACCTATAAAAATTTCCCGCTAAAAAATTGTTTGGTATTCAAGATTGTAAAGATTCTTCCGGTTTCTTTGCTCAGGAAGTAAGCCGTGGAAGACGGAAGACAGAAGGCGGAGGGCGGAGGGCGGAGGGCGGAGGGCGGAAGATAGAAGCCAGAAGACGGAAAACGGGAAACATCCCCTGGCCATGGGGGGGTTAGTAAAAATAAAAGTTGTCTTAAGCATAAGTAAGGAGAAATAAACATGCGTTTAGGAAAAGTTATGACGGTTTTTGGTACCCGGCCGGAAGCGATTAAGATGGCTCCGGTAATTAAGGAATTGAAAAAAGTAAAGGACATAGAAACGGTGGTAGCGGTAACGGCGCAGCACCGGGAGATGTTGGATCAGGTTTTACAGCTTTTTGATATCACACCAGATTATGACCTAAACCTTATGGAAGAAAAACAAGACCTCTACAGTATTACCACCGGAGTTCTGAACGGGATGAAGGGGATACTGGCAAAGGAGCAGCCTGAGCTGGTTCTGGTACATGGTGATACTACCACCACTTTTGCAGCGGCCCTGGCGGCCTTTTACCAGAGGATTCCGGTAGGTCATGTGGAAGCCGGCCTGCGTACGCGGAACAAGTACTCACCTTATCCTGAGGAAATGAACCGTACCCTGGCGGGTCGCCTGGCAGAGTTGCATTTTGCTCCCACTGATACCGCTCGGGAGAATCTTTTAAATGAAGGGACCGGTAGTTTCAAGATATGGGTTACCGGCAACACGGTTATTGATGCTCTGCTGGATACTATCCGTCCTGATTATGAGTTTGGTTCTGAGCTTGAAGAAATAGATTTATCCAAGCGCCTGCTCCTGGTTACCACCCACCGCCGGGAGAATTGGGGTCGTCCCATGCGGGAGGTCTATCAGGCTTTAATTGACCTGGTGGATGAATTCCCGGATGTAGCGGTGGTATTTCCGGTTCACCGTAATCCGGTAGTAAGAGATGTGGCCCGGGAGATGCTGGAGGGGCGGGAGCGTTTTTACCTTATTGAGCCCATGGATTACGAGCCTTTTGCCCATCTGATGAATTGTTGTTACATGGTTTTAACCGATTCCGGCGGTATGCAGGAGGAAGCTCCTTCCCTGGGCAAACCGGTTCTGGTTCTCCGGGACACCACCGAGCGGCCGGAGGCCCTGCAAGCCGGGACGGTGAAGCTGGTGGGTACGGTACGAGAGAAGATTTATAATGAGGCCCGGCTGCTCCTTAGTAGCAGGGGAGAATATGAGAAAATGGCCCGGGCCATCAACCCGTATGGGGATGGGCAGGCGGCAATTCGAATCGTAGATGTGATCAAGGATTTTCTCTATGTGCGCATCGGCGCCCAGGGTTAAGATAAGTGAGGAGTGAGGGGTGAGGAGGAGTTTAGATTATTTGCTGCTACATCTTACCATTCAAGTCCCTACTAAATCACTTTTCATCGGTGGCTGTGGTCCCCTGGGCCATGGGGGGTTAGTAAGAAAATGGTTTTTTGACGTTGAAGATGGAGTTGTCAACAACCCCGTCCCCGTGTCACGTTTTAACTGGCTTTTCATCAGTAATTATGCCTGCTGATAATTGGAGGCAGGAATATATCAGAAGAACCATCCCTTTGGTAGTTACCTATGTGGGAGAAGTTTGGGGGAGTAAAAATGGCTGGTAATAGGGGGAAGGCGAAGAGTGAGGAAAAACAACCCATACAACTGGGACACTTAGAAAATATCCTGGGGCAGTTGGTTGGAACCCTGGAGAAAGGACGCAATGATATTTATGATATCGCGGAGAAATGTTACCAGGAGTGTAACCGTTTGGAGCTCGAAAGGGAGGAAGTAAATCGCGAGGCCTCGCGTACTATTGTAGAAGTAGAAAAGTATGAAAAATTGGAAAGGTATGCTCGCTTAAGGTTGGCTGAGGTCAGCCGTAATTTTTTGTCCTTTTCGGAGAATGATATCAAAGATGCTTATGATAAAGCCAGGATATTGCAGCTTACTTTGTTGGATTTACGGCAGAAGGAAATGTACCTGCGCCGGCGCCGGGATCAATTGGACCTGGATATAAAGCAGTTCAAGGCTATTGCGTTAAAAGCGGATGGATTTCTCAGCAGTACTGGAGTAGCATTAAAGATCTTGCAGGGAAATGTCGAAAGAATAGGTGAGAGTATTGAGGAATTCCAGCGTCAGCAACAGCTAGGGATGTGGATTATCGAGTCGCAGGAAGCGGAAAGAAGAAAAATCGCCCGCGAATTACATGATGGTCCGGCGCAAAACCTGGTTAGCATGTTGATTCGGCTGGATTTAATTGCACAACTGGGCTATGAGGAGAAGGAAAGGATAAGTGACGAGATAAATAATATTAAGGATATGGCTCGGGAAAGTCTGGCTGATATAAGGAGCATAATGTTTGACCTCAAACCACTATTGGTTCATGAACATAGTTTCTGTCAGACCCTCAGAGAATTTTTTAGTGAATATGAAGCCCATTATAATTTTACCACTGATTTAATAGTACTGGGTGATGATCGGGATTACGATTTTTCTATGGAAATAGCTCTGTTTCGCTTGATTCAAGAGGCAATAACCAACGTAAAGAAACATGCTGGGGTCAACCATGCTATGGTAAAAATAGAGAATACAGATAAATGCCTGAGGCTGGTCATAAAAGATGAAGGCCGGGGTTTTAGTGTTGAAGGGGCTAGGGCCAATAAGGAAAGTTACGGTATTATTGGCATGAAAGAGAGGGTAGAGATATTTGGAGGGGAGATTGAGATTATTTCTTCACCAGGTTCTGGAACTCAGGTAATAGTCAGGATACCATGGGAAGAGGAGGGAAATAATGGATAAGGCAAGGGTAGTGATAGCGGATGATCATGTTTTGGTCCGGGAGGGCCTGAGAAAGCTGCTGGAACTCGATAGCAATATTAAAGTTATAGACGAGGTAGGAGATGGGCAGGGCGCTATCAACATAGCCCGTAAGGAAAAACCGGATATCATTATTATGGATGTAAATATGCCGGGAACTGATGGTATTGTGGCCACCCGAGTAATAAAGAGGGAGTTGCCGTCAGTCCGGATTATTGCCCTGACCGTGTACGAAGGGGAAGAAGTCGTTGATATGGTCAAAGCCGGAGCTTCGGCTTATATACTTAAGGATGTGGCGGGTAGCGAACTGGTGGATACCATTCACCGGGTAATGAACGGAGAGGTAGTAATCTATCCCCGGGTAGCGAACCGCTTGGTCCGGGAATTGCGGCAGAGTGAGAACCGGAAGAGTGAAATACGGCTGACCAAGAGGGAAAAAGATGTTCTTACTTTGTTGGTGAAAGGAAATACCAATAAAGAAATGGCGGAGGTAATGTTCATTAGTGAAAAGACGGTGAAAAATCACCTGACCAGTATTTTTCGCAAATTGGGTGTAAAGGACCGGACCCACGCAGCTATCTATGCCTTGAAGAATCGCATTGTAAGTGAGGAATGAGCTGAAAACGGCATCAGAGGAAGCATTCCCTTGATTCAAAACTATCAAGGGAATGCTTCCTCTGATTCGAAGAGAGATGAATCCATACCCCCCCACCTCGCTTAACCCCCTCCCCCTACTGATGCCTGACGACCGACGATAGACGACCAATAACCCCTCACACTTTGCTTTTCCTAATTAACCCCCTATGGCCGGGAGCCCCCCCTCACTCCTCACTTTTTTACTAACATTGGGATCATGGCAAAATATGTTTCAGTACTCAATAAGCCTTCTTCTTGCATATTATGTACAAATATGTTGGAAGGGGGTTGTTTTGTGCTTGTTTTGTTAAAAAGCTTGAGCCTGGCCCTCTGGTTATTTATAATGCTGGCAGTAGTTATTGCTTATCGGGGGAATAATCCCAAGAAGGTGAAACGCTTTAACATGAAGCTGGATGAGGATTACTATAGAAAGAAAAGAGACCGGTATTTTTGCCTGCTCTTAAATCAGGGGACAAGTTAGGGTGGTTATTTTTGCTTGTATAAATATTCCGCTTGCAATCTATGTATAGGCAACACCTGCATATATTTTATGTTATAATAAGAAATTATGATTCCTTTGCAAACTTTTTTGTTTGTATAACGAGGTGAAATATCCCCCGCTTCTTTAAACGGACGGGTTCCTATTAACAAAACAGGCGGCTTCTTCTAATCCCGCGCCTTGTTGTAGTGCTGTGTAAAACTGCTCCGCGGTTTTTTCCGATGCTTAAAAGATAGCGCAGATGTGTTGAGCTTTGAATGTAGTTTTATAGGACGAGCAGATGATATTGAGGTGCAGGCATGATTGATCTGATTATGGATATTCTATTTCCCCAAACTGCTTGCTATATCTGTAGAGAACCAGGCAGGTATAGCTGCCGGTATCCCTGGTGTGATGCCTGTGAAGATGAAATGGATCGTCTTAAGAAATGCTTGTCGCTTTGTGATCACTGTGGGAAATACCTGGGGGAGGGAGAAAACCTTTGTGTGGAATGCCGCCAGAACCCTCCGAGTTTCAATATTGCCCGTGCCGTTGGACCCTATGAGGAACCTTTTCGTATAGCGGTCAAGGTTTTTAAATTCTTGGGCAGGAAGCAACTGGCCAAGAAAATGGGGGACATGATGGCGGAAGTGGTGGAAAGAGAGCCGCGTTTCTGGCCACTGGATATTATTGTGCCGGTGCCGATTTCCCAGGGCAACCTGAGACAGAGGGGATTTAACCAGACGGAGCTTTTAGCCCGGCAAATTGGCAGGAGGCTTAAAATAGCAGTAGAACCCGGAATTCTAGTGCGAATAAAGGAGACTCCTTCACAACGGGAATTGACCCGGGAAGAGAGGGAGAAAAATCTGCTCTATGCCTTTAAAGTGACACAGCCCCAAAAAGTGCTGGGCAAGAAAATTTTGCTGGTTGATGATGTCTATACTACCGGATCTACTATACGGGAATGTACCCGGGTATTGTTGGAAGCGGGGGCCGAGCGGGTATCGGTGATAACCTGGGCTATTGGAAAAGGGTTTTAGTTGGAAGGGGCTAAAAAGTTTTTGCTTCTATATTCAATGTTATAATAAAAATATCGATAATATGGATATGGATTTATTCTACAGCTCTATAGAAATAATGAGTTAAATTATTCTAAGAATACCATGCATAGGGAGGTATTATGGATGTCCAATCTGCGAAATTGCTCCAAGTGCGGGAGGGTTTTTCCCTATATGGGCCGGAACATATGTCCCAGGTGTTTGGAAAAAGAGGAAGATGAATATCAGGTGGTACGAAGATATGTTCGCGACCATCCCGGGGCTGGGGTAATTGAGGTAGTAGAAGAAACCGGAGTAGAGGAAGACAAGATTCTGCAATTTTTAAGGGATGGCAGGCTGCAGGCCAAGGGACTAACAGCCAGTTTGCGCTGTGAAAGATGTGGACAAAGCATAAACTCTGGTCGCTTTTGCGAAAGCTGTATTAATGAGGTTAACGCTGAGATTCAGGGGCATCTGCCCCAAAAAGCCAAGAGTGAAGAGCCGAAAAGACCACCCCGCGGCAAGGTAAAAGATAAGATGCATATCAAAGATAGAGGTTTTTTCTAGAATTCTAGATGGAGTCGCTATGACTGGGGAAGACTACTACTTAATTAAAAACATAGCCTGGTGCAGGAAATTAATAAAAAATTGAGGAAATGCTTTATAAACGCACGCAGGGGATATTAAGCCCCTGCTTTATTTTTGCGAAAAGAGAAATAGGCGAATAGATTTAAAAATAGATAAAAAAGAGCTCTGAGGTGACAATTGATGATTATTTCCAAAACCCAATTGCTAAATGTTTTGAAGATTTACAACAAAGGCGATAACAAGGTGGAAAAGGCACAGGCTGCCAGAGGGGCCGCCCGGGCGGACGAACTGGCTATTTCCCGGGAGAGCAAGGTTAAGCAGAAGGCAATGCATGCTGTCCGGCAGGCGGATGATATTCGCTTGGAAAAAGTAGCTGAATTGCAGGAGCAGATTTCCGCAGGAACCTATACGCTATCCGATGATGAAGTGGCGGAGAAGATGATAGAAAGGGTTTTGGTGGACAGGTTAATTTAGAAAAAGTGAGGCGTAAGGGGTAAGGTGTGAGGAGTTAAGGTTATTTCTGCTACATTTTACTCTTACTTTTCATAGGTAGATGTGGCTCCGGCCATGGGGGGTTAATATAGAAAGCGGTGAAACAGGTGGAGAAGCTACTGCAAGATTTTATCGAGACCATCGCTAAACAAAACCAGGTTCTCGAGCGATTGGCTGCACTGGGCCAGGAGAAGCAGGAGCTGATTATAGCGGGCAAGGTCAGAGAACTGGATAGTTTGATTCAGAAAGAGGGCATCACGGTATCCAACCTGGATAAAATGGAAGGTGCCCGCTTTAAATTACAGGAAAATCTGGCTGTTCAACTGGGCTTTAAAGCGGAGGAGTTCAGCGCCAAAAAGCTTTTGGCCTGGGTGCGGGAAGGCTGTCCGGAGCTTTATCCTGCCCTGGAAGAGGTAATAAATCAACTGGACTACTGCTTGATACGGTTGAAAGCGATAAACTCCCATAACCATGAATTAATAGACCAGTCCCTGGTATTTATAGGGGAGATACAGTCCCTGTTCAATGGGGATGTAGCCGGAATTTATTCCGATAAAGGCCTGCAGTCCGATGAATTCGAATCCCGTCCCAGGTTAAACCTGCTGGACAAGAAAATTTAGGAAGGTGCCAGGCACTTAAGTTGTTAAGTTATTGCAATAACTTAACAACTTAAGTGCCTGGCACCGGGGTGGAGGTTACTGAATGAGTAATTTCTTCGGTTTGGAAATCGGCAAGCGCTCGGTTCTCATGCATCAGACAGCGCTTAATATTACCGGGCACAATATTGCTAATGCCAATACTCCAGGGTTTGCCCGGCAGGCGCCCAGCATAGTGACTACCAGTCCTTTCCATGCTCCCATGTTGAACAATGCCAACCGGGTAGGGCAGCTGGGCACCGGGGTGGATATAGCTCAGGTGAAAAGGATACGGGATGAATTCCTGGATTCCCAAATCAGGAATGAGACCCGGGTGTCGGGTTACTGGCAATCCATGCAAGAGACCCTGGATAGGGTGGAGGCCATATTGAACGAACCCTCAGAGGATGGTTTGAGGGGGGTAATGGATATGTTCTGGGAGGCCTGGCAGGATTTATCCCTTAACCCGGAAAGCGAATCGGTGCGCTCGGTGGTTGTGCAGCGGGGTATGGCCCTGGCCGAGGCCTTTAATCATACCTATAGTCAACTGCAGGATCTGCGGGTGGATGTAAATGACCAGATTAAAATAAAGGCCCATGATGTAAACTCCATAGCCCAGCAGATCGCTGCTCTTAACCGGCAGATCGCTGCGGTGTCCTGTGCCGGCAAGCAACCCAACGATTTGAAAGATAAGCGTGACCTGCTCGTAGAGCAGTTGAGTGAGATTGCGGAGGTCAGGATTTACAATGACAAGAACGACATGGTCGCAGTGCAGCTGGCTGACAGGATGCTGGTGCAGGGTGTGGATTACATAGAACTGGCGGAAGAGAAAGATAATCAAGGTATGTATATGCTGGTTTGGGCGGACAGCCGGACCAAGGCTAGGATAAGTGGTGGCCAGCTGGGGGCTTTGCTCGATGCCCGTGGGCAAACCAATCTGCCGGAAGAAAACCAGCCTTCCGAATATAAGGAAATCATTCCCAATATGATTGAAGATCTCAATATGCTGGCCAAAACCATAATGGTGAATACCAATGAGTTGCACCGGGGAGGTTACAGCCTGGCCAATAAAAAAAGCCAGGTGCCGGATGGAAGTAACTTCTTCAAGATGCCGGAATATGCGGATACTTATGAGAATTGGGCCAAGTTTATGGCGGTGACCCGGGAGATACAGGATGATGTGAAAAAAATTGCTGCGGCCAGCCGCCGCACCTGGGACACAGAGGGCGGCAATAAGGAGAATTTCGGCGATGGGGGCAACGCCCTGAAAATCGCGCAGTTGAAACATAGCCTGAATAGTCCCCAGTTTAAAGTCAAAACGGAAGGTTTAAATATTGACTTTTCTTCACACGATCCCCTGCGCCTTTTAGTAGATGGAGGAGCGGGGATAAAGGAGATTGAGATTCCGCCTCCCTATAGCTATCCTGATATGCAGAGGCTGGCTCAAGCTCTGCAGAAGGAACTGGATATAAATGACATCGTTGCTAATGTAAGATGTGAGGGCGGGGAAATCGTATTCTATTCCACAACTAATAGAAAACTGGAGATTATTTATCCGGGTTCGGCCATTAGCGACCTTAAAGCAGTCGATTTGCAAAACGGTGAGTACCAGATTAAAACCTGGGTTGGTACTGGTGAAGCCCAAAATGCCAAACTAAGCTTATTACAGAGCTATAATCAAAAGCCGGCCAGCAGTATTTTCGGCGATGGCCGTCTACAACAACCCAGCGACCCCAACCTGGCTATTAACGCTTCCATTGAAATAACCATAAGCAGTGTTAACAATTTCAGTGGACAGGTTAATTATACTTATGTTTCCCATGAATATGATCTCGATGGAAACTACAATAAAGTGACGGGAAGCTTTACCCTCAACTATGGAGGGGCGGCAGAGCAGAGTATCACTATTGGCTCCCTGACAACAACTATATCGGGATTGGATGGCCTGAGCAGCGAGAAATCAGGTGTGGCCGAATTAAAGGTAGGAGACAAGGGAATCCTGGCGTTGACGGCGGCGAGGGAGGTAGCCATCCCGTACCAGCAAGTGGACATAAACTTTAACTTCAATTCAGATCGCAAAGTGCTGCAGAGCAACTGCTTTGTTTTTAACAACGGGGTGCTGGACCCGCAAGCTCCGGATACTGTAAAAACCAATGAGTTGCATTTCTTTACTATGAATGATAACCGGAATAGTAATCTCTTCGGTAGATCCTATGATGGTTATATTGAAATAACGAACGGGATTCTAGTTACGGCGGAACCAGCGGCTTATCTATCATATTATGAAGGCGATTCCGGTAATAGCGACATGGTAGAAGATGCCACCACTGATGACTTCTGGCGTTCAATAACGGCCAATACCGGAGTGGTGAGCCAGGAAGCGCAGCGCATGGTGAAAAATCAGGAGATACTGTTGAGCGAATTGCAGAACAAGTGGGAGTCCATATCCGGTGTTTCCCTGGATGAGGAAATGACCAATATGATTAAATTCCAGCACGCTTTCAATGCGGCTTCCCGTTTCATAACCGGCATTGACGAAGGTCTGGAAGTGATTATCAACCGCATGGGCCTGGTGGGTCGCTAGGCACAGTTGCTGGATGGAGGAATGATAAGCTATGATGATGCGAGTTACCAATAAGATGCTGGTTAATGAACTTAACCGCAACCTGACCAACAATATGCTGCGTATGGATAAATTCCAGCGCCAGCTTTCCACCACCAGGAAGATCAACACCCCCTCCGACGACCCGGCCGGGCTGGTCAAATCCCTGCGCTTGCGCACCAACCTTATCGAGGGCGAACAGTACCTGACTAATATAAATGAATCACTTGGTTTTCTCGATACCACTGATGCTGCTTTTGGCAATATAAACGAAATTTTGCATGAAGCCCGGGAGATGGCGGTAAAGGCCTCCACCGACAGCAATGTCAAACCCGACTTTGCGGCTATGGCCAAGAAGATTCGGGAGATGAACGAGCAGTTGAAAATGATCGCCAATTCCACCTATGGCAGCAAATATATTTTTGCTGGCAGCAATGTTACAGAAACTCCCTATGAAAACGGAAATTGGCGAGGCAACAGCGAAGCCATGGAAACGGAAATCGGCGTAGGGGTAAAAATTCCTTTCAATATCGATGCTCGCGAATTCTTTGTCGGCCGCCTGGATGAGCTTCAGGTTGATCCAGCCTCGGGAATAAATGCGGAGAAGGTAGTGGGAAAAAACCTGCAGGAAGGGAATTATAAGGTGAATTACAGCCTGGTTAGCAATGCTGCCAGGGGAACCGCCAGAGAAAGCGGCAATATGCTGACTGCAGATAACAATACGGGCATGTTTTTCTTTTACGATAATGCCGGTACCCCAGCAAATGCCAGTATAGCGATAGGAACCGCGGCTGGCTTAACGGCTTCGGTCTATAGTGGCTTTCTTAATATTAAAGTAACAACGGTTGATGAAGCGACGGATACACTGACTGTTGATATCAGCGGCCGGATAGCAATAGAAGGGGAAACGGGATACCAGGATATCAACATTGCGGGCGTAAGCCTGAATATGGCAGCGGCCAATGGCGATGCCATCGGTAGTATCAGCGCTGCCCAACTGCAGGCAGGTGGATTAGCTGGGGCCAGTGAGGATCTGGTTCTATGGAACAACAGCGGTGCGCCTCTGGCAGGTATAACTGATGGTGCTCCGGAGTTTGCAGCGGGGGATAAGTCGCAAATTTCCCTGTCTTTGGAATCGTCTAGTGTGCAGGAAAGTCAGAGCTATCTTTCCGCGGTGCCCAATGCCGGTTCCTTTTTCTACGAAGGCATGGGAACTGCAGCAACACTGGGGGTAGGTGTGGACAACGGCCTGACTATGGCTAACAACAGCCCATACAGCGGCTCTATACTGGTAGAAGCTGCTGAAGTCGCCCCGGATAACACCCAGGTGGCGGTAAGCTTAAAAGGAGGCAGCGTCAAGGGAAGCGCTTCTTTAGTCCTGGATAAGCCCTTGTATCTGGAATCGGGAGGAACTTATACCGCTATTGCCGATGGTTTCGACCTCACAAACTATTTTACTTACCAGCGGGAAGACGGAACCACTGTTTCTGGAGCCATCAGCAGTGCTACTTATAATGCAGCTACGAGGGAAATTGATTTTCAATTTAATATAGAAGATGTTCAGGGTGGAGATATTATAAAATGGAACAACGATTGGGATGCGGTAACTGGAACTACTGTGTCCAGTTCTGGACAGAGCAAATTGTACTACCAGCAGATCAAAGGAAGTATTCCAGTTTATGAAGAATTCAAGCGGGTGGATGAGGACGGTCAAGCCACGGCGCCTCTGGAAATGAGATTTGACAATAGTGTTAGTTCCTGGAAGCACAATGATAATTATTTACCACAACAATTAACCGTAAACATAAAAGCCCATCTCTATACCAATGGAAGTGACGGTAAGCTTCATCACAAATATGTGGAATTGGATAATGTAGTTATCGATCCAGAAACTGCTCGCGGTCAAAAGATATTCAAGATTTCCGCAAAGGATATAAATAATACTAATTTCACCGAGGATCTGGTGATATGGAATAATGGTGCCCCCCTGGGAGGAATTGACCCGGACAGCCCCCAGCTTAAAGCCGGGGATAAAACCGTTATTTCTTTCTCAGCTCAAGGAAGGGCTGGTGCGCAGAATGCGAATATAGATTTCTCTTATACCTCAGCCAAGGGCGAAAAGGTTAATGGCAGCAGCAGCTTCAGATTTGATGTTAAGACCTTTGATTATGAAACCACGGAGTTAAAATTCTTTACCCTTAATGAAGAAACCGGTCTGGCTTACAGTGGAGAAATAGCCCTGGAAACCGGGGTTTTTGCTGCCAGTGACCCGGCTGTTTCCTTTTCCTGGCGCGATGGGCTTTTTGGCTATATGGATGACCTGGCCCGGAAAATTGAGGCGGGCAAGGTTAGTGAAACCAGTTTACAGATCGGCGGCGATGACCGTCGGATGGAGGAATTGCTCCTCTACCGCTCCACGGTCGGAGCCAGAGTCAACCGCCTGGAACTGCAGCAGAGCCGCCTGGAATCCATACAGGAGACCTTTACCAGCCTCTTGTCCAAGACCGAGGATGCTGATATGGCCGAAGTGATAATGCAACTGCAACTGCAGGAGAATGTTTACCGGGCCTCCCTGGCGGCGGGAGCCAGGATTATTCAGCCCAGCCTCCTGGATTTCCTGCGCTAACCAGGGGGAGAGCAAATCCGGTAAACGCTTATTACCTCTCTCTTTCCACTTATAACCGAGTTCCCACGGGCGGGGGCCAAAGATCCTCCCCGCGATATGCACAAGTTTACCGGCTATGGAAGGGGAAACTCAGGAAGGGGTAAGCTATGGATCTCAGAATAAGCCAGCAAGCAGGCCTCATTGGCCTGAATATAGATAAACCAGGGGTGCGCTTGAGCATTAGTCCCCCCCGGCTCAGTGTAAATGCCCAGGTGAGCGAGATAAACATCCACTCCCCCCGGGCGGAACTGGAAATTGATCAGAGCCAGTGTTGGACTGACCTGGGGGCCCGCAAGCCGGTTGAATATGGTAAGGAATGCGCTTCCCAGGCCTACCAGCAAGGCCTGGAAGGCATAGCCCGGAGGGTGGCGGAGGGAGAGAGCCAGGCCGCTATCGAAAAAGGCGGCAGCGTAGTAAATTTAATTGCATCAAGGTTTAAGGCCGAGGCCGAGTGCCCGTATACCATCGCCTTCATACCCGAACACCCCCCGCAGGTTACGGTCAAAGCAGGTGAAATGGAAGCGGAGGCCAGTGAAGGTGGAATAAGTACCAGCCTGCAGCCGGGTCGGGTGGAAAACCATACCCCCTGGGCTAAAGTGGGCGTCTACCTGCAACAAAAGCCAGCAATTGAGGTTAAGTGGGTAGGCAGTTATTTTGATGGGGTAATGTAGAGTAGTCGTCAGTCGTCTGACTTCGGGAGGGGGGTTAGGCTTGATTCCCTTTTTTTCATCGGTGGTTGTGGCCCCGGCCATGGGGAGTTCTATTGACACCCGAAGGTTGGAGAATCAGGCGTACCCGCAACCTTAATAGCGACTGATTCCCTTATTTTCTTCATCGGTGGTTGTGGCCCCTGTGATTGCATTTGCAATAACTTAACAACTTAAGTGCCTGGCACCTGAGAAAGGAAGAGGTTCATGAAGATAGTCAGCACTTTGCTGGGTGAGCTGGAATTTGAGGAAGAAGATATAATTATGTTTCCGGCTGGTATTCCGGCTTTTGAGCAGGAAAAAAGCTTCCTGCTGATAGCCATGGGTGAAGGAGTTCCTTTTTATTACCTGCAGTCAGCCCTTAACCCCGAGCTCTGCCTGGTAGTAGCCAATCCTTTTGCTTTTTTCCCTCGCTACAGCATTGAGATCGGCCAGGAGGAATTGCAGCGCCTAGACTGCAGCCAGCGGGAAGAATTACTGCTTTATGTAATACTGACTGTACCGCAGGACTTCCGGGAGAGCACCGCCAACCTGGTGGCCCCGTTGATTATCAACCAGGAAAGTAAAAAAGGGCTTCAGTTTATTGCCACAAATAGCGATTATACTACCAGACACCCTATTTTCCAGCCGACCCAGGCTGAGGAACAAACCGGCATAGCTGCCGCTGAGGAGGGCTAGCCTATGCTGATACTGGGACGGAGGAAGGGTGAAAGCATATTAATCGGTGATGATATAGAGATAACTATTGTGGATATCCAGGGCGATTACATCCGCATGGGGATTCAAGCCCCCCGGGAGGTAAGCATAGTCCGCAAGGAGATCAAGGAGCAAATCCGGGAGGAGAACATAAAAGCAGCGGAAAAACCGGAAGGCTTGCCCGCACTACTGGAAGAAATGAAGAAGTTTATATAATTCCGCCGGAGGGAGGCAAAAGCATGTCATCTTTACGCATTGGCGGCATAGCCAGCGGACTGGATACGGAAAACATAATAAAAGAAATGTTAAAAGCACAGCGCAGCAAGATAGAGCGTAAAGTGCAGGAAAAAACCATCCTGGAATGGAAACGGGATGATTTCCGAACAGTCAATACCAAGTTATTGGCCCTGCGCACCGCCACCTTTGACCTTAAACTCGGTGATACCTTCAACGCCAAGAAAGCCGCCAGTTCCAACGAAAGCATATTGACCGCCACGGCCAAGAGTACGGCCACCCCCGGCACCTATGATGTCAGGGTAAAACAGGTGGCGCAGAAAGCCACCCTGACCAGCCAGCAGTCCCTGGGCTCCAAGGAGAATGTCTCCAGCGTGGCCGCCCAGTTCGGCATTGAGGAAAATACCCAAATAGACTTTACCCTGGCCGGCAAAAATGGGGAGATCCCCTTTTCCTTTACGGCGGGAGCAACCAGCCTGGCGGATATCGTACGAATTATTAATGATGAGGATATGGGTATCAGAGCCTATTATGATGCCAATGTGGATAGAGTGTTTCTCATGAGCACTGAATTCGGTGAAAATGCCGCTATAAAAGTGAAGATGGACGGTATGCGGGATAGCGGGGGCAATCTTCTGGTAAATGGAGAGGGGAAGGCCTTGAGCTTCCTGGGGGACTATCTCAAATTGAACATAGATATGAAGAGTTTAAACGAAACGGCCCCGGCCAGCGGCCGGAAAATCACCAGTAACAGTGCTTTGATTATTCATGACCCAGCTGCTATTACCTTAAGCCAGATGTATGAAGGCGGAACCGCTCCTGCCAGTGTAAGCTTTACCCTTAAGGGCGAAAAAGACAGCAAGGATTTCACCTTCGACACCGCGATAAGTCTGCAAGAAATGATAAACCAGATCAACAATGAGCGGCTGACTACTGGTTTGACCGCCAGTTATGACAGCAGCAGCGGTAAAGTGATCTTTTCCAGCGGGGGGCAGGTTACCATCAGCGGGGACACAGACAACTTCCTGCGGGATAAGCTTAACATGACCATCGGCAGCCAGCAGGGAACCTTGAGCAGCAACACGGCGGTGCGGGTATATGATGCGGCCAATATTAAGCTGAACTCGCTCTACACTTGCGAAGACCTGCAGTTTACCCTGGAAGGAGGTCTGGGTAGCCATAAATTTTCCTTTAATGCCAGTTCCATCAGTGCGACTACCGTGCAGGATATGATAGACAGTATTAACCTGTGGAGGAATACTACCGGTATAACGGCCTCCTATGATGGTGCTTCCGGGAAAATCAGCCTCTGGGATAGTTGTCCCCTGGCAGCCCTGGAAGCAGGCAGTACAGCCACCAATGCTACCCTGGATTTTAATGAAGCATTATACTCCAGTTCAGATGGAACTCCGAGCGGAACCTTGAGCGCATTGGCTAATGGCCAGGACCTTACTGCCAGTTTTATTTATACCGGTTCCGGCTCCCTGACTTCCGCCACCTACAAGAGTGACGGCAGCATAGACTTTGTGGCAGCAGGAGCGGCCGATGGCGACACCATTGTACTTAACGGAGGGGGGTTAGACAATCTTTTTGATGCTGAAGGCAACCAGTACCTCCCGGTAAGCATGACTTATGATGGAACTGCCGGAACCTGGAAATATACTAGCCGCAGCAATGATGAGCGCATGATAGCTATTCGCTATGACAACGAAGGTTTCCTGGCCGATGAACTGAATATTAATATGTACGAGATGAAGGGAAGCAAAGCCATCATTGATTTCAATGATGCTCAAAACCTAGAGTTTGATACCAACGAGATTACCTTAATGGACAGCATCAACCTAAACCTGCAGGCGGCTAACCCCAGCCAGACCGTACGGATTACGGTTACCAACGATATTGATGGAGCAATAGAAAAGATTGAGGCTTTTGTTGAAGCCTATAACACGGCTATTGTTTATATGAATACAGAACTAACGGAGAGACGCTATAATGCCCGGGATAAATACGGAGGCAGTTTTCCCCCGCTTACCGCCGAGCAGAGAAAGGATATGAGCGAGGACGAAATCAAGGCCTGGGAGGAAAAGGCCAAAAGCGGTATGCTCAGGGGCGATTCCATTTTGTTCACCGCCTATTCCAGCACCCGCTGCGCGGCCACCGATCCGGTGCAGGGGCTGGCCAGTACCAATACTTACAAAAGCCTAGCCTCTATCGGAATCAGCACCCCTACCTTTGTGCGCGGCTCGATAGAGGGAGGAAAGTTGGAGATTGATGAAGATAAGCTTCGGGCCGCTCTGGAGGCCGATCCGGACAAGGTTATGGAGCTTTTCACCCTGGATAAAGTGATTACCAATGAGGAAGGCAAAGAAATATTGGACTGGAACGGCAATCCCCTGCGCAACCGGGGTATAGCTATCCGCCTCTATGAGGCGGTTAATGAAAATATCACTACCATAACGGAAAAAGCCGGGTTACCTTCCGCCAAAATAGATAATAGCCTACTGACAAAGGAAATAGGGAGAATAGATGATCGTATCAAAAGCTATGAAGAGCGCATGCAGGAAATGAGTGAACGCTACTGGAAGCAGTTTGCTGCCATGGAGAAAATGGTGAACTACTATAATTCCATGAGCAACTGGCTTTCCCAGCAGGTAGCGCAGATGGCGGGACAGAATCAGCAACAGTAGAGGGGAGAAAAGTCCCGGGAAAAAGATACCAAAAGAGCTGCCAGGCGATAATTGCAAGCATGAGTAAGAGCAACAGGGAGATAAACCGCCACATAGCGGGTTTCTGCCTTTCAGCTCTGCTATCTGCTTTTCGATAATAGAAGTAGCAGGGGAAATATGACAGTGAGGAGTGATTTAGTAAGGGTGAGAGGGATATCCCCTGGGCAGGTCATACCAGCCACAAGAACCGTCCCCCTGGCAGGAATGCCTGTGATATGCAGCAGCGACCGGATGCTTTTTTGGAAGAGAAGCACCCGGTGGTTGCTGTACTTGCAGCCAGCGGCCGAGGCTTCAGGGCCGGCAGCCAGATGAGCCACAAGGAAGTGACTCAATAAAAATTCAAGGAGGAATGATGGTATGATTATTAACCACAACGTGTCCGCGCTCAATGCCTATCGCAACTTGACCATTACCGATAGGAACATGAGCCGCTCCCTGGAGAGACTCTCCTCGGGACTGCGTATCAACCGGGCGGCTGACGATGCCGCCGGGTTGGCCATTTCGGAGAAAATGCGGGCCCAGATCAGAGGCCTCAATCAGGCCATTTCCAATGCTCAGGACGGCATCAGCCTTATACAGACGGCTGAAGGTGCCCTGAACGAAACCCACGACATCCTGCAGCGCATGCGGGAGCTGTCGGTGCAGGCAGCCAACGACACCTTAACCGCCTCTGATCGCCAGAACATCCAGCAGGAAATCGACCAGTTGATTACGGAAATTGACCGTATCGGCAACACCACCGAGTTCAACACCAAGAAGCTTTTGGACGGCAGTTCCTCGGCTCTGACCACCACCGACAAGCTAACCACCCGGGTCTTCATGCGCGATGGCCTCAGGGTAGTTGACCAGTTCGGCCAGAAGGCCCCCGGCGGCGGCAACTATAAGCTGAATATAGAAGCTCAGGCCGGAATAGCTCAGGTGCAGAAGACCGATATCATGCGGGTAAAACACGGTGAAACCACCACTAATATTGATATGGGTTACAACCAGGCGAAGGTTCAATTGGCTGTTACAACGGTTTTCGGGGCTGATGATGCAAACGATATATACGAATTCAATTTTGAATTCGAAGATGGGGTCAACACTTCCGTAGAAGTTACACTTACTGGAGGGACTACAGCAGGTCAATTTAGTACTAAACTGGCTGATGCTGTTGCGGCACATAGTGTTTTGAAGAACAGGATTACCATTCAGGCTACAACAGGTGCTACAACAGGCAACTTCGATATCCAGTCCTTGACCAAAGGAGCCGCAGGTAATTTTGCATTAACAGTAAATCGAACCGATGTAAATGCAGCAACAGGTACCGGCCGGTTTAATATTGATGGTACCAATGCCATTGGAGATGGGGAATTACAGACTGATAGTGTGGATACATCCATTACCAGTACTTCTACTACACTTTTGAAAGGTACCGATGTAGCCCAATCCGGCCTGCAGAACTTCCAGGTTACTGGTCTGAAGCAGGGGACTTATAAGATAACCACGGATGTCAGCGCTGCTGCAACTTTAGTGAGTGCTGCTAATTTGGATCTGGTAGCACAGTATAGGCAGAGTGGAACCGGTGATTTAGTGGAAAGTATCAGTGCTACTACAGCCAGTGCCGGAACAACACTAAGTACAGCTGGTAGCACAGTTAATGCCCAAATGGTTTTTGATGTTGTTGGAAAAAATGGAAATAACATTACGCTAAACATCACATCATACCAAATGGGGCTGGATGGTAAGAGAAGTGTTCATACCCTGGAAGGGGTGGTCATACAGACTACCGCAGCTGACACCGTAAATTCATTTACTGTTGGCGATGTGCACTTCAATACCTTTGCTATGGCTACAGCTAATGTAACCGTGGGCGATAAATTCCTGATGAATGTCAAACCGGTAACTGTTGTTCCAGATGACCTGGTTACCATTACCCAGACCACGGATGAAAACGGTAAGAGTGTCAGCCGTTCTTTCACTTATTACAAAGCGCAAGCCACTAATTGGGATAATACAACTACTACGGTAGATTACCTGACTCTCGATGATACCAATGGTGCAGTTAGTCATAGTGAAATCCAGCTTACCTTTGGAACCCTGGCTGATTATACGGCTAACGGAGGGACTTTTGTCCAGTTCGACCGCAGTGCCGGTGTAGGTGAACTGGCTACCAAGGGAACCGCACTACGCGATATTGAAGCTTTCTGGGATAAGAGCGGCAACTTCCTGCTAGAATCCGCCCAAAAAATCAGCATCATTCAGGGTGACGGGCAGAAAGCGGAGATTACCCTGTTTGGTACTGATACAATAGGGAGTGTAGTGCAAAAACTAAACGATGCTATCGCCAACCAGCTCGGGCAGGCTCAACTTGCAGGCATTGGGGCTACCCACAGCGACAAGTTTGTTTCTTTTGTAACCGAAGGCGGGAAACAGGATAGTGGTCTGGAAACCGTTGCAGGTACTTTTGTAATCCGTTCCGCTATTACTGGTGATGCCGGCGAACTGACCTTTGTCGGTGATGAAAATGTAATCAAAGCCTTAAGCCTGACCAACCTTAAAGATGCCAAGGAAAATACTTTTACAGTTAATGTTACCGATGCCCATACCGGCAATTATATCGCCAAAGATGTTAATATCGAAGGCAATATGCTGGTAGGGACGGTTCACCAGAATGTGGATGTTGAGTTTGACAATATGACTGGTATCAAACTGGAATGGAATACCGCCACCAAGAACTTCGACCTGAAAGGCGGTTTTGCCAACCGGGAAGATACCTATGTGCATATTGCCGACAATACCATGGTCTTCCAGATTGGGGCCAACCCCCTGCAGGATGTGGGAGCGGCCATAGGCGATATGAGAGCCCGGGCTCTGGGAGTAAACAATATCCTGGTTACTGACCGGGATCATGCCACTGCTTCCATCAGCAAGCTGGATGCGGCTATACAGCGGGTATCCAGCGAGCGCTCCAAGATGGGTGCTCTGCAGAACCGCTTAGACCACACCATCAATAACCTGGGCGTGGCTTCCGAAAACCTGACGGCCGCCGAGTCTCGTATCCGCGACCTGGACTTCGCCAAGGAGATGATGTCCTTTACCCGGAGTCAGATCATGCTCCAGGCAGGTACCGCCATGCTGGCCCAGGCCAATATGAAACCGCAGAGTGTACTGCAGTTGCTCGGGTAATAAAAGAATTACAAAAAGCCGGTCCTCGATACGGGGGCCGGTTTTTTCTATAGTGCAGGCTAAAGACTCACTAAGCTTAAGCCGATATAATACATATCATTTAATGCAAGGGGTATGGAATTGAGCAAGAAAACAAAAAACAAGAATAAAAGAAAAAGCAATAAAAATACTGGTGATAAATCAAGTGTGCGCTTGGTTCGGGTTGATAATACTTATAATAATAACGATATTTATCAGAATAACATGCAGGCTCTTAAAGAACATTACCCCGAATTAGCCTGTACAGTTGAAAAATCTACAAGCTCTAAGCGGTATCAGCTAGTAAATATGGGAGCTAAACCAATCCCGAATTTACTCGTTAAAGATGGGAATTATTATTATTACGACAGTAATGCCTCTCAACAGGATGTAGCCAATCAGATAAAAGCGCTTAATTTAAAAAATGCCAGAATAGCGATGTTTCTAGGAATGGGTCTGGGATATGAACTGCTCTATTATATGCACGAGGAAGCAGTAAAACAAAACACGAGCTATATCCTGGTGATTGAAAAGGACATGGAGATTTTTAAGCTGGCACTGCAAAGCGTAAACCTGGTTGCGGCTATTAAGAACCCAGGGATAAGCTTTATGGTAGGAATAGATGAAAGTGAAATATATACAAAACTCTGGACTTATCTGTACGAAAACAATAGATTTATGTTGCTCAAGGCAATAAAACCGGTTTATCATCCTTCATCCCTTAAACTAAACAAGGATTACTATCTCCAAACTCTTAAATCATTAAGGGATGCCGCGGCCCAGGTTTTACTCCACTTTGGCAATGACCCTTATGATTCTTTGCTAGGGATTGAGCATATGCTGGCTAATATTGATGAAATTGTCTCCAATCCAGGAATCAATCTTCTTTTCAACAAGTTTAAAGGCCGCCCTGGGATAGTAGTAGCGACCGGCCCCTCACTTAATAAGAATAAGCATTTATTAAAAGGGCTGGAAAACAAGGCGCTTATAGTGGCTGCCGATGCCTCTCTTAAAGTCTTGATGGCTATGGACTTTAAACCCCATCTGGTAGTATCCCTGGAACGTAATTTACCCGTAAAAGCACTTATGGAGGGTTTTGCTGATGATGAGGTTAAAGATGTTTATTATGCTGCCTGTCCGGTAATACACCCGGAAGTGTTTCCCTCCTATCCGGGACCAAGGATTATTGTTTATCGCGATTTTGACCATTTCAAGTGGTTGGGTATCGATAAGGGAATTGTTCCCATAAAAGTCTCGGCCGGAAACATGGCTTATAAAATAGCTGAGGTGTTGGGTTGCGACCCAATTATACTTATTGGACAGGATTTGGCGTTCAGCCGGGACGGGAAAACTCATGCTATAGGAACGGCTGGAACCGTTGATGGTAACCAGGATGCTATTCATCGGCAGGATAAATTCGATGTCATGGGAAATGATGGTATTCCGATTACCACCAATGCCGGGTGGTATCAGTGTATCAAAGCATACGAGACAGATTTGGCAGGCTACAAAGGAACCTGCATTAACAGTACCGAGGGTGGTGCCTATATAAATGGTACGCAAGTTTTGCCTTTTAAGGAGGCAATTGATAAATACATCAATGAGGATTTTTTCCCTCTCGAAAATATTAAAAAACACCTGAGCGCATTTACAGAAGAAATTAAAGAAGAAGATATTGGCAAACTATTGGACTTAATAGAACGAACCATTGTTAACATGACAGAAATCGTTAATTATTGCAAAACGGGTCTTGCTATATATGAAAAATACAAAGTGAAACTGGGGGATTGCCTGCGAAATCCGCAAAAGATGGATTCCATGAGGAAAAAACTAAACGCGATGGAAAATGAGATATTTACTCCACAGAATAACTGCAGCAAGAATTATGAAACCTATCAATTGTTTTTTGCTCATGTCTTCCAATCGTATGCTATAAACTTCCAGATTGATACGAATGCGGTTCCGGAGAAGTATGACGACAGGGATTTTGCCCGAATAGAGGTTATGTTAAGGAGCGGCGAGTGGTATGCAGTTATCGGCGATTTAGCATCAATATGTGTAAATTCAATTTTACAGGCAAAGACGCGGCTGGAAAGTAAGGCGGCTAAGATTCTATAAATTTACCGGGAAAAAGAAGGGCTAAGCTATATGATACACAAAGACCTTAATTAACGCTCTCCTGGTTAAGCTGCAAGGGGTTTATTGGGTTAGTTAGGATTTGAACGGAGGATAAAATCGAGTATGGAATACCGACATTTTATTGAGGGTAAAGGAATTTACCTTAGAGAGGTAAGACCGGAAGATGTCAATGATAATTATTATCATTGGATGAATGATGATGATATTACCTGCTATACAGAAAGCCGCTTTTATCCTTATTCTAAGGAACAATTGCATGCTTATGTAGCTGCTTTGGATGGCATGGCGGATTCAGTTTTTCTGGCTATCATAGAAAAATCCAGCGAGCGACATATAGGTAACATTAAGCTGGGGACTATCAACTGGATTCACAGGAGAGCGGATATAGGGATTATAATAGGTGACAAGCATTATTGGGGTAAAGGATACGCTAGCGAGGCTATCGACCTGCTAAGTGAATATGCGTTCAGTAAATTGAATCTGCATAAGGTTTGGGCAGGATGCTATATTGATAATATCGCATCGATAAAAGCATTTGAAAAGGCCGGATTTGAGCGGGAGGGCATTCAGAAAAGGCATGTTTATTATGCTGGGGAATATGTGGATGTAGTATTGCTGGGCAAATTTTGCGAAACATGTGATTCCTTTGGGGGGTAACGAAAATGAATTTTGTCATAGTGCAAGCACGGATGGGTTCCACCCGTTTACCGGGTAAGGTTCTTAAAAAGGTTTGCGGTAAACATTTATTGGAACTGCAAAATGAGAGAATTCAGATGGTTCCTGGGATTGACCGGATAGTAATAGCTACTACAATGGCTGCCGGTGATGACGAAATAGTTCGGCTATGTTCAAAAAATGGAATAGAATGTTTTCGAGGTTCTGAAAATGATGTACTGGACAGGTATTATCAGGCTGCTATTTCTTTAGGCTGTAAACCGGAGGATACTATACTGCGTATAACGGCTGATTGTCCTCTAATTGATCCGCAGGTAGTCGCATCCGTACTAAAATTATATGATAAAGCCGGGGTGGATTACGCTTCCAATACTGATCCGCCTACTTATCCTGATGGTCTCGATGTGGAAGTGTTTTCTTTTGCGGTGTTGGCCCGGACTTGGCAGGAGGCAGTTCTTCCATCAGAGCGGGAACATGTAACTCCTTATATAAGAAAACACCCCGAATTTTTTATCCGGGTTAATTTAGAAAATGATATCGACCTGTCGAATTTACGCTGGTCGGTTGATGAACCGGAAGATTTTCAACTGCTTAGATTAATTTATGAAAATTTATATTCCAGAAAAAAAGATTTTTTAATGAATGATGTACTGGAATTACTTAATCAAAACCCGTATTATAAGGAAATAAATCGAAATTTTGCGAGAAATGAAGGCTACCAAAAGTCTTTACTGGAAGATGCCCGCTTGATAAATACTATAAAGGCAGTTGATAATAATGGTAAAAGCTAAATTATGCTTGGGTACGGTACAGTTTGGCTTAGACTATGGCATTAATAACAAAACCGGCAAACCTGCTGAAGAACAGGTATTTACTATGTTGGATCTGGCAGTGGCGAAAGGTATAGAATATTTCGATACTGCCGCAGCTTATGGTAATGCTGAAGAAATCCTGGGCCGGTATTTTGAAAGCAGAAATTTACAGAAGCAGGTTAAGGTTATATCGAAATTACGGCCTAACCTTATTACAGATGATAACTATAAGGCCGAAGCGATAGTGGAGAATGAAATTAGGAAATCGCTGGCGAGGCTTAAACTAGACTGTTTGGAAGGTTACCTCTTGCACACACCGACTGATTTTTATAATCAGAGTATTATGAATGGTTTATTTCTTGCTAAAGAGAAGGGCTTAATCAGGAATCTGGGTGTATCCATCTATGAAACCGAACATGCACTAGATGTGGCCAAGTCGGGGATAGTGGACTATATTCAGACACCATACAATGTGTTCGACCAGCGCCTGGACAAAACCGGGTTTTTTAGCATGGCCAAAGCCCATGGAGTCACGGTATTCGCCCGCAGCCCTTTCCTGCAGGGTTTATTATTTATGGAAGGAGATGATATACCTGCTCACCTGGAAAGAGCACGGGTATATTTGCATGATTTTGATGAAATAATCGCCAAATACAGCTTGAAACGGGTTGAAGCAGCCCTGTTTTTGTCATGCTTAAATCCGGGAATTGATTATGTGGTATTTGGTGTTGACAATATGGGGCAATTGACAGAAGATATTGAAGTTTTTAAGCAGAATTCAGATATTGATTTCAGCTGTATAGGAGAATTAAAAAAACATTTCATTAATATTGAAAAGGAAATCATTTTCCCCAGTTTATGGGCCAGGAAATAATTATAAGAAGGGATAAAAATGTCGGAACGCTACCACAACTCTGAACTGTTATTGGAAAGAGCATTGAAAAGCATACCTCTGGGAACCCAGACTTTTAGCAAAAGCAAGACCCAGTATCCATATGGAGTTTCCCCTTATTTCATTAAGAAGGGCAAAGGAAGTCATGTTTGGGATGTAGACGATAATGAATACATAGACTTCATCAATGGCCTGGCCTCTGTTACCCTGGGTTATAACGATCATGATGTAAATGCGGCTGTGCTGGAGCAGCTTGATAACGGAGTTACCTTCTCCTTACCCCATCCCCTGGAATTTATAGTGGCGGAGAAAATAATAGAAATAGTTCCCTGTGCTGAAATGGTGCGATTCGGCAAGAATGGTTCCGATGCAACTGCAGGAGCTATACGCCTGGCTCGTGCCTACACCCACCGCGACCATGTTGCGGTTTGCGGTTATCATGGGTGGCAAGACTGGTACATTGGATCTACTGCCCGCAACCTGGGGGTACCTGAATCCACCCGGCGGTTAACGCACATTTTTACTTATAATAACATTGAGTCTCTGCGGCTTATCTTTAAGCAGTGGCCAGAACAGCTTGCGGCAGTAATTATGGAGCCGATGAATTCAACAGAGCCAAAAAACGATTTTTTATTGATGGTTGAAGAATTGACGCATCAGAATGGGGCATTGTTTATTTTTGATGAGACTATTACTGGATTCCGTTATGCTAATGGCGGAGCCCAGGAATTCTTCGGAATAACGCCTGATTTAGCTACCTTTGGCAAAGGCATGAGCAATGGATATCCCCTGTCAGCTGTCGCCGGAAGGGCTGATATTATGCAGTTGATGGAAGAAGTATTCTTTTCCTTTACATTCGGCGGGGAAGCTTTGTCTTTAGCCGCTGCCAATGCCACGATGACCAAACTTCAAGAGGAACCAGTCCTGGAAACCATGAAGAATCAAGGATTGAAAGTAATAAAGGGTGTTGAAAAACTGCTAGCCGAAAACGGGCTTCAGGATGTTATTTCCATTACCGGCCATCCTAGTTGGGCATTTTTGAATTTCTGTGATATACCATCCTATACCTTGTGGGAGTTAAAAACTTTATTCTTGCAGGAAATGTTCTCCAGGGGGATTCTTATTCTTGGAACTCACAATATGAATTATTGCCATAGTGATGAGGATATTGCTATATTACTACATGCTTATAGTGAGGTTCTGGCAATCATCAGGGAGGCAATCGATAACAAATCACTGGATAAGTTGCTTCGGTGTAAGCCTCTTGTGCCGCTGTTCAGGTTAAGGTAGCATTTGGAGGCTCTAATAGAAAAACAAACAGGGACAAAACGGAAAAAATAGATAGTTATTGAAAAAATGTTATAATAAAAATGCAATACTCTTATTGATCACCTAAGACCGGAGGACGCAAACCACTAATGAAAATAGAAGCAAAATACGACTATAGAGATTGAGTGAAGAGGTGCGGGAAGCAGTTCAATAGGTATATTAAGAGAGGAGTTCCTATGTCAGAATTAAGCGAGTATTTAAAATAAAAAGAACAAGAGGAGATTTATCATCCTATTCAGGGTATTACATGGAGGTGATGAGGTGAGGATTGAAAGTATAAGAACTAAAAACTTTAAAATTCTTAAAGATACAACTATAAGGAACATTCCTGCTATGGCTATTTTTCTGGGAGCCAATGGCTCGGGAAAATCAACCTTTTTTGATATATTTGGTTTTTTACATGATTGCTTAACGGATAATGTAAGAGCAGCCCTTCTCAAACGTGGTGGTTTCAAAGAGGTGGTTAGCAGGGGACAAAGCGGCCCGATCGAATTTGAGATTAAATTTCGTTCTGCTCCGGGTGAACCTTTAGTGACTTATGAATTGCATATCAATTTGGATGATAAGGGTTTACCTATAGTGAGCAAAGAACTGCTGAAATATCGTCGCGGGCAAAAAGGGCGACCGTGGCACTTCCTGGATTTTTCCAATGGTGTTGGTCATGCGATTGTCAATGAAAGTGAATACGGGAAGCCTGGAGTTCAGGAAGCACGAGAGCAACAAACCCTGGATTCGCCTGATATTCTAGCTATTAAGGGATTGGGACAATTTCAAAAATATAAGCAAATTGCATCATTTAGGCGTTTAATAGAAGGTTGGCATGTTTCCGATTTTAGAATTGAATCAGCCCGCAGTACTAATGATGCTGGTTATGCTGAACACCTATCAGCTACTGGTGATAATTTGGCATTAGTGACTCAATTTATGCACGAGCATTATTCGGACAGGTTTCAACAGGTACTAGAAAAAATAGCCCAGCGGGTTCCTGGCATTAAATCGGTTGAGGCTAAAGAAACAGCAGATGGCAGGATAGTACTACGTTTTCAAAACGAAGAATTTAAGGATCCCTTTATTTCCAGGTATGTATCGGATGGAACGCTTAAGATGTTCGCTTATTTAATTCTACTTTATGATCCCACTCCGCACCCATTGCTTTGTATAGAGGAACCGGAAAACCAGTTGCATCCCGATCTTTTGTTGGAATTAGCTGAAGAGTTTAGAGCTTATGCCAGTAATGGTGGTCAGGTCTTTATATCAACCCATTCGCCCGATTTTGTCAATGCTGTGCAGCTGGAGGAGTTGTTCTGGTTATGTCAAGGCAACAACGGTTTTAGCAAAGTGGTACGGGCCTCTGATGAACCCTTATTGCAGAGTCTGGTTGCTGAAGGCGATTTACCAGGATCACTATGGAAGCAAGGCTTTTTCGAGGGGGCCGGACCTTTGTGATGGAGCTGTATTTTATGCTGGAAGAACCTTCCATGAAAGAACTATTGAAAATGATTTTACCGAAGGTGTTGCCGGAAGGGGTTCAGTATCATTTAATCAAGCATGAAGGAAAACAGGATTTGGAAAAATCTTTACCTAGGAAATTAAGAGCCATAACTCACGACGCGCGATTCATAGTAGTTAGGGATCAGGATAGCGCTGATTGTTATGAAATAAAAAAACGATTATGCGACATATGTTCTTTCAGCGGAAGAACGGATACGGTGGTCAGAATTGCCTGCCATGAAATGGAATCCTGGTTTTTGGGTGATTTACAGGCTGTGGAGAAGGCCTATAATATTAGCGGACTTTCCCGAAGACAGCAACAGAGAAAATACCGGAATCCCGATGGGCTAAATAATGCCGCTCAGGAATTAAAAAAGTTAGTTCCTGGATACCAAAAGATAAGTGGGGCTAGGACTATCGGACAACATATGGATATTAATAGAAACTGCTCAGCGAGTTTTCGAGTGTTTTTGGAAGGGGTTTATAAGGCTCTTGGGTAGGGGCATGTTAAGTGTTCTGTTTGGTTGCCACTGTTTTATTAATTTGGATTTTCAACAAATCCAACCAGTAACTGTAAAGGAAGGATAGTTGGTGAGTTACCATGAGACTATCTACTCATGAAATAAACTCTATTAAAGATACGATAAAAAGCGTTGATCAGGATGCGCGGATATATCTATTTGGCTCCCGGGTCGATAATAAAAAAAGAGGGGGAGATATTGATTTGTTGATATTCTCCCATAAGCTAAAAGAAGAAGAAAGATTTAGAATCAAGAGGGATTTGTGGGAACAAATAGGGGAGCAGAAGATAGATATTATTATTGTCCGGGATGAGTCTGATCCCTTTACGAGAATTGCGTTGAGGGGGGCAGTTTTATTATGAAAAAAGATGAGCCGGAATTGTTTGCCAAGGAATTAAAGCTTTTAGATGAGGCCGTCAAAATTCTGGCTTATTCTTATGAAGCATGCCGGGAAATAGGTATTAAGGAAAGCTATGAGCTGGAAGAATTAGATAAATTTGAGGCATTAACAAGCCGTTTTGCGAGAACAAGCGATATGTTGATTCAAAGAATCTTTTAGATTAATAGATATTCTAGAATTGGAAAAACCGGGCAGAAAAAAGAAACTTGATTTCTTCCAGGGAAGTATTTAAGAAAATAAGGTATTTGCGCAATGAAATTGCCCATGAGTATCTTCCGATGGCGATTGAGCAAATATTTAAAGAAGTATTAAGATTAACCCCTCATCTTATTGACAGCATTGGACGAATTCAGAAGTGGGAGCCAAGCCGGTAAGAGCACTATGGAAGCAAGGTTTTTCAGGTGACCCAGGCCATTGTGATGGAGCTGAAGCCGGGAAATCTCTTAGGGGGCAGATTTTAATGGAAGATATAGATATTTTTTTAACATCACTCAATACTGCATTGAGGAAAATTGAGAACAAGTATTTCAATGTCCCAAACCATAATAGACACTATCCAGTCTTTAGGGAGAGAATATATTGTTATGAATTATACCATCAATTGAGGAACAATCTTCCTGAAGGTTTCCCATTTACAATTCATGGCGAGCTCGATAAGGTGGTTAATATTTCTATTCATGAATTATTAAGAACAAAAAAACCTGATTTTGTAGTTCATGAGCCGGGCTCGAATTATAACCTTATCGTAATGGTAGTTAAGTCTATTAATAATACGGAGAATGATATAATTAATGATTGCTATAAACTAATTAATTTTAAAAATCATGCAAATTATACCCAGCCAATAATGATTGTATTTGGTGAAAAAGAAAGGGAAAAAGACGAAGAGTTAATACATAATGTTAAATCAACGCTTATTAGAGACGGTAAATGTGGAAACAACTTTTTATTAATTTGGCATAAGTCTTTTGATAAAATAAAATATTGGCATATAAATAAAGATGTTGTATTGGAAAATCAAAAAGACAAATTAAACATTACTGTTGTATCGGATTTGAATAGCTGGCTTAATATATATATTCCTTTATTGTTAAAAGAGTTGGAAAAGAAGAACCACATTATAAGATGGACTAACGATGTAAAAACAGTTTTATATGGTGATCTTGCCTTCTATCTTGGCTGTAGACAAATTGTCCCTTCCGATATTCTAGAAAAGAATAAGCATAACCTGGTTGTTCATGAAAGCGATTTACCCTGGGGTAAAGGTTGGTCACCTCTTACCTGGCAAATACTAGAGGGAAAAAACGATATTCCTATAGTCTTATTTGAAGCAGCTGAAAAAGTAGATAGTGGCGTAATTTATTTAAAGGAAACAATGCATTTTACAGGAACTGAACTTGTCGAAGAATTGCGGGCAACTCAGGCTGATACAACATTTAAATTGTGTTTGGAATTTATTGATAACTATCCCGATATTATAGATAAAGCTGTTAGCCAAGAAGGAGAAAGCAGTTATTATCGTCGCAGAACCCCTGAAGATAGCCGCCTTGATCCAGATAAAACTATAAGAGAACAGTTTGACCTTCTACGAGTGGTGGATAATAAGCGCTATCCTGCCTTTTTTGAGTTAAATGGAGAGCAATATCTTTTAAAAGTTTTGAAAAAAGGAAATTAAAATATGTCTTATGCTTTGGTTTCAAGCCGACCTGGATACGAAAAAATAGTGAAAAGGTTAAGCGGTTTTTTTATTTTAGTAACAATGAGGAATTGATAGACAAGCTCTAAATGAGATAAAACCAATTGTTAGAAGAAGGTGAGTATATTTGGAAGAGATTCTTAAATTAAAAGCTTCAGATACAGCTTCTTTAGAAGCACGAGGAGAAGCAAACAAAAAATATGGCATTCAAGATTTTGATACGTGGGTGAAAAGGATACTAAGTAGAATAAACTGTTCATCAGTATTAGATGTTTGTTGTGGTACTGGAAATCAGTTAACATATTATATACAAATGCCTTGTACCACTAATATTTTGGGAGTTGATATATCTAAAGATTCACTTAAAATAGCCAGACAGCGATGTGAGTATCTCCTTAGTACAAATAAAAAGTTAACGCTTAAGTGTTGTAAAATGGAGGAGATGTTTGACGATAAAGAAATAGATAGACAGTATGACCTTATTTCATGTTTTTATGGTTTGTATTATGCGGAAGATGTTGATGTTATAGTTGAGAGAATGATAGACCATCTAAATCATAAAGGGGTATTCTTAATAGTAGGTCCTTATGGGAAGAATAATGCTAGTTTATTTGAAATTATCCAAAAGCATTGCATGATTCCTGAATTAGTAATAAAAAGTTCTACGACTTTTATGCAAGAGGATTTAATATTAAAATTAGTTACTTTACCAGGAATTTCAGTTGATACTGAAACATTTGTAAATCCGATATTGTATCCTTCGCCTCAAGCAGTTATGGATTATTGGCAAGCTTCCACATTCTATGTTCCTCAATACCATTCAACTATACAACAAGAATTGGAAAAACGTTTTGAAAACCATGATGTATTTGTGGTTGAAAAACATATCATGGCAATTATTGCGTCTAAACTATAGGAGCGGTAAGGGGGAGGAAAATGAACAATATTTCACTACCGGGTATTATTGTGGGGAAGGGTTACAGACCATTTATTGTTGCTGAAATGTCAGGTAATCATAATCACTCTTTAAAACGAGCACTGGCTATTCTGGAAGCAGCTGCAGGGGCTGGTGCTCATGCAGTTAAGCTACAAACTTATACGGCAGATACAATTACCCTTGATATAAGCGATGGTGACTTTTTTATTGAGGATAAGGACAGCCCCTGGAAGGGTAGAAGTCTATATGACTTATATAATGAGGCCTATACCCCATGGGAATGGCATGAGCCGATTTTCAAGCGCTGCCGGGAATTGGGGCTAATGGCTTTTAGCACGCCTTTTGATGAGACAGCAGTGGATTTTTTAGAAACGTTGGATGTTCCCTGCTATAAGATTGCTTCCTTTGAAAATACTGATTTGCCGCTTATCCGCAAAGTAGCTTCAACAGGTAAGCCGATGATTATCTCTACCGGGATGGCTTCGGTAGCAGAGATAGATGAAACTGTGAGGGTGGCTCGGGAGGCAGGCTGTAAGGATTTAATTTTACTAAAGTGTACCAGCTCTTATCCCGCCAGCCCGGAGGATAGCAATTTGCTTACTATTCCGCATATGCAAAAACTGTTTAATTGTCCGGTAGGTCTTTCTGACCATACCATAGGAATTGGCGCAGCGATAGCTTCTGTGGCCCTGGGGGCCTGTATGATAGAAAAGCATTTTACTTTATCCAGAGCCGATGGCGGTGTAGACTCCGCATTTTCCATGGAACCGGAAGAAATGAGGCAGCTGGTAATTGAAACGGAACGGGCCTGGCAGGCACTGGGGAAAATCAGCTACGGCCCGGGGGAGCAGGAAAGCAAATCTTTGAAATTCCGGCGTTCTTTATATATATCCAAAGACATGGCCGCAGGGGAAGTTTTAACCCAGGAGAATCTTCGCATTGTGCGGCCTGGATATGGTTTGGAACCGAAGTATTATGATGTATTTTTAGGGAAAAAGATTAACCAGGCCGTAAAAAAAGGGACTCTTTTAAGCTGGGATTTGATATAGGAGAATATGATATGAATGTACTTATTATAGCCGCCCACCCCGATGATGAAGTCCTGGGCTGTGGGGGGACAATTGCAAAACACGTAGAGAACGGTGATGAAGTTCATGTGGTAATCCTGGCGGAGGGAGTGACCAGCCGGGATTTGCGGCGGGAACGGGAGAGCCGGGCCGGGGAGCTTTCGCAACTGGCGCAGGCGGCTCAGGAGGCGGGGCGGATTCTGGAAGTGCAGTCGGTAGAGTTGCATGATTTTCCCGATAATCGTATGGATGCGGTGGATTTGCTGGATGTTGTGAAAGTAGTGGAAACGGCTATTGATAAATATAAACCGGATATGGTCTATACCCATCATGCCGGGGATGTAAACATTGATCACCGTATTGTCCACCAGGCCGTAGTTACTGCCTGCCGCCCGTTGCCGGGACAGTGCGTTAAAACCCTGCTTTTCTTCGAAGTTCCTTCCAGTACTGAGTGGCAGATACCAGGTTCTGCTCCTGCTTTTTTGCCCAATTATTTTGTGGATATAAGCGATTGTTTAGATAAGAAGTTCCAGGCCCTGAAGGCCTATGAGAGCGAGATGCGGCCCTGGCCCCACCCGCGCTCGTTAACGGCAGTTGAACACCTGGCCCGCTGGCGGGGTTCTATGGTGGGGGTGGAAGCGGCAGAGGGGTTTATGCTGGGGCGCAAATTATCGTAAGTACCAGGAGTAATGATTTGCATGAGTGAAATTATCGCCATTCGGGTAGACGGCAACAGTGAAATAGGTTTTGGCCATTTGATGAGAATGAAGGCTTTGGCCCGGGAGTTTGACAAACTGGGGGCTGAAGTTATTTTTTTGAGTAGAAATCCGGAGAATATTGAGGGATACCGGGTAATGCAATTGGAACGCCGGACCGGGGACGAAGAGGACCTGCGGGTAGAAGAGATGCTGATGGAGATGCAGGCGGGGATGTTTATCATAGATTCCTATGAATATAATCAGGAGAGGTTGGACCGGGCGGGGCAATTGGCTCTGTTCACTGTGTATGTGGACGATCTCAATCTGCAGCCGTTTAATACGGATTTTGTAGTTAACGGTAACCTTTATGCTCCGGGGCTTCCTTATCGGGGGAGGGCCAGGTTTTTATTGGGTTCAAAGTACTTATTAATGCGGGAGGAGTTCGCCGGGGTTCCTCTACGTTTGCCCCATCCAGATGTGGAGCATGTGTTAATTACCTTCGGGGCGGCGGATATGGAGAATGTTACTCCGGGAATTTTGCCTGTTCTTAAAAGTTATAAGCATTTTGAAGATTTGCATTGGCATGTGGTGATAGGGCCGGTATTTCGTAATGCGGCAGAAGTTGAAGCGGTGGTAAGAGAGTGTACCAATGTGACCTTGCACTATAATCCGGATATAAAAATGTTGATGGATTTTTGTGATATATCTATCAGTGCCGCCGGGAGCACTACTTATGAGCTGGCGGCCTGTGGTGTACCGGCTTTGCTGGTAGTTGCAGCCGATAACCAGCTGCGGCTGGCCCAGGAAGCAGAGCGGCAGGGAATGGCGTTTAATCTGGGCTGGTACCATGAATTGGACCCGGCTAGCTTGTATTTTGCTCTAGATAGACTGATAAACAATCAGAGATTAAGGGAAAAGATGGCTGTTCGTGGGCAGGAGCTCATTGATGGGCGGGGAGCGCGGCGGGTGGCGGGGGTTCTGCTGCAGTTAGCTTAGCGTCTTCCGCACATTCCCTGAGATAGTATTAATTAGAAAACAGCAATACTATCATTTCTTTACCTTGAGAATTTCGTCATGTATTACCTGCGCAAGATTATCGATTATCCGCAGACCCCATAGTTGCCCTCGCATAGCGGGGTTGGGGTATCGTGTTTTAAGACTTATTTTCCTGCTTTGCCTGGAGCTCTTGGATGGTCTCCATGGGCAGGCCAGTTATCTTGCATCTCGGCCTGTTTAATAATTGTCTTAATATCCATGCTGTCAAGCCATTCGTGGCGTTCTTCAGTATAGTCACCATAACCGGAATCAAATTGCCTTAAAAATTCAACCATACCCACAGGACCTAGTTTTTCGGTCAGAGCCTCAATACCCATCCTGCGAATCGTACCTAAATCCCTTATCGTACTACTCATTTTCATCTACCTCCATGAACCAACTTACTGGATTTGCCGTTTTGATATTAAGTTTTAACCGTCCCGCTACATTCAGCAGGTTTTTATCGGTAGTTAGAAAAACATCTGCTTTTGAATACTCAGGCTATATGTAAGCTGTCAAACGATTTTATTCCGAAGCTTTGGATTTCGATTGCTCGATTAATAATTTTATCATTCAACATTATTTTTTCTTTAGCCGGTTTATAAAGCTGATAGACCTTATTTCTTCTCCATTTGTCTGGAGTGTTTTTAATTTCAATATCGAGTACCTCACTCGATATTAACTTCCATTCTCCTGATATACATTTTGATAAAATTGCGAGTATAGCATCGCTCTCAATCCGTATCTTGTTCTGTGTTTGATCATCAAACGGCCTGTTCAAACAGCAAACATCCAAATAAATTTTCATAATTATACTTATTTTCCTGTTCTAGATAGTATTAATCAGAAAACAGCAATACTATCATTTCTTACTTGAGAGGCTTGTCATATATTACCTGCACAAGATTGTCAATTATCCGCAGACCCCATAGTTGCCCTCGCATAGCGGGGTTGGGGTATCGTGTTTTAAGACTTATTTTCCTGCTTTGCCTGGAGCTCTTGGATGGTCTCCATGGGCAGGCCAGTTATCTTCACAATTATATGCGGCTCTATTCCTTCAACCAAGGCATTTCGGGCTACCTCCAGCTTACTTCTTTTTTCTCCTTTTTTCACTCCATTTTTTTCTCCTTTTTTTTCGACAAGCGGGTCATATAAGGTTTTAGCCATATTAAATACCTCCTCATTTAGCTTTTCATCTTTTATATACCTGCTATTTAAGTAGCGGAAGAGTTCTACATTTGCCAGCAGTATTTTATGCAGGTCTTCTCCGGCTATTTCCCTGTAGTGTGTGGATATTGCTTTTTGAGCGATAGGGTATGTAATGAAAAGGGAGCATTCTTTATTACCCAAGAATTGGCAGCCGAGTTAGACCGGGATGTTCAATTGATAAATTTGGATACGGTGTCAACCGTTACTTGGTGCATTTCAGGTACTGGTTAATTAAATCCATATACTCCAGGTAGTATTGTAAGCAGGTGTTTATAGAGCTATAAACGACTTCATCATTGATTTTCTCATATTCGTGTACCAGTATATTTCTGAGCCCGGTAGAAGGCGCAATTTTTAAAGCAAATTCAATAGGTATGATATCCTGCTCGGCGATATCGATAAAGGAGTTAAAGTAATCAGTAGCCCCTTTGCCGCTCTGCATCTTCAGGAGCATATTGTTAATATCGGTAGCGCATTCGACTATTAGCTGCATGGTTCTTTCTACAGCCCGCCGATAAATGGAGTTGCTGATATACTCATCCAGGGAAATAGATGAGAGAGATTTTAGCTCGGTATAGTAAGTCTGCAGTTTCTCTAATTTGGCGCAGATTCTGTCATGGTCGGACATTTTTTAATTCCTCCGCTAATTTCTTTTCGAATAGAGCATGCTTTATCTGGCGGAACTTGCGGGTTTCATAATAGCATTTATATAGATAAGGGCACAATTGTTGAAAGTATCCTTCTTCTTTCTCATATAGAACTCTGCCATCATTGGCAACTGCTTCTTTTAAAAGACCGGAAGCGGTTTGCAGGTTAACCAGGTCTATGTTACTTTTGCGATGCAGCATGATTAAATCACTCATCAAATCAAATAATTGCTGGCTACCCAGCTGCTGTTCCGAAATAAAGGCAATATCTATGTCACTGCGGGAATGGTCATAGTCTTCCTGCCGGGCATAGCTGCCGTAATATACTAATAGCTTCAGATGATATTTTTCTACTACCTGCTGCAGTTTGTCGGTATCGATTTTAGTGAGCATTTTTTATACCTTCTTCCTGCTTCCAATGTAAAGGACTAAAAACGATAGCACATGGAAACACGACTAATAAATAGATTACTGATTCTGATAAATAATTGGTTTATACCGGGGGCGGGGAATGGGGATATCAGCTTCACGGGCGGCTGCTATCCATGCTTTTTTGGCCAGTTGTATTTCTTTGGCAGCTTCTTCCGGGCTAACCCCAAAGGCGGAGCATCCTTTTAAATCAGGGATATCAGCAATATAACCGCCGTCTTTTTCACTATAAAAAATATTGATGTGATAGTCTTTCAATCTTCTTCGACCCCCATTTGCAGGTTATATTTTTCAATCAGGGTTAAGAACTGATTGATCTGATATGGTTTTACCTTGCCATCAACTTCCTGCAGGTTAATAATTTCGTTTATGTCAGGATGAACAAAAATGTGGTGACTTCCATTTATACGTTTTAGTTCAAATCCATAGGCTGCGACTAATTTTAGCATATCAGAGAAACGAATATTGCGGTTGTTGTTAAGAATTTTCTTTATTAGTTTTTTTGGATTCATACATGCCCCTTATAGAATTATAACTTAATTTCTACAAGATGACACGTAATAATAAGGAAAATATTACCTGCCAAGTAGTGTTTTCTTGATGCCTGCAGCACAATCGTATATCATTATTTTATAAAAGGAAGGGATGGGACATGAAACTTGAGTTAAGCAGTTTGAGAAATGCTATAAGATCGCTGGAAAAGGCTTTGCTGATTACTGCTGACAAAATTGTGCAGGAAGATGTGAGTACTGATGAAATAGATTTGATGAAAGCCGGTGTAATTCAAAATTTTGAATTCAGCTATGAACTCTGTTGGAAATCTATGAAGCGTTGGATTGAATATAATGTTGGTGCGGAAATTGTTGATGGGGTAACCCGTAAGGAACTATTTCGAAGAGGCCTGGAGAATAAGTTGATTTCGGATATTGATATATGGATGGAATTTCATCGGGCTAGAAATATATCATCACATATATATGATGATAAGACCGCAGAGGAAGTGTATGAAATAGCCACAAAATTCCTTGATTATGCTAAAAAGCTTCTCGATAGTTTGGAGAGCCGCAATGATTAATGTAAGCGAATCCCAAATGCAAATTATACTTCGTATTCTGGATAGGTATGTTCCCGATAGTCAGGTCTGGGCCTTTGGTTCACGGGTTAAGGGAAATTTTAAGAGCTATTCGGATTTGGATCTAGTTGTTATCAGCGAGGATAAAATGAGTATAAGCGAGTTTGGAGAATTAATTGAAGCATTTCAGGAATCTGACCTGCCATTTCGGGTCGATGTGCTGGATTGGCATGCTATTTCACCTGAATTTCGTCAGCTTATAAAACAAAAGTATGAAGTATTGAAGGCTAAGAAATCTCCTACCGATTCTTTGCTGGTAGCTGTCCTGTCTTGAAACTAAGCAGCTTAGCGAAACGCAATATAAGGGAAATATTACTCAAGGGTGTTTTGAAAATGCTTAGCGAATTTGGGTAACATTATCCACTATGCTGGCTAAAAATAGTTAAAGAGGGTGTGTTTTTTGAGGGAGACAGTAAATCTGACACTAGAAGCCCATCCGGATATTGAACTGGGCAGGGAAAGAAGGCCCCTGGAAGCCTTCCTGACTTTTCCGGAGGCAGGAATCAATGAGGATACCGGTATATTCCTGCTGATCGATGGCCTGGGCGGGCGGGCAAATTCCCAATATCAAAGCGATGAATTGCGCCCCTTTGTCGCCGATACTTTTAACTGTGTGGCGGTAGGGGTAAATTATTTCGGTATTGCCCGTAATGAGGTTTTGAATATCACCCCGGAGTTTTTATATAATTTCAACCGTATTTACGGCTTGAACCTGAGCCTGGAGAGCTTCAAACTGGTGCAAGGTGAGGATGATATCTACCGGGTGATTGCGGAAGCGGTTATCGGGCGGGGGATTACCAGTGTGGATGTTCGCTGCCAGCCTACCCTGGAAACGGGGAGGGGGGAATACCAGTCCTGGGGGTTTTTGCCGGCCATTGACTGCTTGCAGGTAGTGGGTGAAGTCTTGAAAACCTATCCGCTTAACCCGGGCCGGATTATGGCTTATGGCAGCGGCTACGGGGGATACATAGCTCTTTTGCTGGGAAAGTTTGCTCCCCATACCTTTTCCGTGATTATGGAGCGGGGGGCTTACTGCCGTTCAGAGTTGAAACATATTGCCTGCGGGGAAGTCATGGAAGAGGATTATATATACAGTTTTGCTATACGCTTTTCTGATTTGAGATTTACTATAGCTGCTGGTTCCAAGAACCCCTGGACGATAGAGGACGAGCTGTCCTTGGCCTATTTTTCCGACAGCCACCGCCGCATCCGGAGTTTGCTGGCGGAAGGGCCGCGGATGGTTTCTCCTACTCGTTACTATATATTGCATGCGGAAGATGATGATATCGTCCCGGTGGCGGATAAAGACCTTCTGGTGGAGAGGCTGAGAGATTATGCTCCGGTTTATTACCAGCGAGTGCCGGGGTCGGGAGGGGAGCGGGAGGTTTTGGACGACAGCGTGGTTAAAGAGGAGAACGGTAAGGAGAACGGCGCGAAGGAGCTATTTCCGCTGCTGGATTTAAACAAGGCCAGTGACCGGGATTTGCTCCAATGCTTAAGCCAGGTGGAGCAGGATGAGAGCATTCCCGAGAAGCGGGATACGGATTTCACTTTGAATAGCCGCTATGTCTTTGACTGTGGCGAGAAGCACTACGAGTTTTCTTTTGCTGATTCCTATGGGTTACAAGTGACTCTGCGGGACAAGCCGGGGATTTAGCCTTTATATGCAATGTCAATAATAAAGTGAGGGGCAAGGGGTAAGAGGCAAGGGGTAAGAGGTTAATATGTAATTGCTGTATGGAGGTTCTGCCGGCCATTCCCCTCTGTTTCAAGCCTTGCAGGTGAATGATAATGGCAACGGTAATAAGTATGATTAATCTGAAAGGAGGGGTAGGAAAGACTACCCTGACCGTGGCTATGGCGGAGTTTATGGCGGCGGAGTATGGCCTTAAGGTGCTGGTGGTGGACCTCGATCCCCAGACCAATGCCACCGTGGCTTTGATTAATGAACTAGAATGGAGAAAACGCAATATACGGGGGCAGACGCTACTTAATATTTTTTTGGATCACCTGAGCAAATACCAGGTATTTTCGCTGGAGGAGGCTATAGTACATAATGTTTCCAATGTTAATGGCGGCATAGAGGGTTTGGATTTGCTGCCTTCCAGCATTGACCTGATTGAGGTGCATGATGAGTTCCTGCAAGCTATTCCTTCGCTCCCCATTAATCCCCTGCATCTCCTGGATGATGTTTTGCGGGCAGCACTTTCCGCATATGACATAGTCTTGATTGATTGCCCGCCGGATCTGGGCCTGATTTGCCAGAACGGCCTGATGATCAGCGATTATTATATTATTCCTACCATACCGGACATCCTTTCTACTTATGGGATTCCCCAGATTATAAACCGCATCGGGCGTTTGCAGCGGGAGAATAGTATTTCTATCCAACCGCTGGGCCTGGTTATTAGCAAATACCGCCAGCAATCGGAAATCCACAAGAACCAGGCAAATCTTTTAAAAATTCATGCTCCCAAGGCCGGATACCGGCAAGTATTTAACACCTTTATTCCAGAAGGAAATCTGGCCGCTATGGTGATGGATTATACCTTGCATTTCAATAGCCTGCGGGAAAAATACAACTACAGCAAGTATTATCAAATATATAAAGCCCTTACCGAGGAGGTTTTGAGCTGTGTCCAATAATGAGCTTGGTCAACAAATGGCGGAGTTTTTCCGCGCTCTGGCGGTGGAGATTGAGAACAGTCCTTCTCTGGCGCGCAAGCTGGCAGTTCCCTTTCAAAATGTGGCGGCGGCCGGAGGCCAGGCTGCACCCAAAAAACGTACAAGCAGGAGTAAAGTTTTCGTACCAGAGGGATTTGACCCCTTTCAGATTTACTATGACCGGGGTGGACTTGGTTTGCAGCAAGCCATGGAAGCTATGGATGCAGCTACCTTAAAGGCTATCCTGAATCATTTTGCTCTGGATCCTACCCGCAGTTATACCCGCTGGCGCAAAGAGGAGCGGCTGATGGCTTATATTATTGAAAGGGTCAAAGCTTTAAGCAATAAAGGTCAGGTCTTTAGGGGCTAAAGGAGAAAGTATAATTTACGGTTTTTGTCGGATTTTTTATGGCATTTTGTGGTTCTGGAAGTAGAAGCCAGGAACAACAAAATACTTGAAGATATATTCAGACCAAATTATAATTTTGTCAGGAGGTGGGGCATATATGTCAGTGGCAAGAGTTGGGAAACGTGGCACATTAATTATTCCAGCGGAAATACGTAAAAACAATGGGATTAAAGAGGGCGATGAATTGATTATCAATGTCAGCGAAGCGGGAGTAATATATATGATTCCTAAACCCAAGGACTTTGTTATGGCTTTAAAAGAGTCCGGGCAGGGTTTATGGGGTGATATTGACCCCGTTGAATATATTCGGCAGGAGCGGGATTCATGGGATTAGACTATACGGGTCAAACACTTATGATTGACAGCAATTGCTTTATATATCTTATTGAAGGTGAGTGTTATCCACTATTCTTACCCCGGGTGGAAAGATCATTCAGAGCTGTTAGTAAAGGCCAATGTGTGGCTTTGACTTCTCCAATTACCTTAACTGAAGTTATGACCCGCCCCAGGAAAATGGGTCAGGAAGACCTGGCTTACACCTACAAAGCACTTATTACCAATTTCCCCAACCTTAATATAATACCCATCGACAATAACATCGCTGATCGTGCGGCTGCTTTGCGAGGCCTATACGGACTAAAGACCCCGGATGCTCTGCAATTGGCAACCGGTCTGGTTAATAGAGCCACTCGTTTTGTAACTTTTGACCGGGAATTTCGCAAGCTGCCACCTTTAATGAATGTGCTTATTCCCGATGAATAAAATGGTGGATTTTAAGCCCGGGGTTGTATCTCATCAGATATTGAGGCTGATACATTTCCCCATGCTTCAATTCAGCAATAAAGGATTTGACGGAATTTTGCGATATATCTATTAGTACAACCGGGAGTATAACTTACCAACTGCTTACCTGTGCTGTACCGGTAAGCTGGTAATATGTGGCCGGGCCGATCGGAGGTAGTTTCTTGATGGTCCAGGGTGCAGTTGCTTGCGCTATACTGCTGGACGGGATGAGGAGAAGCTAATATGGGCATAAAAGAGATGATACGGGGCAAAAAGGTGCTGGTGACCGGGGGCACCGGGACGGTGGGGAAAAAACTGGCGCAAAGGCTTCTGGAATTGGAAGCAGCGGTGGTTCGCATCTATTCCCGGGATGAACATAAACAGTTTGCTATACAGGAGCATTTTACCTACCAGAGGCTGGACATGAAGCGGATGCGCTTTTTTCTCGGCGATGTGCGGGACAAGGAACGCTTGAAGCGGGCGATGGAGGATATAGACCTGGTTTTTCACCTGGCGGCTTTAAAGCATGTACCGGCCTGCGAGTACAACCCTTCGGAAGCAGTCAAGACCAATGTTATAGGGACGCAGAATATAATTGATTGTGCTATAGAAACGGCGGTTTCTGCCGTGGTATATACCAGTACGGACAAGGCGGCGTCACCCACCAATACTATGGGGGCCACCAAATTGCTCTCTGAACGCTTGATATCTTCAGCGGATCACTGGAAGGGCCCTCGGCAAATCAAATTCCTTTCCGTTCGTTTTGGCAATATAATCAACAGCCGGGGTTCAGTGGTGCCGCTGTTTGAGAAGCAGATTGCCCGGGGGGGACCGGTTACGCTTACCGACCCACTCATGACTCGCTTCTTTATGAGCGCGGATCGGGCGGTGGATTTGATATTAAAATCCCTGGCTATGTCGCGGGGCGGGGAAACCTTTGTATTTAAGATGCCGGTTCTGCAGGTGGGCGACCTGGCCCGAGCGGTGATAGATAATTCAGGTAAAGATGTAGAAATGAGCATAATCGGCCTACGGCCCGGGGAGAAGATGTACGAGGAACTGATGAGTGAGGAAGAAAGCGCGCGAGCGCTGGAAACGGACGAACTTTTTGTCATAATACCTTATGACCATGACCGGCGGGAGTACCAGGAGTGCTATAGCGGTGCCCGGCTGGCCGAGTGTAGTACATATAGCTCAACTGCTGCTGAGGCGATGAGTTTGGAAGAAATAAAAGCTATGCTTAATGGGAAACGATAATTTGCTTACAGGGAGGATGGACATGAATATTCTGGTTACCGGCGGGGCCGGTTTTATTGGCCGGTGGGTAGTTAAAAAACTGCTGGCGGAAGGGCAGCGGATTACGGCCCTGGATGACCTGTCCAACGGACGCTTAATGAATATAGATGAATTCAGGGATAACCCTGATTTCTTGTTTATAGAGGGAGATATCAAGGATCGGGATACATTAAAGCAGGTGTTTGCCGGTGGTTTTGACCTGGTCTATCACCTGGCGGCCAGCATTAATGTACAGGATTCCATAGATGATCCCCGCACAACTTATGAAAATGATGTGACCGGGACTTTTAATGTATTGGAAGAATGCCGGCGGCAGAACATAAAGATGCTTTTCATGTCTACCTGCATGGTTTACGAACGCAGTTTGGATGAGACCGGCATCACTGAGGAGCACCCGGTGAAACCGGCTTCACCTTACGCGGCCAGCAAGCTGGCGGGAGAGGCCCTGACCCTTTCCTATTATTACGCCTATGGCTTGCCCACAGTGGTAGTTCGACCCTTCAACACCTATGGGCCTTTCCAGAAATCCTCCGGCGAGGGTGGGGTGGTAGCCATCTTTATTCAGCGAGAACTGGCCGGAGAAGAGCTCAATATATACGGGGATGGCACCCAGACCCGGGATTTGCTCTATGTGGAGGATTGTGCTGATTTTGTTGTCCGGGCAGGTAGGGACAGCCGGGCAAATGGGCAACTGCTTAATGCCGGGCTGGGGCGGGATGTAAGCATCAACGGGCTGGCCCGGATGATAGGCGGTGATGCCGGGAGAATCAGACATGTTGCTCATATTCATCCTCAGAGCGAAATTCCCAAGCTGCTCTGCAACTACGATAAAGCGCGGGAGCTGCTGGATTGGCAGCCCCGGGTAAGTCTGGAAGAGGGGCTGCAAAGAACCCGGGAGTGGATGATTGTCGGATGACGGAAGACGGATGTTGGAAAGCGGATGACGGAAGACGGACATCGGGAGTAAGGGGTGTAGGGTTGGAAGGCGGATATTAGGGGCCATCTGGTCTTCGTCAGGTTTTAGGGTTTGGGTCGAAGGTATGGAGTTGGGTAAAGAGTAGGGGAAAAGAGGCAGTTTAAAACATGGAGATAGATAGTTTTATTCCTTATGGCAGGCAAAACATAGAGCAGGATGATATTGATGCGGTTATTGAAGTTTTACGCTCTGCTTGGATTACCCAGGGACCCTGGGGAGAGGAGTTCGAAAAACAGGTAGCTACCTACTGCGGGGTGTCCTATGCGGTGGCTTTTAACAGCGGCACCTCGGCTTTGCATGCCGCCATATATGCGGCGGGGATAGGGCCAGGGGATGAAGTGATTACTTCCCCCGTAACTTTTCTGGCCACGGCCAATGCGGCTGTTTACACAGGTGCCCGCCCGGTTTTTGTGGATATGGATATTAACAGCTATTGTATTGACCCGCAGCTGCTTGAAGCGGCTATTACTCCTCGCAGCCGGGCCATCGTTCCGGTGGATTATGCCGGTTATCCGGTGGATATAAGCGTGATAAAGGAAATAGCCCGGAGGCATAATCTCCTGATTATAGAGGATGCTGCTCATGCCCTGGGGGCGCGGAGGCAGGGGCGAGCGGTAGGCCAGGATGCGGATATGAGTATCTTGAGTTTCCACCCGGTAAAACATATTACTACCGGGGAAGGGGGAATAGTGCTGACGGATAACCCGGAGCTGCAGGAGCGTTTGCGGCAGTTTCGCAGCCATGGAATAGTGCGTGATGCCTCTCGGATGATGGAAAACCATGGTCCCTGGTACTATGAAATGCAGAGCCTGGGCTATAATTTCCGCTTAAGCGACATCCAGTCGGCCCTGGGCATTTCCCAGTTGAAGAAGTTGGAGACTTTTGTGGAGGAAAGGCAGCGGATAGCTTGCTATTATGATCAGGCCTTTGCTGGCATTAAGCAGCTGCATACTCCGCCACGCCCGGCTGCTGGCGATCGCCATGCTTATCATCTCTATCCTTTGCTCCTGTCTCCCGGGATTGACCGCCAGGAAGTATTCTCCTACCTGCGGGAGCGAAAAATCGGGGTGCAGGTACATTATATTCCGGTGCACCTCCAGCCTTACTATCGTAAAAATTATGGCTATGGCCCAGGTGATTTTCCGGTGGCGGAGGATTTCTACCGGCGTGAAATCAGCTTGCCCATTTTTCCGGGATTGAAACGGGAGGAACAGGATTATGTGATACATCATGTTTGTTCGTCGGTCGTCGGACATCGGAAAACGGAGGGCGGATAACGGAGGGCGGAAAGCGGAAGACGGAGGGGTTGACCCAAGAGATAAGAACAGCAGGCAAAAGAACCGTCCCCTTGCCTGCACCGGAAAAACTATGGCTACGCCCCTGGTGATTTCCCGGTGGCGGAGGATTTCTACCGGCGTGAAATCAGCCTGCCCATTTTCCCGGGATTGAAGCGGGAGGAACAGGATTACGTGATACATCATGTTTGGTCATCGGTCGTCAGATGACGGAAAACAATTGTCTTGAATTATTTTAAAGCAAAGGGTAAAATTTACCTATAAGGATGGAAAGGGGGCTACTATATGGAAACTGCAGCTATAGCCGGGATGGCTATGGGAGTTCAGGCCGCCAGGCTACAACAAGAGGTGGCGACCGGGGTCATGAAAATGCAGATGGATGCGAGTAAAGAAGCGGCCCAGGGTATTATCGATATGATGAAAATGAGCAGCCAGGCCCTGGAGAAATCAGTAAACCCCCATCTGGGAACTATGTTGGATATTTTGGCCTAGTTTATGGCAACTCCTGTTTCAGTAAATTAGGGGAAAAGAAAAAATGTGTTGAACTGCTCCGCAGTTGCTTTTGATGCATAAACTTGCCAGGTTTCAAGTATTAGAAAGGAAGGCCAAATGGAATATATGTATGAGGTAGCCGGACAAATAATCGAGCTTTCCCAGACTATTAAGGAAGGCTTGATACATATCAACGAAAAAATGGACGAGGGGCAATTAAAAGAGACCTTATATCTTTTCGAAGATGTACTGGAAGCCTTCTCCTCTATTGAAATACCCATACAACCGGTCTTGCAGGCGGATAATATGGATGAATTGCAGGGGGCTACGGCTGAGCTGAAGAAGAGCCTGGAGATGTTGGCCCAGGCTTTTGAAGCCAATGATTTGGAAAAGGCCCGAGCAGAGATATCGCAATCCCTGATTCCGGCTTATTCGCGCTGGCAATCAGAATTGGAGCAAAGCCTCAAGGCTTACCGGGAGTCGTAAGTTTTGAGGAGATAGCTTCTTTATCACCTAACCCAGGATACCCGGGAGGATTATTCCCGGGTTTTTTATTTTGCCTGGTCCTAATATTGCCAGGTGATATAAAGTTTTAACTGCCTTTACACGATATTCTTCATAGTCGATATTATATCGCTAGGAGGTTTATGTGATGAGTGTTAATGCTCAGGCGTATAATCAATACAAGAAATCTGTGGTAGAAACTGTTGCTCCGGAAAAGTTACTGCTTATGCTCTATGATGCAGCTATTAAAAATATAAATAATGCCAAAAAGGCTATAAAGGAAAAGGATATAAACCGGGCTCACGAACAAATAATGAGAACGGAAGAGATTATTGTTGAGTTGATGTCTACTTTGAATATGGAATATGAAATATCAGGGAGGCTATTTGCCCTTTACGAATATTTCTATCACCGCCTTACCCAGGCCAATGCCCAAAAAGATATTGTAATACTAGATGAGGTAGAGGGATTCTTGCTGGAGTTAAGGGGTACCTGGCAGGAGGCCATCAACGCTCTGAAAACAGCTCCTTCCCAGGATAACAAGGTTGAAGTTGAACCCGTGGCTAGTGTAACTCCAAGAATTCCAAGTGAAGCAATGGGGGTCAAGCCCATAAATCCAGCCACTACAGCCAAAGGGATTAACATAACCGGTTAGTTTATTTCCTGCAGCATCTTACTATTCGAGCCCCTACTAACTCACTTTTCATCAATGGTTGCGGCCCCTTGGGCCATGGGTGGTTAATAAGAAAAGCTTCGTATTGACAAAAAAGCAACTTAATAAAGTATTTATCCGATAATTCGATATTTACAATAAGACTTCACTGCAAAAACCCCTTTTGATACAGAAGGATTACATAAATATAACTTCTTGAGTGGAATCAAATAAAAAAAGCAAGGAGTAAGGGTAGACACCGTACTCAGGAATTCTCTTTTTATCAATGCTTATGTCCCCGGTATGGGGAGGTTAATATTATCAAATAGCGCAGGGAGGCGAGATTTATGCGGGTAGATGGGCAAGGGATGGCCCCTAATGTTTTCCCCTCTGATACTCCGGTGAACCGGCCGGTGAATTCGGCTGCAACTGTAGTTAAAGAGCCAGGCGGAGAGCCCCGGGAGAGAATTGGACGGGAAAGTCTAAGTGCACAGATGGAAGCCAAAAAAATCGAGGAAATAGCCAGGAACCTGAATGAAGCGGTTAAGTTTGCCAGTTGTCATCTCGAGTTTCAACCTTATGAGGATAGCGGGCGTTTTCAGGTTAAAGTAGTAAATAGTCTAAGCGGTGAGGTTATAAAAGAGATTCCCCCGGATTATTTGCTGGATTTTTCCATTAAGATGAAAGAAATGATAAATCAGGTAGTAGGTCTTTTCGTAGATGAACTGGCATAAAGGGGAAACTATGGTTATTAGTAAATGGAGTCGAGTATGTATGGAGACGATTTCGCCAATTGAAAAAGCCCGGGGATTATATGGGGATTTGCTCCTGTTATCCAAGGAGCAGTTGCTGCTGGCTCGAAGCATTAATGCTGATAAAGATATTAGCCAGGAGATGCTGACTCTGTTTCAAAAACGCCAGGAAATAATGGAGGGGATAGACCTCCTACTGTTGGAAATAAATCAAGGGGAAAATAGGAATAATACAGTAAATAGTAAAAATAGCCGGGTTGAATTCCCGCTTTCTCTGGGAAAACAGCAAGCAGAAACACATGATAAAGTAATACAAGAAATTATTGCAATAATTAGAGAGATTCAGGCCCATGATGAGGTGGGACGAAAAATCATGCAAAAATCGCAACGGGAAGCAGGAAAAAAGCTAGCCAGCCTGAAAAGAAGCCAGGCAGCTTCAAATGCCTACTTACATGTCGATAGCTATGCAGACGGCTGGTTTTTTGACCAGAAAAAATAGCGGGCTAAATTAAGCAGATTGGGGAATAATGCTACGATGACCAGGGAGATTATTAGAGAAATAATTGAGAACTTTAAGCAGCAAAAGCAGTGTTATTCTCGTATGTCGGATTTAGCCAGTGAACAATTGGCTATTCTGGAAAAAAGCCAGGGCCAGGTATATGCAAGTGAGATAGACGGCTTGCTCAGGCAGAGAAAAGAAATTTTGGATGAGATAAATGAAAATAACCGGAAAAATAAGAATCTTCAACAGAAAATAGTAAAAGAGCTGGGAATAGAAGAATTTGTTCTGGGCCAGTTGGAGGGTAGTTTGGAATCTGATCACTATCAGGCTTTAAAAGAACAGATAAGCAATTTAAGCCAGCTTTTAGAAATGATTAGCGAAAAGGACCAACAAAGTCAAGAACTCATGCAGCAGGCCATTAAATCCAAGCGGCAGAAAAAGCCGCGAGGCAGTAGCCAGCAGGCCAGTCAGGCCTACAAGCAATCCAAACTTACCAGGGAATAGTTAGGCAAAATTAGCGCGACGTTGACACGGGGACGGGGTTGTTGACAACTTCATCCTTCACGTTGACACGGGGACGGGGTTGTTGACAACTTCATCCTTCACATCAAAAAACTATTTTCTTACTAACCCCCCATGGCTCAGGGGGCCACAAACACCAACGAAAATTTCTTACTAACCCCCCATGGCTCGGAGGCCAAAAAACCAGCGATGAAAAGTGAGTTAATCCTCACTTTCCTAGGCTCAGGAATAATTGTGTTATTTCTTGCTATTTTAATCTTTTCACAGTATAATAAGCCGTAAGGCTTAATGGGCTACTTTTTCCAGTGCACATTGGGCAAATTTCTAAAAAGCGAGGTTTTTTTTACATGTTTCAAGACAAGACTTTAGTGTGCCAGGATTGTGGACAGGAATTCGTTTTCACTGCTGGTGAACAGGAATTCTACAGTGAAAAGGGGTTTGAAAACGAGCCCAAACGTTGCCGGGAATGTAGAGTGAATCGTCGTAATAGCCGTAGTAATAGCCGGGGGCCGCGCGAAATGTTTGCCGCAGTCTGTGCCGGTTGTGGGGCTGAGACCGAGGTTCCCTTTAGACCAGTTGAAGGCAGACCGGTCTACTGTATGGAATGTTTCCAAAAACAAAAAGAAGCAGCATACTAAATACGAATTTATTACCGGGCTTTTTAAGCCCGGTTTTTACATTTCTGGGGCTGTGCGGGGAAGGTTCTTTTTTATTGTCACCCGCTTACTCTCGTGTCATCCCCAGCTTCGTTTAACGACAAGATTCTTTTCCGCTAAGGATTTTTAGGCTACTAAGTAGTATAATATAGTTAACAACAGGGAAAGAGGTGTTTCTATGAAATTTATCATCAGAGGCAGGAACATTGAGATTACCGATGCTCTAAAAGATTACACCACCAAGAGGCTTTCCAAGTTGGAAAAATACATCGATGATGTAAAGGAGGCACAGGTAGCTTTATCAATTGAGGGAGAGGATCATAAAGTCGAAGTTACCATACCCTTGAATGGAATAATCCTCCGGGGAGAGGAAATGAGCGATGATATGTACAGCTCCATTGATATGGTGGAGGAAAAGCTGGAAAAACAGATTGAAAAGTATAAAACCCGGCTTTACCGGAGCAACCGGGGCGCAGGCCTGAAGAAGGCTCTGGCCGAGGAAATCAAAAAAGAATTGGATAAGGGCGAAAAAATTGAGAAGTTTAAGGTCGTTCGCAGCAAGAGGTTTGCCTTAAAACCCATGGATGTAGAAGAAGCCATAATGCAAATGAATCTTTTGGGACACAGCTTTTTTGTATTCTTCAATCCCCAGAGCGAAGAGGTAAATGTAGTCTATAAAAGGAAAGACGGAAATTACGGATTAATTGAGCCGGATTTCGATTAGTTGAAGCAGGTAAGGAAAAAGTGATAATATTAATATCAATGAAAATATTAGGAACCATAATGGTTCCTTCTTTTTTGCGAGGTATAAAAGATGATTAAAAGTTTATTGAAATCCCTCTTGGATGATGATGAAAGAGAAGTCAAGAAACTCAGGCGAACGGTGGAGGTAATAAATTCCCTGGAAGCGGAGTTCCAGGAGTTGGCGGAGGAGGAATTTCCGCAAAAAACCGGTGAATTTAAGGAAAGATTAAAGAATGGCGAGGAACTTGACGATATATTACCTGAGGCTTTTGCCTTGGTAAGGGAAGCTTCACAACGGGTTTTAGGCATGCGGCACTTTGATGTGCAGTTGATTGGGGGAATGGTTCTTCACCAGGGAAGGATCGCCGAGATGAAAACCGGTGAAGGTAAAACCCTGGTGGCCACCTTGCCGGCCTATTTGAATGCCCTGGAGGGTAAAGGGGTTCACATCGTAACCGTTAATGATTACCTGGCGGCCCGCGATGCGGACTGGATGGGACCGGTTCTAGAATATTGCGGTCTGTCGGTAGGCTTAATTGTACACGGGTTAAGTTATGAGGAAAGAAAAGCCGCCTATGCTTGTGACGTCACTTATGGTACTAATAACGAAATGGGTTTCGATTACCTGCGTGACAATATGGTGGTGTCTGCGGACAATATGGTGCAGCGCGAGTTGCATTATGCCATTATTGACGAGGTTGACTCGATACTGGTTGATGAAGCCCGCACCCCTTTGATTATTTCGGGAGAAGGGGACAAACCTACCACCCTTTATTACCAGATTGCCAAATTTATTCCCCGTTTGAGGAACGAAGAAGACTATAAGGTGGACGAAAAGGCCCATGTAGTTACCCTGACCGAAGAAGGGGTAAAAAAGGTTGAGAAGTATTTTACCATAGAGAATCTATCCGAAAATATGGAACTTGCTCATCATGTAAACCAGGGCTTGAAGGCTCATAGCCTTATGAAGAGAGACCGGGATTATGTGATTAAAGATGAACAGGTAATAATAGTGGATGAATTCACTGGGCGCTTGATGTTTGGCCGCCGCTATAGCGATGGCCTGCACCAGGCCATTGAGGCCAAAGAGGGAGTAAAGATAGAAAAGGAGTCCCAAACTCTGGCCACTATTACCTTCCAGAACTATTTTCGCATGTACCATAAGTTGGGAGGAATGACGGGTACAGCCAAAACTGAAGAAGAGGAATTCCGCAAGATCTATGGTATGGATGTAGTTAGCATTCCTACCCACAACCCCATGATAAGGGAAGATCAAGCGGATATGGTTTATCGCACGGAAGAAGGGAAGTTCCGGGCGGTAGTAGAAGATATTATTTCCCGGCATCAAGCCAAACAGCCCGTTCTGGTGGGTACTATATCTGTTGAAAAGTCCGAATACTTAAGCGCAATGCTGGCAAAAAGAGGAGTTAAACATCAGGTATTAAATGCCAAATACCATGAAAAAGAGGCTCAGATCATTGCCCAGGCGGGGCAGGAGGAAACGGTAACCATTGCCACCAACATGGCGGGACGAGGAACCGACATAGTTTTGGGGGAAGGAATACAGGAATTGGGGGGTCTTTATGTTCTGGGAACGGAAAGACACGAATCCCGCCGTATAGACAACCAGCTGCGCGGGCGTTCCGGCCGCCAGGGGGATCCAGGCGAATCGCGCTTCTATGTTTCCCTGGAAGATGACCTGATGCGACTCTTTGGCTCAGCCAATGTTGAAGGTCTTATGGATCGCCTGGGTATGGATGATGACATGCCCATTGAGCATAAAATGATAAGCCGCGCGATCGAAAGTGCCCAGAAGAAGGTAGAAGCTCGCAACTTTAGCATAAGAAAAAATGTTTTGGAGTATGACGATGTTATCAACCAGCAGCGGGAAGTAATGTACGGGGAACGCCGCAAGGTGCTCTTCGGCGAGGATCTGAAAGAAACCGTTGCCAGCATGGTGGATGATGTTATAGAGCAGGCAGTGGAGAGATTTGCCGGTGAATTTAAATACTCGGACGAGTGGGATTTACCAGGATTTCTTTCCTATATTGAACAGAGTATCATTCCCCAACCTGATTTCAATCAGGAGGATATGCGGGGAATGCGAAAAAATGAAGTTGTGGCATTTCTGGCAGAGAAAACGCAGACCCTCTATGAACAGCGGGAAAAAGAAATGGGCAGCGAGATAATGCGGGAGCTGGAAAAGGCTATACTCTTGCGGATAATTGATGAAAAATGGATGGATCATATTGATGCCATGGATCAACTCCGCAATGGAATTTCCTTGCGGGCTTATGGTCAGAAGGATCCGTTAATCGAGTACAAATTCGAGGCCTTTGAGGCTTTTCAAATGATGATTGAGAGTATGAAGGAAGATGTGGTGCGCTACATTTTCCGGGTGAAGGTGGTTCAACAACCGGAGGAAAGAAAAACCTTTGAGAACCAGGGGGAAGAGGCAGAGAAGAAGCCGGTACGCGTAGGCAAAAAGATAGGACGCAATGACCTCTGTCCCTGTGGAAGCGGGAAAAAGTATAAGAAATGTTGCGGGAGAGGGGTTAGTTAATGGATATAGCTACTTTTATCGGATTGGTAGTGGGCCTGGGTGGCTTGGCAGGAGGTTTCCTGCTGGAAGGCGCACACTTGAGCAGCCTGTGGGGACATACCGCTTTTATCATTGTTTTTGGCGGCACCATAGGCGCCACAATAGTATCCTATACGATGGAAGAGCTAAAAAAAGTGCCTTTTTTTCTTAAAGTGGTATTTAGCGAAAAGAAAATCGACTATTTTACCGTGATGGAAACACTGGTGGAAACGGCGGACAAGGCCAGGCGTGAAGGCCTGCTCAGCCTGGAGAGCCAACTGGGGGAAATAGATAATGAATTCCTGTCCCGAGGACTGCAGCTGGTAATCGATGGTACCGACCCCGAATTAACCCGCAGCATGCTGGAAATGGAGATAGAAGCCCACGAGAAAAGCCAAAAAGTAGGCGTTGACATATTTATGACGGCCGGCGGTTTTGCTCCCACTATGGGTATAATCGGAACTGTTATGGGATTGATCCATGTTTTGAGTAATATAGCCGAGCCGGACAAGCTGGCCGGTGCTATTGCGGTGGCTTTTTTAGCCACCCTTTATGGTGTTGCTTCCGCCAATGTGATGTGGATACCCTTTGGAACCAAGATAAAGGTAAAATCAGGCCGGGAAATCCTCCTGATGGAATTGGTTTTGGAAGGAATCCTTTCCATTCAAGCTGGGGAAAATCCCCGGGTAATCCGGGAAAAACTTATGACCTTCCTGCCGGCTGATGCCAGGGAAAAGGGGGCAGAACAGGAGAGAGCCAGGATGGAGATGTGATATAGATGGCTGGTCGCAGAAGAAAGAAAGTCCAGGAAGAAGAACAAGGTGGTATGGAACGCTGGCTTATCACCTATGCAGATTTGATTACCCTGTTAATGGTGTTTTTTGTCTTGATGTATTCCATGAGCCAGATTAACGCCCAGAAATTTGCGGCTGTAGCCAATTCCTTGAGCCTGGTGCTTAGCGGGCAGGCTATGTCCACCCTTAGTACCCAGGGGCCATCGATGGTTGAAGGCCTGTCCGGGCAGATGCTGCCTGAAGGGCCGGGTACCATCCCGGACAATCAGGGACAATTGGACGAAGTTAAACGAATGATTGCCGAGTTCATAAAAGCAGAAGACCTGACTGCTGATGAGGCTCAGAAGGGGGGGAGTACCTCCACTACCCGCTTGAGTGACAACCTGATAGTTTATGAGCAGGAGCGGGGACTGGTAATCAGTTTTAAAGATACCATGCTCTTTGCCAGTGGCTCGGATGAGCTTACCCCGCGAGCACGAGAAATCATCCAGCAGATAGGAGGAGCCTTGCTCAAGTTGCCCAATTTTATCAGGGTGGAGGGGCACACTGATAACCGGCCCATAAACACGGCTAAATTTCCCTCTAACTGGGAGCTTTCCGTTTTGCGGGCTTCTAATGTGGTGCATGTTTTAAACGAGAATGCCCGTATTCCGGCGGAACGCCTGTCCATAATAGGTTATGGGGAAAACCGTCCCCTGGTGGCTAATGACAGCGATGAAGGCCGGGCTATGAACCGCCGGGTAGATATAGTAATATTAAAGAAGAAATATGATTATTTTGAACCGCCTCAAAGCACCCATCAAGAGGATATGCAGCCAGGAAATCAATAATAGAAAGGAAAACAAGGAGGGAAGATTTTGCTGATTGATCCCAAAAATACCTGTCGGGAGATAATTATTAGTTTATCTGAGATGAGGGTTTCCCTTTGACCTGGATAACTGCGAGAAACAGATAGAATCTTTGCAGAAGAAGACCCTGCAAGAGAACTTTTGGAGTGAGCGCAAAGAGGCCCAGGAAATATTGAAACAAATAAGCAAGCTCCAGGAAAACCTTAATCTTTATAAAGAACTGATGGGGACAGCTCAATACCTGAATGACATTCTGGAAATGGCTGAAGAAGAGAATGATGAAACACTTTGGCAGGAAAGCGTGCGGGAACTGCTGGCTTTGCAGAAGAGATTCCGGGAATTTGAACTGTTGGTTTTATTTTCTGGCCCCCATGATTACAGCAATGCCATTGTTTCTCTTCATGCTGGGGCCGGGGGAACCGAAGCCCAGGACTGGGTAGAGATACTATTCCGCATGTATAGCCGCTGGGCGGAAAACAGCAGCTATAGTATTGAAGTTTTGGATTTTCTGGATGGTGATGAAGCTGGCATCAAGAGTGTAACTTTTTTGGTTAGAGGCCCTTATGCCTTTGGCAAGTTAAAATGTGAAGAAGGAGTACATCGCCTTATTCGCATATCCCCTTTTGATTCTTCCGGGCGCCGCCATACATCATTTGCCTCCCTTTCCGTACTGCCCGAAATAAATGAGGATATCGAGGTATTAATCAATGTTGAAGATTTACGTGTTGATACCTATCGTTCCAGCGGAGCCGGCGGGCAGCATATCAATAAAACCGATTCGGCGGTTCGTATAACCCACCTGCCCAGCGGAATTGTAGTACAATGCCAAAACGAGCGCTCCCAGCATGCTAACCGGCTGGCAGCCATGAAAATATTACAAGCCAAACTCTATGCTTTAAAGCAGAAGGAGGCCCAGGATAAGCTGCAGAGTATCAAGGGAGACTATAAAGAGATTGCCTGGGGAAGTCAAATCCGAACCTATACCTTAAACCCCTTCAATCTCATCAAAGACCACCGAACCAATATGGAGATCGGCAATGTACAAGCGGTGCTGGACGGAGAATTGGATGACTTGATTTTCGCCTGCCTGCACTGGAAGAGTAAAATTAAGGAATGACTCTACTGCGAAAACCACTTTTGATGCAGAAGGGTTGAATAAATATACAAAGCGAGAGTTGGCGAAGCATGGATGCAACGCCCGGCGAAGGCGAGCAGGCGAAAGGGGACGAGCGACAGGATGTCGCGAGAGCGCTACCTCCCATGGACGGGAGATTAGCGCGGTACCCCTTGAGCCGCTTGACAAGCCGCAGGTGTTGCCCATGCGTAGACTGCGAGCGGTATATTTATACAAGCCAATGAATATTAATATCTTTTTTTAGTTATCAGGACTGGATAAAGTGAATTTCAAATATAAGGGAGACTGAAATGTGAGAAGGATTGGCGAAGAAGAGCTGGTTCTTACCAGCGAAAAGGCAGGAATTATCAGGCGGGAAATAATAAAAATGCTGGGTGAAGCCGGTTCCGGACATACCGGAGGCTCCCTGTCAGCTGCCGATTTGGTGGCCTGCCTGTATTTCTGGGAAATGAAGCTTGACCCCAAAAAGCCGGACTGGGAAGACCGGGACCGCTTTGTGCTAAGCAAAGGTCATGCCGCCCCGGTTCTATATGCTGCCTTGGCGGAGAAGGGATTCTTTCCCCGGGAGTATCTGAAAACTCTGCGCAAATTAGGCAGTCCCCTGCAAGGACACCCGGATATGCGAAAATTGGCCGGAGTAGAAGCCTGTACAGGTTCCTTGGGGCAAGGCATCTCCTGGGCAGTAGGAATGGCCCTGGCCGCCAGGATAGACCAGAGGGATTACCGGGTTTATGCCTTACTGGGCGATGGAGAATTGGAGGAAGGTATGGTGTGGGAGGCCGCCATGGCCGCTGCCCATTACCGCTTGGACAACCTGCTGGCCCTGGTGGATAATAATGGCCTGCAAATTGATGGTAAGATTGCCGAGGTCATGTCACCTGAACCCATAGCGGATAAGTTTGTCGCTTTTGGTTGGAATACCCTGGAGATTGATGGGCATGACCACCGCCAGATTATGGAGGCTTTAAACAGCGCCCGTTCTTTTAAGGGTTCTCCTACTGCCATTATTGCCCACACTACCAAAGGCAAGGGCTGCTCCTTTATGGAAAACCGCGTGGAATGGCATGGTACCGCTCCTAACCGGGAGGAAATGGAGAAAGCTTTGGCAGAACTGGCCTAAAGCAAAATAGTACATTTTGTAGTGAATTTAGGGAGGAAAGATTTTTGAAAAAGCAAGCAACGAGGGATGCTTATGGCCAGGCCCTGCTGGAGCTGGGGGCCTTATATGATAATATAGTAGTTTTGGATGCTGATTTGTCCAAGTCCACCAAGACGGTGGAATTTGCCCGGGCCTATCCCGAAAGATTTATAAATGCCGGGATTGCGGAGCAGAACATGATGGGTATGGCCGCTGGGCTGGCTAGCTGCGGCAAGGTAGTTTTCGCCAGTTCCTTTGCTATCTTTGCCACTGGGCGGGCCTTCGAGCAAGTACGCAATTCCATTGCCTATGCCAAGCTAAATGTAAAAATCTGCGCCACTCATGCCGGGATTACCGTGGGTGAAGACGGGGGCTCGCACCAATCGGTGGAGGACATCGCCTTGATGCGCAGTGTACCCAATATGACGGTGATAGTACCATCGGATGGAATAAGCACCCGCCAAGCCCTTTTCCAGCTTTACCAGCACGATGGCCCCGCCTACCTGCGACTGGGGCGACCGGCTGTTCCGCAGGTTCACGATCCTGAGCTGGACTTTGCCATTGGGCGGGCGGTGGAACTGCGCAAGGGGAAAGACCTCAGCCTTATGGCCTGCGGCATCATGGTGAGCAAGGCTTTGCAGGCGGCAGAAATTCTGGCCGGCGAAGGGATAGAGGTTTCTGTTGTTGATATATTAAGTATTAAACCGCTGGATAAGGAAATGATTATTCGTAAGGCCAGAGAAAGCGGAGCTCTGTTGACTCTGGAAGAACACAGCATAATAGGGGGTTTGGGCAGCAGCATTTGTGAAGTAGTATGTGAGCATTGCCCGGTACCGGTAACTTGCTTGGGGATAAATGACCTCTTCGGCCAGTCCGGCAGTCCGGAGGAACTTTTGCAGTATTATGGCCTGGGTATAGAACAAATAGTGGAAAAAGCCCGAAAATTACTTAAAAAGAAATAAAAGAAAAAAGGATTTTTCGGCTTTTTTGTAGAACCACCTTGAAGGTGGTTTTTTTCTGTCTTTGGAGGATAATAAATGCTAGTGCAGTTTTATAATGTTTCCAAAATTTATAGCAATGGGGTTAAGGCCCTGGATGATGTTTCTTTGAAAATCGAACGGGGGGAATTTCTTTTTCTTATGGGGCCCAGCGGGGCCGGGAAATCAACCCTGATAAAGCTTTTTTTCCGGGAGGAAGTACCTACGCGGGGGCAGATATTTATTGCTTCCCGCAGTATTGTACGAATGAAGCGCAGTGAAGTACCCCCCTTGCGGCGAAATATAGGAATAATATTTCAAGATTTTAAGCTGCTGGAAAACAAGACCGCCAGCGAAAACATCGCCTTTGCTATGGAAGTTGTAGGAGCCAATCCTAAAGAGATTCGCCAGCGGGTAGCCGAAGTTATTGAGATGGTAGGTTTGAAAGGCAGAGAAAACTCTTTCCCCGGCGAATTATCCGGAGGGGAGCAACAGCGGGTCGGTATTGCCAGAGCTTTGGCCAATCGCCCTCTCTTGCTTATTGCCGATGAGCCTACGGGAAATCTGGATATTGATATTTCCCGAGAGATTATGGAACTTCTTTTTGATATTAATCGTAAGGGAACAACGGTTATCATGGCTACGCATGCCCGGGAACTGGTGAAGGCTGCCCGTAAAAGAGTCATTCTGCTGGATAAAGGACGGGTTATCGCTGATAACCCGAACGGGGAGTCAATCGTATGAAATTGAGAAATGTTTTATATTTCTGGCGGGAGGCCTGGAAATCCCTGCGCCGGAACAAGGTTTTAACTATAGCCAGTGTTTCCACCGTTTCTATTTGTATATTGATACTGGGAATGGCAGTGTTAATGACGGTAAATGCCGGAAATGTCATAAAAAAGCTCGAATCTGATGTTGAAATGGTGGCATTTTTGGACCGGGCTTTGACCAGGTCGCAGATTTCACAGATAGAGGAGCAAATCTCCAAGCTTGACGGGGTAAAGAGCGTAAAATTCGTTTCCCGGGATACGGCCCTGGCCCGGCTGGAAAAAAGTTATGGCAATAAGGAATATGATCTTAAATCCACCCTGGGCAAGAACCCCTTGCCCCATAGTTTTGAAGTAAAGGCCAAGAACCCCCATGATGTACCGCGTATTGCGAGCAAAGTGGAAAAAATCGAGGGGATTTACAAGGTAAATTACGGCCAGGGAGTTGTGGAAAGGTTGTTCGCCGTGACCAAGTGGGTGCGGGCTATCAGCCTGGCCTTTATTGTATTGCTGTCCCTGGGGGCCATATTTTTGATAGCCACTACCATTCGCCTGGCTATTTATGCCCGGCGCAAGGAGATATACCTGATGAAGTTGGTTGGTGCTACTGACTGGTTTATACGCTGGCCCTTCTTTATTGAAGGCATATTGCTGGGAACCCTGGGGGCTCTTTTGTCCATCCTTCTGTTGGCTGGAGCCTACAGCTCACTGGTCAACAATATGGGGAGTGTGTATTTTATTCCCCTGGTAACCGGTGGTCCCATTTTGAACCAGCTTTATATAGCTTTGTTGGCCGTCGGGGCGATTTTAGGGGTCCTTGGGACCTATATCTCACTAAACCGTTTCCTGGATGTGTGATATACGGAAGACGGAGGACGGAAGGCGGAAGTTGTCAACAACCCCGTCCCCGTGTCAACCCTGTTTAAGCGACTACAAAGGGGAGGATTTAAAAAATGAGCAAAGCAACGAAAACGCTGGCCTGGTTCCTGACGCTGTTCCTGGGCTTGGCTTTAATTTTTCCAGTTTCAGCCGGTGAACTGGAAGAACAGCAAAAAAAGCTGCAGGATGTTGATCAGCAGATAAACCGGCAAAAGAGCAATTTGGATCAGGCCCGGAAAAAAGAAAAAACCATAATGGGGCAACTGCAAAATATTGAACAGAATATAATCCGGACCGAAAGTGAAATCAAAACCCTGGGGGAGCGAATAAGTTTTCTGGAGGATAATATAGCGAAAACCGAAAAGGATATTGCGGAAATGGAGGCCAAACTGGCGGAGCAGAGTGATATCTTAAGCGAGCGCATGGTTTTCATTTATGAAGAGGGAGACCTTACCTACCTGCAAGTCTTGTTAGCGGCTACTGATATCAACGACTTCCTTACCCGCTATGATATGTTAAATCTTATTGTTGAACAGGATGTGGAATTGATTGATTCCATAAATAAACAGAGAAAAGCCTTAAACGAGAAAAAAGAATTGCTGGAAGCAAGTCGAAAAGAATTACTCAATGCCCAGCAGAGCCAGGAGGAAAAGAAAGGTATACTGGGTGAGGAACGTGAGCAGAAGTCGGTAGTATTAAGTAGTGTCCAAAAAGAAAAGAAGGCCTACCAGCAAGCCCTGGAGGAGTTGGAAAAAGCCTCCCGAGAAATAGAAGCCATGATCAAGAAGCTTCAATCCAGTGGCAGCGGAGCGCAGCTTGGCTCGGGAACCTATACTTGGCCGGCTCCTTCTTGCAAAAAGATAACTTCGCCTTATGGAATGAGATATCATCCGATACTTAAGACCAGAAAATTACATACCGGGATGGATATAGGCGCTTCCCAGGGCAGTACCATTGTGGCCGCTGACAGCGGAGAGGTTATTTATGTTGGTTGGATGTCGGGTTATGGGCAGGTAACGGTTATAGATCACGGAAACGGGATGTCCACTCTATATGCTCACCAGTCTGCTTTCCTGGTGAAGAACGGGGCGCAGGTAAGCAAAGGGCAGGCCATAGGCAAGGTAGGTAGTACCGGTTGGAGCACCGGCCCCCACCTGCACTTTGAAGTTCGGGTCAATGGCAGCCCGGTTGACCCCGCAGGTTATGTAAAATAGGGAAAACCACAGGTGTTGCCCATGTGAATTTTATTAGATATGGAAAGCTTTATGGGAACGGCAGGAGTATGGACTCCCGCCGTTTTTACTTGTGTGCTAATATATGTTAAGCTGGGGGCTAAATCCTCCATCTCAAGCTTTCGTAAAGATTGTGTTGAACTGTCTAATGAAGTAACATATTAAATGTAGTTTTAAAATATAATTTCATATGGTGGTGGAGAATTGAGAAAGAGCCGATTGGTAAATAGTTTTAAAACTTTTTTTGCGCTGGTGGGAATGCTGGTTGTGGCTGGCCTTTTGTATGTTTACATTACCAATGCCGCCGGTATAAGCACTCTTATTAGCGTATTGGGGCTGGTGAAGAGCCAGGCTCTCTATGAAGTTAATAATAGCCAGCTTATTCAAGGGGCAACGGCGGGGATAGTTGATTCCATGCAAGACCCTTATTCCAAATACCTGGATAAGCAAACCTGGAAGGACCTCAGAGAGAGATTGGAAGCGGAATTTGGGGGAATTGGGGTTTATGTTCTGCAGGATAATGAAGGTCGCCTGAAAATAGTATCACCCATAAAGGATACTCCAGCTTATAGGGAGGGGGTAAAACATGGGGATATTATTTTGCGCATCAACAACAAGAGCGCGTTGAATATGAGTACTGATGATGCCGTACACCTGATGCGGGGTGATCCCGGGACCCAATTGCTCCTGGGAGTATACCGGGAATCAGATAAGAAAGAATACGATTTTCGCATAATCCGGGAGATAATCAATGTCCCTTCGGTGGAAGACAAGATAATTAGTGAAAAGCCTCGTATCGGTTATATTGGACTCAACCAGTTCCACTCTCGTTCCGCTGAGGAAATGAAAGAGAGTATAGATGAGCTGCTGGAGGAGAAAAAAGTCGAGGGCCTGATCTTAGACCTGCGTAACAATGGGGGAGGCGATTTTGATGCGTCCATTGCCATCGCCTCAATTTTTCTGGATGGGCAGGAAGTTGTAAGTGTAGTAGACCGCAAAGGCAACAAAACCGTACACAAGGCCGGTCATGGCAAGTTGGATATTCCACTGGTGGTAATGGTAAACGGTGATAGCGCCAGTGCTTCGGAAATCCTGGCTGGAGCCTTGCAGGATAATAAACGGGCCTTGCTGGTAGGGGACAAAACTTATGGTAAAGGCCTGGTACAGACGGTTTATCCTCTGGGCAACGGGGGAGCCTTGAAGCTTACTACTCAGAAGTACTTTACCCCAGATGGTACTGATATAAACGAAATCGGGATAACCCCGGACTTCCCAGTTAAAAATGAAGCTAACAGTGAAGAGGATCGGCAGTTGCAAAAGGCTCTGGAGATAGTGAAAAAGCAGATAGCCGGGCCGGTGAGCAAGGCTTCTTGATTAAAGGAGTGGTTTGACTGGAACAATCATTAGCTGTTTTAGAGATGATGGGGCGAGTTTTTGTAACTACATTTACTTCGCCCCTTTTTCTTTTAATATACCTGTTTCTTTTTATGATGGTAGCCTGGCAGTATAGACGCATGGATAAGCTTTCCGGGCGGATTTTGGATAATGGACGCAAAAGCTACTGGAAGGCAGCCTTACTATCAAGCTTCCTGGGACTTCTGGGAGGGGGACTGGGAAGCATCTTGCTGGTTCTACTGGGTATTAACCTCAACAACATAGGGATAGCGCAGCTATGGCTGCTGGCTATCCTCTTAATGTTAATTAATCCCCGCTTTTTGTGCTTTGCTTATGCCGGAGGAATACTTTCCCTATTCAGCCTGCTTACCGGCTATCCGGAAATAAATGTCCCGCATTTGATGGGTTTGATTGCCGTGCTGCATATGGTTGAAAGTTCACTCATCCTGCTTGACGGAAAATTTCAACCTTCTCCGATTTATATTAAAAAAGACGGCACGGTTCAGGGAGGATTTAACCTGCAAAAATTCTGGCCTATTCCTCTGGTAGCCTTAATTGGTGTTGGCATGATTGAACCAGGCAGTGGAATAGATATGCCGGCTTGGTGGCCTTTACTAAAAGACTATCCTACGGTATCGCCGGATCAAACTTATGCCCTGCTCCCGGTTTTGGCTATTCTGGGTTACGGGGAAATAACTACTACCACTACCCCGGCGCAACGAATCCGCCATTCGGCAGGAAAACTTTTTGCTTTCAGTTTGATTCTGCTTCTGCTGGCCCTGGGGGCCTCGCGTTGGGAGGCTTTGGGTCTGGCTGCTGCCCTGTTCGGTCCCCTGGGCCACGAACTGGTAATATGGTTGGGACAGCGGGAAGAAAGGCGAAAGCAACCATTGTACCTGCAAAGCGGATCTGGGGTGATGGTTCTGGATGTAATCCCCGGAACAGTGGCTGACCGGGCGGGAATAAAATCGCGGGATATTATATTGCTGGCCAATGGCCAGGAACTACAGAGCTTATACGCCCTGGAAGCAGAATGGGAGCGATCGCAGGGCCGGGTTCGCCTGGAAGTTTTGCGTGAAGGGAAAAGAATGCTATGTCAATTAGAGCAAAAATCAGGAAGAGAGCTGGGTATCATCCCTGCCCCCGACCCCTATAACCGCAGGTATTTGCTTTTGCAAGAAGATAATATATTTGGACTTTTGCAAAAAATATGGGAAAAATTAAAAAGGCTTAAAGGATGAGAGGGCAGGCAAGGGGAGAGTTGTTTATGCTGGGTAAGCAGGGAAAAGTTCGCTATGTTTTTACTAGCAGCAATACTGCCGGGGGTTACTGCAGCTTTATGCCGGAGCTGCTGGCAGGGCTGCAGAAAATCTTTATTTTGAAAGGTCCCGCCGGCACTGGGAAATCTAGCTTTTTGCGGCTTCTGGGTCAATCCATGGCCGAACAGGGTTATGAAGTGGAAGTATGGTTGTCGGCCCTGAATCCACTTAATCCGGAAGGAATATACTTACCCCAAATGGAGGCGGCGGTAGTGAATGGCAGTCTGCCTATTACCATTGACCCCGGCTATCCCGCAGGGAGAGCGGAAATAATCAATTTGGAAGATTACCGGGATAGAAAAGCCGCAGCCGAAAAGGGCCGAGATATTTTGGAACTGGTGCAAAGAGTAGAAAAGCACCATAGCAAAGCCTATAATATTTTAAAAAGCGTTATCCAGACCAGGGAAGAGCTAAGACAGCTAAGCGCTCGTCACCTGGACAATAGTAAATTTAACCAGATTTTTCAGGAGCTCGAAGCCCGCCTGGCAGAGGAAGAAGTAAGGGAAAGACATTATTTTGCCAATGCGGTGACTGCTGACGGTATAATCAGCTATATTGAGGAACTCAGTACCCCCTGCCGGAAAAGGTATATTTTCAAGGGACCTGAGGGCTGCGGGAAATCGACCATGATTGCTGAGTTGGCCCGCAAGGCAGCAGAAAAGGGGCAGTTCTTAGAGTATTATCACTCTGGGTTGGAGCCGGAAAGGCTATTGATGGTGATTATAAGCAGTTCCCAGACGGCTTTGATAGATATTGGGGAGATGGAGATTAACCTGAAACCCTGCGACCTGCTGGTAGACTTGGGAAAATGCCTCAGTGATTACGACTGCAGCCTGCTGGGGATGAAAAACAGCCAGGTTTATCGCAACCATGAAGCTATGCTCTTGCAGGTGCAAGATGAACTGGAGAATGCTTGCCTGGCGGTAAAAAAGATTAAAAAGATTAATGCGAGCTTTATGGACTATGATTCCATCGATAAGAAAAGAATGGAGATAGAACAAGAGTTGGGTTCTGAGCTTTCCAAGTGTTTTTGTAACGGTATTGAAAGTGGGTTATAATATGCCGGAATTTAAATTACATTCATCCTATAAAGCGACCGGAGACCAGCCGCAGGCGATAAAGCAGCTTCTGGACGGAGTGGCGGCAGGATTTCGTGACCAGACCCTCTTGGGAGTAACCGGTTCCGGTAAGACCTTTACTATGGCCCGGATTATAGAAGAGTTGCAGCGACCGGCCCTGGTTATGGCCCCTAATAAAACCCTGGCCGGCCAGCTTTATTCCGAGTTCAAGCAGTTTTTCCCGGATAATGCCGTGGAGTATTTTATTAGCTACTATGATTATTACCAGCCGGAGGCTTATGTTCCCCAGACTGACACCTATATTGAGAAGGATTCCTCCATTAATGATGAGATAGACAAGCTTCGCCATTCGGCTACAGCTGGCGTTTTAGAGAGGCGCGATGTGATAATAGTGGCCAGCGTTTCCTGTATTTATGGCCTGGGTGCTCCGGAGGATTACTACTCCCTGGCCGTATCGCTGCGTCCCGGAATGGAAATAGCCCGGGATGATCTTTTACGCCGTTTGGTGGACAACCATTATGAACGCAATGATTTTTCATTTTTCCGAGGGAACTTCCGGGCTCGCGGGGATGTGGTGGAGATATTTCCCGCCTCCTCCAATGAGAATGCTCTCCGAGTGGAGTTTTTCGGTGATGAAATCGATCGCATTATCGAATTTAACCCCTTGAGCGGGGAAATCATAGGCCGCCGTTTGCACAGCATGATATTTCCTGCTTCCCATTTCGTCACCACCCGGGAACGGATGCTAGAAGCCGCCGGGCAGATCGAGGAAGAACTGGCGCAGCAGTTGGCCCGCTTCAAAATGGAAGGCAAGCTGCTGGAGGCGCAGAGGCTGGAGCAGAGAACGCGTTATGATTTGGAAATGATAAGAGAGATAGGTTATTGCAAGGGGATTGAGAATTATTCCCGTTATATTACGGGACGAGCCCCCGGCGAGCCGCCCTATACCTTGCTGGACTTTTTCCCGGATGATTTCCTGCTCTTTATCGATGAGTCCCATATTGGCGTGCCCCAGATTCGGGGTATGTACGAGGGAGATCGCTCCCGCAAGCAAAACCTGGTGGATTTTGGCTTTCGCCTGCCTTCCGCTCTGGACAACCGGCCTTTAAAGTTTGCCGAATTTCAGGAGAAGATTAATCAGGTGATTTATGTCAGTGCCACCCCGGCTGATTATGAATTGCAGCATAGCGTACAGGTGAGTGAGCAGATTATCCGCCCGACCGGACTGCTTGACCCGGAGGTAGAGGTCAGGAGCAGCCAGAACCAGATTGATGATCTTATGGCTGAAGCCCGGGCAGTGGTGGAAAAGGGTTACCGGGTTCTGATAACCACCCTGACCAAGAGGATGGCGGAAGACCTGACAGATTATTTGGCTGATACAGGTTTAAAAGTGCGTTACATGCATTCGGACATAGATGCCCTGCAAAGGTTGGAGATTTTGAGAGAATTACGCAGCGGAGTTTTTGATGTTTTGGTGGGAATAAATCTGCTGCGGGAAGGTCTGGATCTGCCGGAAGTAGCCCTGGTAGCCATACTCGATGCGGATAAAGAGGGTTTTCTTCGCTCAACCCGCTCGCTGGTTCAGACTATCGGCCGAGCCGCCCGCAATGTTGAGGGCAAGGTGATAATGTATGCGGATGAAATCACCCTCTCAATGAAGTCGGCTATAGATGAAACCAACCGCCGCCGTTTGAAACAACTGGAGTATAACCGGGAACACCATATTACTCCGGAAAGCATCAGGAAGGCCATATATGCTCCGGTAGAAGCAACTATTGCCGAAGAGGCGGTAGAATACGATATCCGCGATTTTCAAAAAATGGCCCGGGAGGAGAGGGAAAAGCTCTTACGGGAAATGGAAGCCGATATGTACCGGGCGGCAGAAACCCTGGAATTTGAAAAGGCCGCCCGTCTACGGGACAGTATTCGGGAATTGCAGCAACCGGTCAAGAAAAGCAGGAGACGGGGGAAAAGATGAAAAACCGCATTATAATAAAAGGTGCGCGGGAGCACAATTTGAAGAACATTGATCTGGAGATACCCCGGGATAAACTGGTGGTATTTACCGGAGTATCGGGCTCGGGCAAAAGCAGCCTGGCTTTCGATACCATATACAGCGAGGGACAGAGGCGCTATGTGGAGTCGCTTTCCACCTATGCCCGGCAGTTTTTGGGGCAAATGGACAAGCCCGATATTGACCATATCGAAGGGCTTTCTCCCTCCATTTCCATTGACCAGAAATCCACCTCCAATAATCCCCGTTCCACGGTAGGGACGGTGACCGAAATCTATGATTACCTGCGTCTGCTCTTTGCCCGGGTGGGGAAACCGCATTGTCCCCATTGCCGGCAGCCCATCAAAAAACAGACGGTGGACCAGGTAGTGGATAGTTTGCTCGCCCTGCCTGCCGGAAGCCGGCTCAAACTGCTGGCGCCCATTATCAAAGGGCAAAAGGGGGAGCACAAGAAAGTCTTGGAGAACCTCTTCCGGGATGGTTTTGTAAGGGTGCTGGTGGATGGTTTCGAGTACACGGCCGATGAGGAGATCGTTCTGGCCAAAAATCAGAAGCATGATATCGCTGCGGTGGTTGACCGCCTGGTGCTGAAAGAGGGCATCAGGAGCCGCCTAGCAGAGTCCCTGGAACTGGCTTTCGAACTGGGAGAGGGCATAGTAAAAGCCCGCTTGCTCCAGGAAGATGGCAGTGAGGAAGAGATTCTCTTCAGCCGGGAATTTGCCTGCCCGGAATGTGGTTTCAGCCTGCCGGAGCTCAGTCCCCGCATGTTTTCCTTCAACAGCCCCTTCGGGGCTTGCCCGGAATGCGACGGGTTGGGGGAGAAACGAGAAATCGACGCGGATTTGCTGCTGGATATGAACAAGAGCCTGGACCAGGGGGCGGTAATCCCCTGGTCCAGGAACTTTCACACTTATTATAACCAGATACTGGCGGCTATGGCGGCCAGGAATAATATCCCTGTAGATAGTCCTTTAAAGGAGTTGAGCTCCAAACAAATTAAAACTATTTTATATGGAAACGATAAGGAGCGCTTTGAGATAGTTTATACCAATTCTTACGGAGAAACCGGCAGCTTTCGCTCCAGTTACGAGGGGGTCTTCAACAATCTTAAGCGCCGTTACCATGAGACCAAATCCGAGGCGGCCCGGGAAGATATCGAAAGATATATGAGTTCCACCCTCTGCCCGGCCTGCGGGGGAAAGCGGCTGCGCTCCGAAATTTTATGGGTATTGCTGGGGGAAAAGAACATCAACCAGGTGACCGCTTTGTCTGTAAGGGATGCCCTGGAGTTTTTCCATCGATTGGAACTGAACGAGAGGGATTTGTTCATTGCCCGGCAGGTGATAAAAGAAATCCGGGAAAGGCTGACTTTTCTGGTGGATGTGGGGCTGGATTACCTGACCCTGGACCGGGCAGCGGGGAGTCTTTCCGGGGGCGAAGCCCAGCGCATCCGCCTGGCCACCCAGGTGGGGTCCAGCCTGGTAGGGGTTCTCTATGTGCTGGATGAACCAAGTATCGGACTGCATCCTCGCGACAACGATCGCCTGCTGGCTACACTGAAGCGGCTACGGGATTTGGGAAATACGGTAATTGTAGTGGAACATGATGAAGATACGATTCGAACAGCGGATTATATTGTGGATATTGGTCCCCGGGCCGGCATACATGGAGGACAGGTAGTGGCCGCAGGGCGGCTGGAAGACATAATGGCTGCCGAAGAATCGCTTACCGGCCAATACCTGGCCGGTAAACTGGAAATAGACATTCCCTCCCAGCGCCGTGTAGGAAACGGGCATAAACTTCTGCTTAAAGGGGCGGCGGAGCATAACCTGAAAGAGATTGAAGTTGCCATTCCCCTGGGCCAACTGGTGCTTATCACTGGTGTCTCAGGTTCCGGCAAAAGTACTTTGGTGGAGGATATAATCTATCCCGCTTTGATGAAGGAACTGCACGGAGGCCGGCATCGTCCCGGCAGTTATCAGCAGATGAAAGGGATGGAAAATGTCGATAAGGTAATAAATATTGACCAGTCCCCTATCGGGCGCACTCCCCGTTCCAATCCGGCTACTTATACCGGGGCTTTCGATGGTATCCGGGAGCTGTTTTCCAATACGGGAGAAGCACGCCTGCGCGGTTACCGGCCCGGACGCTTCAGTTTTAATGTGCGGGGAGGACGCTGTGAGGCCTGTTCCGGAGATGGGATAATAAAAATAGAAATGCATTTTTTGCCCGATGTTTATATACCTTGCGAGGTCTGCAAGGGCAAACGCTATAACCGGGAGACCCTGGAGGTCAAATACCGGGGTAAAACTATTGCAGATGTACTCGAAATGACCGTAGATGAAGCAGTGGAACTTTTCGAGAATATCCCCCGGGTTTATCGTAAACTCAAGGTTTTGCAGGATGTGGGCCTGGGTTATATCCAATTGGGACAGCCGGCCCCCAGTCTTTCCGGCGGCGAGGCCCAGCGGGTGAAACTGGCCACCGAGCTCTCCAAGCGTTCGACCGGCAAGACCCTGTATATATTGGATGAACCCACCACCGGCTTGCATAAGGAAGATGTTAAACATTTGCTTACGGTACTAAACAGATTGGTAGATAATGGAAATACCGTACTGGTTATTGAACATAACCTGGATATGATCAAATCCGCTGACCATATAATCGACCTGGGGCCGGAAGGCGGGGAAAAAGGCGGTTATATTGTAGCCGAAGGGACCCCGGAGGAATTGGCCAAGCACCCCTTGTCTTATACCGGCAAGTATTTGCAAGATATCTTAGACGGATGACGGATGACGGATGACGGAGGGCGGAAAGCGCGCTATCACCCTCCGGGTACTCCTGGTGTTCCACCCTGCGGGTGTCACTATTAAGGTTGACGACCATGGATGGGAGGTTAGCGCGGTACCCCTTGAGCCGCGAGACAAGCCGTAGGTGTTGCCCATGCAAAGATTGCGAGCGGTATATTTATACAAGAATCGGGGGCATGGGGTGAAGGATGGGTGATGAGATGCTGAAGGAAAGATTAAAAAAGGTGCCGCTCCAACCGGGGGTATACTTGTTCAAAAACCAGGAGGGGCAGGTGCTCTATGTGGGAAAAGCCCGGGTTCTTCGCCAGCGAATGCGCTCCTATTTTCAAGCCCCGGAGCGAATGCATCCCAAGGTAAAGGCGATGATGGCCTGGGTAAGTGATTTTGACTTTATCGTCACCCACAGTGAAATGGAAGCTCTCATTCTGGAAAACAACCTTATAAAAAGCTATAAGCCCAGGTATAATATCGATTTGCGCGATGATAAAAGCTATCCTTATATCAAAGTCACTGTCGCCGATAAATTTCCGCGGGTTTACCTGGCCCGGGAAAAAAAAGACGGAGTATCGCGCTACTTTGGACCTTATACCGATGTTACTTCCCTGCGCGATACGCTCAAGCTGCTCAACGGCGTTTTCGGGCTGCGCAGTTGCCGGACTATGAAGTCCCGGCGCCGGCCCTGTCTCAACCGCGACATGGGTAAATGTCTCTCCCCTTGCAGCGGTGAAATTTCAGAAGAAGAATACAGCCAGAAGGTTCAAGCCTTAATCACTTTTCTGGAGGGTGATTTTCAAGAGATAGTCCGGGAAAAAGAAAAAGAAATGGCTATGGCCGCCAGGAGTCTGGAGTTCGAAAAAGCCGCCCGCCTGCGGGATCAGATCCAATCCCTGCGCCAGTTGGGTGAAAAACAAAAGATTGAGCTGGCTTCACCCTATGAACTGGACCTGGTGGGGATGCTAAGCGGGGAAAAGGAGAACCTGGTCCTGGTTTTTAAAGTCCGTTCGGGAAAGATAGTAGGCAAAGATACTTTCTGGCTGAAGCGCCCTATCCAGGAAGATGAGAATGAGGCCATGGAATTTTTTATTAAACACTATTATGATGAAAACCCTGATATTCCACCGGAGATACTCTTGAGCCACCTGCCTTCTGAGTCCAAACTGGTGGAGGCCTGGCTGAAATCCAGGGTCTCCCACCGGGTAGAACTCCGGGTTCCGCAAAGAGGAGAAAAGAAACAGGTTCTCAATATGCTGCTGGAAAATGCTCGTTTACTCCTGGAGGAAAAGCAGCGGGAAGAGAATAAGCAGCTCGCCGCTCTCTCGCATTTGGCGCGGGTTCTGGACCTGGAAGTGGTGCCTAATCGCCTGGAATGTTTTGATGTATCTCATCTGGCCGGGGAGGAAACAGTGGCCTCTATGGTGGTTTTTGTCGGAGGCCAACCGGAGAAAAAGGCTTATCGCCATTTTAAAATCAGAACTCAACAGAATAATGATACTGCCTCACTGGCTGAAACCGTTAGAAGGCGTTTGGAGAATGCCCGCCAGGCTAATCCAGCTTTTTTGCCGGAGCCGGATTTAATACTGGTCGATGGTGGATTAGGACAGGTTAATGCCGTAGCAGCAGTTTTGCAGGAAATGAATCTGGATATCCCGCTGTTTGCTTTGGCTGAAAAGAATGAGGAGATATACCGGCCAGGTAAAAGCCAGCCACTGGTATTGGCGGCCCGGGATAATGGACTGCAATTGCTGCAGAGGCTTCGGGATGAAGCCCATCGTTTTGCTATTGAATATAACCGGAAGAGAAGGGCAAAAAAAATCAGGTCTTCTGCTCTGGACGAAATACCGGGAATAGGGAAGCAGAGAAAGAAGAACCTGCTGGTTCATTTCACTTCGGTGGCCAAAATTAAGGAAGCTTCACTGGATGAAATAGCGGCCGTTCCGGGAATGAACCGGAAAGCGGCACTGGCGGTAATAGAGTTCTTCCATAATCAGGACTGAAAAGTCTAATAAAAATCAAAACCTGGTTAGTATGAAAAGGTCGTCAGTCGTCGGGAGACGGAGGACGGAATGGTCGCCAGATGCCAGTGAATGGAAGACGTAGGTCGTTAGACGTCGGACATAAGGGTAGAGAGGGTGATTCCCTAACCCCTATCTTACTGTTTAAACCCCGCTTACTCAATTTCATCGTTGTTTGTGGCCTATGGTTATGGGGGGTTCCACTGCGAAAAGTTATTATATATTGGCTGGTATAAATATATCGCTCGCCTCCTTTCACCAGCCTGCTTGTTGAAAATTTCACTTATCGGAATATTTCCCGGGAAATAAGTCGAAGTGGGGGAAAAAAGCTGTTGGAATAAGCAACAAAATTCCGTATGATTTAAGAAAGAGATTATTATCGGGAATAATAATCGAGAAAGGAGGGGGTTTGTTTGCAGGGTTGGGTGCTCAGGTGGTTTTTAAATATCCTGGCTATTGTTATTACTGCAGCTTTGTTAGAGAATTTCGAACTTACGCTCTGGGGGGCTATTGTCGGGTCCATATTTCTAGGAATAGTAAATGCGGTAATCCGGCCGTTGTTGATTATCTTGACCTTACCTCTGAATATTGTTACGCTAGGGCTTTTCACCTTTGTTATTAACGGTGTAATGCTGTGGATAACCTCGGCAACCGTCAAGGGCTTTGATATTCATGGCTTTGGCTGGGCTATCGTCAGCGCTTTGCTAATCAGTATCATCAGTTTTATAATCAGCTTCTTTATCGATGACAGAACCTTTAGATTCAGGAATTAAGCTATTGGTTTTACTGCAAAAAGTTATTGATATTCATTAGTTTGCATAAATATGAACATTCCTTTCTGCGAAAGGCACAAAACATCATGAAAGAATTTCTTTCAAACCCGCGTAGTTCCCTTAATAGCGACCGAAGGGAGCATCAGTTGTGCCCGAAAGGGCGCTTCGCATGGCATGGGCAACACCTACGGCTTGTCTCGCGGCTCAAGGGGTGCGCGCTAACCTCCCATCCAGGGTTGTCAACCTTAATAGTGACACTCGCAGGGTGGAACACCAGGAGTACCCGCAGGGTAATAGCACTCTCGCGATGTCCTCTCGCCCCCTGTCGCCTGCTCGCCTTCGCCGGTGCAATCTTAATAGAATTTATCGTCATTAGCATTGAACCTTGCCAACCTTGCCTAATACCAGGTGGCATAATAATCAGGAAGGCTGCCCGCATAGGCTGGCAGCCTTCCTTAGGGTCCTTCTTATGACTTTCTATGGGTAGATTTCCTATTCGCTTTTATTCCCTTCCTGTCTGGCCAAGTACTCACGGATTATCATTCTAACCAGGCGCTGCGCGATATCTGGTACCCGGGCTATTCAATTCTCTAATATACTTAATTCCTCAGCTCTTCGCCGGGTAAAACTAAAAAAGTTGTCCTTTTATTTCTCCTGTTTTAAATTTCTACAATAAGTCCGTTGCTTATCCTATGACTTATTCTCTAACTTATCTGCTTATGAAATTATTAAGCTCATCTATTGTTCCCAGATCAAATATTGCTTCCGCCAGTTCCTGCAGCTTTTCTGCCGACATGGACATTACCCGGTTTTCCATTTCAACCGGCATAAATCCAAACTTCTTTTTCAATAGGCGCAACAGTATAATGGCCTGGCCTTCCGCTTTGCCTTCTGCTTTGCCTTCCATCTTTGCTTCATAAAGGGCTGAATTCCTGTCTAATATAGCTTTTCGCCTGAGTTCGTAGAGTTCTCTTTCTCTAGGATTGGAAGCCATTTGTTCCAACACTTGTTTTGCTTGCCCGATGGCAGGGTCTTCTTTAGCCAACCTGTCAAGAAGCTCCATATTCCATCCTCCTTTCAAAAACACCACCCATCTATCCAATGGGTCGGTATAACTCGCCATTTCTTGTCTTAGTTTGGGCAACTCGATGAAATGAATTTCTATGGCATCGGTCAGGTCTATATTCTCCTGGGTCTCTCGTAACCTGAATTTTGTATGATAGCGTTCGATATTTTTTATCCGGGTAAAATCTAATACATTTATGGCGATTACCCGGTTAAGGTCTTGATATCTCCCGCCGCTTATGTTCTGGTCTCCAAACATGCGACAAGTATAATAGGTGCTGCGTCTCTCCATGTTGCCCAGATTGCCAATCTGCATTTCTACATCTACCAGGTCATCATTTTCTAATTGCAGTTTAATATCCAGTATACCCACACTGTCATCAATACTCTCCGGTTCCAGGTAAGGATTCAGAATTTTAACATCTACAATTTTTTGTTCTCCGGTCCAATTTAAGACTGCGTTAAGAAAACTGAGTAAAATACTTTTATTTTCCTGGGAGCCGAATACTTTTTTAAAGACCAGATCTACCTTGGGGTCCAATATCTCTGGCACAACTACCAGCACCCTTTCCCATATCTTTATTTTATCACAGGATATCAAATTCCCAATATCTGTTCTTATGATGAATTGTATCGTAAATTCTCTTGTACAACAACCTGAAAAGAGAACAATTGTTTTGAAGTTTGATTGGGATTATTCTATGCAGTATTTTAGGGATATGTTTATCCTGGGAATTATTGCAATATGTTTATATTTTATTGTTGGGGTCAGTAGGAAGATAAGTATATGAAACCGTCTTGTAAAGTATATTAGTTTTAGGTTCTGCGAAAGTTGATTTTTCTGTTGCTTCTAAGATTTATAACTGCCACTGCGGAATTATTTCAGACATCACCTACATCAGTAAAGAATGCAAGAAACAGTTAAAAAACCGGTATTGACACAAAAGTGCATCCCCATTTGGTAAAATGTTAATAACTCCTTAAAAACACACCAAATGTAGAAAGGATGCACAATATCATGTTATATCAAATCGATACATCTGAAAAGGTTATTAACGAAATCCAAAAGCTCGTTAAAAATCTTAAAATGTACCAATTGCTTCGAGCAGTTAACACATTAGAAAGTTGCGTGGCATCACTGTTCAGCAGATTTTTAAGTTTATCTTCCTGCTAGCTCTATTTGGCAAGAATCAGTATAGATTCCTGGAGAGCAAATGTAGTTAAGGGTTACCAAAGAAAGATTTATATGCCTGGAGATGTTTCCGGCTTATGTTGGCGTTTAAAGCTACAGATAAATTCGACCACTTGACATCGGATAAAAGGGTCAGAGCGTTGGCAAGTAATAGATAAAAGAAATTAGGAATAACCTGAACGAGGGAAAGTTTTTCGAAGAACTAGAACTGGGGGAAAAAGATGTCCATAGAACTGGTTGCAATTGACCTGGATGATACCCTGCTTGATTCTACCTGGAAGATACCGGAATCCTGTCTGGAAGCTATCAGCCAGGTGCAAAGAAAAGGAGTTAGAGTAACGCTGGCCACCGGGCGCATGTTTCGCTCTGCCTTGCCTTATGCCCAACAGTTAAAGGTAGACATACCTTTAATTACCTATCAGGGAGCTCTGGTAAAGAATTCGTTTTCCCAGGAGGTTCTCTATTATGAACCACTGCCGCGCAAGCTGGCGGCGGAGATTATGATATTTTTTAAAGAACGAGGGATATTCTACCAGAGCTATTTTAATGATTGTTTTTGTATAGAGAGATGGAGCCCGGAAGCCCAATATTACGCGGAATTGTCCGGAATGGAGCCCTTGTTTTATGATGACCTCATAGCTGTTTCCCGGGAGCAAGATACACCCAAAATTTTAGCCAGCATTTTTGATGAAAGGCTGATGCTAGCCATAGAAGAGGAATTGAACCGGCGCTATGGGGAAGAATTGTATATTACCCGTTCCAAACCGGTTTTCCTGGAGGTAATGAAGCGTTCCGTTGATAAAGGGCTGGCTTTAAAGATGCTGGCTCGTTACTTTGGTATCCCCCGGGAAAAGGTTCTGGCCTTTGGTGACAGTTATAATGACCTGGCTATGATAAAATGGGCCGGAATTGGTGTAGCCATGGGCAACGCTCCGGAAGTAGTAAAAGAAGCCGCTGATTATCTGGCCCCTTCCAATGAGGAAGAGGGGGTAGCCCACGTATTGCATGAATTAATACTTGATAAATAGTGAGGCGTAAGGGGTAAGGTGTGAGGTCATAGCTATCGTAATAGAAGGGTGGAAAGCCGGGGAAGATAAACTGACGGCAACTCCGCCTGAACGAGGACTAATGTTTCTGGAAAATGGGCCAGTGTTGAATGGAATAATATGAGATAAGGGGAAAAGGCTGTTTCGTAGCTATGCAGCTCATGTAAGGGGGGCAGGATTTTACGGATATTGATAGAGGAAATAGGCATGGAAAAGTCCCCCACATAATTAATCCCGATAACAGGGATTTGGTTGTATGTGTGGATCTGGGAGGCAGCAAAGTGCTGATGGCTGTTGCTATGGCTGAGGGACAGTTCTTGCGCCGCCTGAAGTTTCCCACCCAGAGCGAAAAAGGGCCGGAAGATATTCTGGATCGTATAGCAGCCGGGGTTCAGGAAATGTTAAAAGCAGGGGCGGAAACAGCTGATAGGATTGTGGGTATAGGAGTAGCTACTCCTGGGCCGCTTTCGTTTCCGGACACGGTGGTTTGGGATTCGCCCAACCTGGGATGGAACCGGGTGAACATTAAAGAGGAAATGAAAGCTCGGCTGGGTTGGGAGCCGCTGGTGGAGAAAGATACCAATATGGCTGTTTTGGGAGAATATTATTTTGGCCAGATGCAGCGCTGCCAGAACCTGCTCTATATTACGGTTAGTACCGGAATCGGTGGAGGAATAATGTTAGGAGGCCAGCTCTATAGGGGTCAAAATGGGGGAGCCGGAGAAATCGGGCATATGGTAGTGGCTTCCGGGGGGAGAATCTGCGGCTGCGGAAGGCAGGGCTGCTTGGAAGCTCAGGCTTCAGGAACCGCCATAGCGCAGATGGCAAAGGAGCTTGGGCAGGAGGGAAAAGGACAGGGAATGTTTTCCGGCCTGGGCACGGTCGGGGCCAAAGAGGTGGGAGAAGCCGCTCGCCGAGGAGATAGGGAAGCCCGGACCATTGTAGCTCAGGTGGTAGATTATCTGGGAATAGCCCTGGGCAACCTGGTTAATATATTTAATCCCGAGAAAATAGTATTAGGCGGGGCCGTAAGCCTGGGTTGGGAAGACCTTCTTCTGGAGCCGCTTCGGGAAAGAGTTAAAGCGGAAGTTTTCCCGCTTAATGCCCGCGATCTGCAGATAGAGGTTACCCGCCTGGGGGAGGATGTAGTACTTTATGGTTGCATAGCAGAAGTCGGAAGGCGGAAGACGGAAGGCGGAAAACGGAAGGCGGAGGACGGAAGGAGTTGTATAAGGGTCGACTCCACCAACTTCTTTTGATGCAGAAGGGTTGTATAAATATACAAAGCGCCTTGCGGGTACAACTAATGCTTCCTACGGTCGCAATTAAGGGAGCTGAGCGGTATATTTATACAAGCATAATAATATTTATTACTTTTTATAATGATATAAAAATATTATGAATACTTGGGAAAGGAAGGTTAAAGCTGATATGACAGTTGAGAAAATGAGGGACTACCTGTATCATCTTCCAGAGCAGTTTGCTGAAAGCCTCAAGATGGAATTTGACTTTGTCGAGGATTACCGCTCAGCTTATGAAAATATTGTAGTTTCCGGTTTGGGGGGATCAGCCATTGGCGGGGATATATTGCGCACTTTTGCACTACAAAAAGCCAGTATACCGGTAGTGGTAAACCGCGATTATAATCTTCCCGCCTTTGTGGGGGAGAAGACCCTTTTCTATGCGGTCAGCTATTCCGGGAATACTGAAGAGACCTTGAGTGCTTACCGGCAAGCGCGGGAACGGGGGGCAGCCATAGTCTGCTTTAGCAGCGGGGGAGAACTGGAGAAGATGGCCCGGCTGGATGGCAAGCCAGTGGTAAAAGTACCGACCGGTTTGGTACCACGGGCAGCTACCGGCTACCTCTTTGCTCCATTGGTCTTGTTGCTGGAAAAACTGGGGATAGTAGCCGGTGCAAGGGACGAATTGGGGGAATGTGTCCTGGTTTTACGGGATATCCGCGATTCGCTTCATCCGGAAATAGAGATAGAAAAAAACCCGGCCAAAAAAATAGCCCGGGAGCTCAAGGATAGTATCCCAATAATCTGGGGCAGCAGCGGAATTTCCGAGGTGGCGGCCCTGCGCTGGAAAGCTCAGATTAACGAGAATGCCAAGAGTCCGGCTTATTACCATGTTTTTCCGGAGCTCAACCACAACGAGATTGTCGGATTTGAAGTTCCTGCCGAACTTGTATCGCGGCTCTTTGTGGTTATATTAAAAGACCGTTTTGACCATGAGCGGGTAAAACGACGCATGGCAATAAGTCGGGATATAATCAAGCAGCGGGTTAAGGGTTTTGTTGAGGTAGAAAGCCGGGGTGAATCATTCCTGGCCCGGCTCTATTCGCTCTGTTATACCGGAGACTATGCCAGTTTTTATTTGGCTTTGGAAAACGGGATAAACCCGACTCCGGTGGCATTAATCGATTATTTGAAGGCGGAATTGGCTAAATGATGAAGCTATTGGGAAAAGCGCGCTTTTGATAAATAGTGATAAACAGGGGTTGTCCCCTTGATATATTGGATTCAAGGAGTTTTATGATGGAGTTCTATGGTGATTATCATACCCATTCCCGGCATAGCGATGGGCGGCAAAGTGAGGTAGATATTGTTGCGGCAGCGAGAAAGAGAGGTCTCAAAGAGGTAGCGATTACTGACCACGGTCCCCTGGCAGCTGTTATTGGGGTGGATAATGCCCGTGAATACTTGAAGATAAGAGAGAGGATAGACGAAGATTGCTGGGATGAGGAGGGACCACGGGTTCTGCTCGGCGCCGAGGCTAATATTCGGGATTTGCAGGGAACTTTGGATATTCCTCCGAGCGTAATTGAGGATTTAGACCTCCTCATTGCCGGTATGCATCCCTATACTCTGCCAACCACAGTCAAGGATGGTTGGGATTTATTTGCCCGCAATTCGCTGCGCCATCTGGGGGCAGCGCAGCGGAAAAAGGCTATCAATGCCAATACCAAGGCATGTAAAGAGGCCATTTACCAAAACCCGGATTTAGACATTTTGGCTCATCCCGGTCTTTTTTTTACGGTGGATGTCCAGGAAATAGCCGAGGCTTGTGCCCAGAAAGAGGTCTTGTTTGAAATAAATTGTGCTCATGAGCATCCCGATATTTCTGATATAATGGAGGCAGAACGGGTGGGGGTTTGCTTTATAGTAAACAGCGATTCCCATTTTGAAGAAACGGTGGGGGAGCTGGATTATGGTGCCCAGGTACTTGAACATCTGAAGATTGACCCGGAGAGAGTGGCAAACCTGGAAGCAGGGGGAGGTTATACACAATGGGGGAAAAAAATGAAGAACTACAGATACTCATAATTACCGGTTTATCTGGAGCTGGAAAAACCCAGGCCATAAATTGCCTGGAAGACATTGGCTATTACTGTGTAGATAATCTTCCTCCGGCGTTAATGTTTAAGTTTATCGAATTGAGCATGCAATCCGAAGGCATAAAAAAGGTGGCCCTGGTTATCGATGTTCGGGGAGGGGATTTCTTCCCGGATTTGTCTCTGGTACTTGAGGAACTGGAAGATAGCCAAATTAACTACCAGATTATTTTCCTGGAAGCTTCGGATGAGGTTCTGGTTAGACGTTTCAAAGAGTCCCGCCGCCGCCATCCCCTGGGCAGTTCCTCCCGGCTGCTGGAGGCCATTCAAGAGGAAAGAAGAATGCTGCAGGAACTGAGAGGAAAAGCGCACTTCTTGATTGACACCTCCAATCTCAGCCCGCGGGAACTTAAGGAGAAATTGGATCTTCGCTATAGTGAGGATGAAACGCTTCGTTTTTCTGCCAGCATAGTTTCTTTTGGTTATAAGCTGGGCCTGCCTATGGATTCCGACCTGGTAATCGATGTCCGTTTTTTACCCAATCCCTTTTATGACCCGCTTATGCGAACCATGACGGGAAAAGATCCCATGGTAATAGATTATGTACTGGAATCATCGGTTACCAAATCCTTTACGCGGCGTTTTTTAAACCTCTTAAAATACCTGATTCCGTATTATATTAAAGAGGGCAAAACCAACTTGGCCATTGCTATTGGCTGTACGGGTGGACAGCACCGCTCGGTGGTTTTGGCGGATTATACCGGAAAACAGCTGGAGAAGATGGGATATAATGTAATCGTCAGGCATAGAGATATTGCAAAACACAAAACGGAGGAATAAATGACAGTAGTTGATAAGGAAGCAAAAGTGGTGGTTATAGGTGGAGGGACAGGACTCTCTGTTCTGTTAAAAGGATTAAAAAACTACACTTCCCACCTGACGGCTGTGGTAACGGTTAGCGATGATGGAGGAAGTTCAGGACGCCTGCGAGCAGAGATGGGAGTCCTGCCACCGGGAGATATTCGTAATTGCCTGGTAGCCCTGGCGGAGACGGAGACCTTGATGGACAAGGTGTTTCAGCATCGTTTTGACCATGAGGGAAGCTTAAAAGGCCATAATCTTGGTAATTTGCTGCTGGTTGCCATGACTGAAATAGCGGGAGATTTTGTCTCCGCTATACAGGAAGTGAGCAAGGTACTGAAGGTCCGTGGCCGAGTATTGCCAGCCACCCTGGAACATGTGGCCCTGGGAGCTCGTATGAAAGACGGGATGTTGATATATGGTGAGACATCCATTAGGAACTATGGGGGAGAAATCGAGAGTCTGTTTCTGGTACCGGAAAAATGCTTGCCGGTGCCGGATGCTCTGGAAGCCATTATGGAGGCTGACATAATAGTTTTAGGTCCCGGCAGCCTGTATAGCAGTATTATCCCTAATCTCCTGGTAGAAGGGATAGGCTCTGCCCTGGCAAGCTCCAAAGCCCGGAAGGTCTATGTCAGTAATATCATGACCGAACACGGGGAGACCGATAGTTTTACTGCTGTCGATCATCTGCGGGTGATAATGAGACACCTGCCACAGTCCGTTGTTGAATACATAATCGTCAACAATGGGGTTATTGATGAAGGGATATTAAAAAGATATCGTGGGGAGCAAGCGGTTCCGGTGCTTTCTAATCGTCCGGAAATTGAAGCTATGGGTATCAAGCTTATTGAAGCGGACTTGGTTTCTGATTCTGATCTGGCCTGGCATGACTCAGAGAAATTGGCTCGGGTTATTATGAACCTATGATGCGGTAAAGCTTATATATTTATACAATTATTATGCAACAAAAGGAGTTTTACAGTGGAGTCGTAATCGGGAAAAAGGAGCAGATATGAGTTTTTCCAGTGATGTTAGAAATGAACTGGCCCGGATTATTCCGGAGAAGGAATGTTGCCGCAAGGCAGAGCTGGCAGCATTGCTGGCCATCAGCGGAGATCTTGTTGTAGGCGAAGATGGCCGGCGCATTCTAAAAGTGCAAGCAGACAACGCAGCAACCGCCAGGAAAATCATTACTCTGCTAAAAGAGAATTATCAAATACCATCAACGTTTAAGGCATTAGAACAAAAGAGATTTAAAAGAAAACGAATATATGAAGTTAATGTTCTCCTGGACGGAGAAGATGAGGCTTTGAATAAAGAGCTGGAAGAGATTCTCCTGCTCCGGGAAAAGGAAACAACTCCAGTGCTTAACCGCTCGCTGCTTGGGCGGACATGCTGCAAGCGGGCTTATTTGCGGGGGATATTCTTAAGCCGCGGTTCCATTAATCGTCCCGAAGGAGAATACCATTTGGAATTGGTCTTGAATGATAGCCGAATGGCTTTGGCTGTGCAGAAAATGCTGGATAAATTTGCCCTGGAACCTGGGCTGGTGGAGAGAAAAAACTATTTGGTCGTCTATCTCAAAGAAAGTGAAAAAATCGTAGATTTTTTACGAGTGGTGGAGGCGAGCAGAGCTTTACTTAACTTTGAAAATGTTCGTATTATCAAATCTGTACGCAATAATGTCAACCGTCAGGTCAATTGTGAAACGGCCAATCTTAGTAAGACCATTGATGCCTCACTGCGGCAAATTGAACTTATTAAGAGACTGCTGGAAGAACAAGGTTTAGAAATTCTCCCGGGAAATTTGCGGGATTTGGCGGAAATGAGGATGAGCTATACTGATGCCAGTTTAAAGGAACTGGGGGATTTATTAGATCCGCCCTTGAGCAAGTCAGGAGTGGCCTACCGGATGCGAAAACTGGAGGAATCAGTGAAGGAGATACTACAGGAAGACTAAAACTTCCATTTTCGTTAAGCTATTATTGTGCAAGAAAGGCAGGATATTATCCGCTTGGTGGAGAATATTTTTTATAGTTAAATAGGGTTTTTACAGGGGAGTATTATACTTAATTATAGATAGATATAGAGCTAGAGAGATATAAGGGGAGACAAGATATGAAATTAGTCCAGGATATTTCTATTCAGCAGCAACAAAAGCTACTGATGACGCCTGAATTGCGTCAGGCTATTGCAATATTACAGATGTCCACCCTGGAATTAAACGAGTATATTCAAAGAGAGCTGGAAGAGAACCCTTTTTTAGAGGAGAAAGAGGCTGAGGAAAACGGGGACTACGAAAAGGAGGCTGCTGATAACAGCGAAAGCAAACTGGAAGATTGGCTTGAATACTACAATGACCGGGATATTGGCTTTTTAAGTAGAGAAGCAGAAACAGAGAAGTCCTTTGAAAACTTTTTTGCCCGGCGACCCAGCCTTTATGAACATCTTGAATTCCAGCTGCGTTTGAGCTGCAAGAATCGGGATGAGTTGGCAATAGGGAACTATTTAATTGGCAGTATTGATAGGAATGGCTACCTGGGTATCGATTTAAAGGAACTGGCATCTCATTTGGAGGTGAGCCTGGAACAGGTAGAGGAAGTTCTGGAGATGGTTCATTCTTTTCATCCCCACGGTGTTGGGGCTCGGGACCTGCCGGAATGTCTTCTGCTGCAACTTAAGCATTATGGCAAGGAGAGTTTTCTGGCTCGGATAATTATTGAACAGCACATGGATGACCTGGCCCGGGGCAGGTTAAATAAAATAGCTCAGGCCCTTACGGTTCCAGTTCACCAGGTTCAGGAAATATCGGACTTGATCCGAACCCTGGATCCCCGGCCCGGATTGCAGTATAGCAATACTGATGAAATTAAATATATAATTCCCGATGTATTTGTGGAAAAAGTGGAGGGTGAGTACATAATAATTGTTAACGATTTCCACTTTCCCCGTTTGATGGTCAACCATCTCTATGAAAACATCCTGCGTCAACCTGATTCCTTTCCCCAGGATACTAAAAAATATATGGAGGATAAAATGGGTTCGGCGATATGGCTTATTCGCAGTATAGAACAGAGGCGTATGACTCTGTATAAAGTGGCCCGTTGTATTGTTGATATCCAAAGCGAATTCCTGGACAAAGGTATCGAGTATTTAAAACCGCTTAATCTCCGGCAAGTGGCAACAATAGTTGATGTGCATGAATCAACAGTCAGCCGTGCCACTACCAACAAGTATATTCAAACCCCACAGGGCTTATTTGAATTGAAGTATTTTTTTGGGGCTGGTTTGGAGTCTTGTTATGGTGGAGAGAAGGTTTCCAGCAAGAGTATTAAACGCAAGGTAGAGGAGATTATTGCCGAGGAAGATAGCTTAAAGCCCTTGAGTGATGAAGCCATTGCCAAGCTCCTGAAGAAACGGGGTTATCGTATTTCTCGCCGGACCGTGACCAAATACCGTCAGGAAATGGGTATCCCGGCTACCACTGCACGCAAAAGGTTTTAGTAAGAAAAGTCATCGATCGTCAGGCGTCAGTCGTCGGGAGAAGGAAGACAGAAGGCGGAAATCTGAGGACGTAACGGTCATCAGACGCGAAACACAGAGAAAAAGAGTGCTTCTTGTCCCTTTAATGGGACAGGAAGCACTCTTTTTTCGTTCTAATATTATGACTTCTTCAGTCCTTCAATCATTAGGGGAAGAACTTTATAGAGGTCTCCTTGAATAGCATAGTCGGAGACAGCGAATATGGGAGCGTTTTCATCATTGTTTATGGAACAGATGATGCGGGCATCACGGATACCGGTAATATGCTGAATCTGACCGGAAACACCGATGCCGATATAAAGCTCCGGTTTAACCTGTATTCCCGAAAGACCTATGCAGCATTCTTCCGGCAGCCAATGCATCTCATCGGAAATAGGGCGGGTACAGCCTATTTCTGCCCCCAGTAGATCAGCCAGTTCCCGCACGAGGGAAAGGTCTTCTTCCTTTTCTACTCCCCGGCCCACGCAGAGCAGTATTCTAGCCTCAGTAAGGGCAGCAGCTTCATGGGTTCGGGTCTTTTTCCCCAGAATTTTTACTCTTGATGGAGGCGCAGGTGGCAGTTCCCGTATATTCCCTGTTCTTCCCTCCTGCACAGCGGCAGGGCTAAAGAGACGGGGAGGAATGGTGGCCATCTGGGGGCGGGTGGGTATAACAACCCTTTGCACCGCTGCACCACCAAAGATAAGCCGCTCCATTACCAAACTCTGGTCGTCATTACTTAGTTCTAGAGAAATACAGTCACTGCACAAACCGGTGTTTAAACGGGCGGCAATCCGGGCTGCCAGTTCTTTTCCACGTAAAGAAGAACCGATAAGGAAAATATCGGGTTTTTCCTGTAAAACTTCGGCAACTATTAGCGGAATACAAGCCATAAAATCCTCATCTTTGGCCAGGGGAGGAAGATAGAGTACCTCATCGGCACCACGGGCAATACAGTCATGGGCTTTTTCATCATTCCCTGAATTATGGGGAAGGATAACCACGATTTTACCGGCCAGCTTTTGGGCCAGTTCCTTTCCCCCCTGTATCAGTTCGAGATTATGTTCGTAGTCTTCAGCAAAAATCCAAATTCCCGCCATCTATTTCACCCCCCGAGCAATTAGTCCCTTGCTTTGAAGAGTATCTAGCAGAAGCATGATATCTGCGGCCTCATCGCTTAGTTTCTGCCCGTTTCTTTCCATATTGGCTTTGAAGCTGGCCAGGACTTGCAGACAGGGTGCAAAATTTCCAGACAGTTCATCTTTAACGATTTCGATTACTGGTTTCTTGGAAGCCGCCAGGGTATCTCTGAGTCCGGGTATTCGCGGGGAATTAATATCGGGCAATACCGTTAAAAGAGCAGGCAGGCTTAGCGAAACAGTTTCGATACCGTCATCTACTTTGCGCTCGGCAATGAGCTGCTCCCCTGCCAAATCTATCTTGCTTACCATGGTAACGCATGGAATATCGAGAAGTTCAGCCAGGCGCGGGCCTACTTGCTGGGCATAAAGGTCGCTCGATCCCTCTCCGCAGATGATCAGGTCATATTCTGTTTTTGCAGTGATGACATCAGCTAAAATAACTGCGGTTTGCGCCGGCTCCAAATTCTCAAAAGAGGGGTCATTAATAAAATAGGCCTTTTCCGGGCCGCGGGAGAGGGCATCCTTAACTCCCTTGGTATCGTCAGGATGACCTACGGTAATGGCTGCCACGCTGCCACCATATTTTTCATAGAGCTGCATGGCTTCTTCAATGGCATTGCGGTCATAGTCGCTCATTTTCTTATCGGCATATTCCAAATCCAGCTCTGGCGAGCTGTCGGTTCTTATATAAGCTTCGTCAACCACCCATTTATAACAAGCAATAATTCGGGGCATAAAAAACACCTCGTTTCTTAATCCCAGGCTCATAATCCAAGGCTTAGCGTAAAAGATTTCCTGCTATAACCATACGCTGGGCTTCTGAGGTACCCTCGTATATTTCGGTAATTTTGGCATCGCGCATCAGGCGCTCAACTTTCTGACCTTTAATATAACCATATCCCCCGTGGATCTGCACCGCCTTGGAAGTATGACGAGTAGACATTTCCGCAGCGAAAACCTTGGCCATGGCAGCCTCCTTGCTAAAAGGTTGTTTCTGATCTTTTAAGAAAGCGGCATAGGAATAGAGGAAACGCGCGGCGGCAATATCGGTAGCCATGTCGGCAATCATCCACTGAATGGCCTGGTTTTTGGATATGGGTTTGCCAAACTGCACTCGCTGTTTGGAATAGCTTATGGACTCGTCCAGAGCAGCCTGGGTAATACCAACGGCTTGGGCAGCAATGCCGATACGGCCATGGTCAAAAGAGGACATGGCTATCTGCAACCCCTGCCCTTCTTTGCCCAGCAAGTCTTCCCGGGGAACCCGGCAGTCTTTTAAAATAATTTCCGAAGTCTGGGAAGCTCTTATGCCCATTTTATAAAAATGTTGTCCTACTTTAAGACCGGGATTATCCTTGGAGATAATAAAGGCGCTCATTCCTTTGCCTCCCAGGGATTTGTCAGTAAAGGCAAAAACCACAAAAGTATCAGCAACTGGGCCGTTGGAAGTAAAGGTTTTAATTCCGTTGAGTACATAGCTATCACCGTCTAAAGTGGCAGTAGTAGTAGCTGCTCCGACATCAGTGCCTGCTCCCGGTTCGGTCACCGCAAAAGCTCCGATGTGCTGGCCTTTGGCCAGGGGAACCAGGTATTTTTGCTTCTGCTCTTCATTCCCAAAATTGAAGATGGGGCCGCTGGCCAGGGAGGTGTGACAGGATACGGTAAAACCGGTAGCCGCACAGGAACGGGATATTTCTTCGATAACCATGGCATAGCTGACATAATCTAAACCGGCTCCGCCATACTCAACCGGATAAGGCATACCCATCCATCCGCCTGCTGCCAATTGCTCAATAACTTCAGCCGGGTAGCGACTGGACTCATCGATTTCTACCGCAATGGGGTCCAGGTACTTTTTGACTAGCTCTCTTATGTTTTCCCTGATCAATTCTTGTTCTTCACTCAATTTGAAATCCATTAAAATCCAACTCCTTTCTTTTTTGAATAAGCCAAGGGTCGAATGACTTACTCTAAACCAAGGTCTGCCTTTGTATGCATTGTAAAACCAGAAATATATGTTGTCAACCATTAGTTTGTATACCAATCATTTTTTCTTAATTCGACAAAAAGCCCCGGATTAGTTGCCGGGGCTTAGTTTATGTAGAAGTTCTTTAAGAGATTCGTATTCTTTGTCATTCATTTCTTGCAGGGCTTTTTTGTTGGCATTAAGGATGGCCTGGCTCAAAGGTTCTTCGAGGGCCTGACCCTTTTCCGTTAATAAGACTTGTAAGGCTCGCCGGTCTTTAGGATCGGCTGTTTTCTTGATCAGTCCTTTTTGTTCCATACGGTCGAGAATACCGGTGACGGTTGAACTGTCCAGGTAGAGGTGTTCTGCCAGTTGCTTTACGGTTTGACCGTTATCTTTCCAAAGGCACTTGAGAACGGAATACTGTCCAGGGGTTACCCCGTGGGGTATTAGCTCAGCTTTAAAAAGTTGATGAACAGATTGTTGAGCCTTGGTGAGAACAAAATTCAGGCATTGATCAAGTTCCATCTTCGTAACTTCCTTTCATTAGTAACCCAAACTGCTTTATACTTTATATATGTTACGACAAAAGTAGGGCGGGGGCTTCGATATAGCAGTCGCTTTACCTTTTTAGAGAGTCAATCTCGTCTTCTTGAGAAGTTAAACGCTTATCCAGACGGCCAATATCAGACCAAACACCTTTTAAATCCCGCTTGATAACGTTAACATCTTTTTGTATTTTTTTTACCTGGGTTTCGAGTTTAGTTACCTGGATTTCGAGTTTAGCTTGTCTGGCTTCCAATTTAGACTGGCCGGCTTCGAGCTTGGCTTGACCGGCTTCGAGCTTAGACTGGCCAGCTTCGAGCTTAGCCTGTCCCTCATCCAGTTTATCCAAGCGGCAATTTATTTGCGATAATTGTTCAATCACCAGGTTCTGAAAATCACTATCTTTCAATTTGAAATTCCCCCTTAGATTACCCTATTTATTATTTTACAATAGAATCCTGCTTTGGCTAGCTTTATTTTGGAAAATTCGGAAGGCTCTTGCAACGGGTAGGTTTTTTCAAATGTGCATCATTTTATCCTATTATGATATAATATTAAAAAAGAATATTCGCAAAAAAATTGCATTTGCAACGGGACAATTTTGTCCCTAAGACTAATTTGGGTCCCGGAATAAACTTGGAAAAGGATAGATTATGGATAGACTTTTTACCATCATACAGCGTTTTGCTCCGGAAAGCCTGGAGATTATGGAAACAAGGTATCGTTTGTTGCGACAGATACTTCACCACCAACCAGTGGGAAGAAGACAATTGGGTAAAGAGTTGGGGCTTAGTGAGAGAATGGTAAGAAGCGAGATGGAACTGCTGAGATCGCGGGGAGCGGTTTATTTCACTGCTGCAGGCATCTATCTAACGGCATATGGTGAAGAACTATTAAGTGATATAGATGAACTAATACCCTATATTTTTGGCATACAAACTTTAGCTGAAAGAATTAAACAAATGTTTAATCTCACAGAAGTTATTATTGTTCCAGGGGATTCGCAGGATGATTATTTGGCTAAACGGGATTTAGGCCGAGCCGCCGCCCGCTTTCTCAAGAGAAACTTGTATCTTGGCTGTACGGTAGCCGTTACCGGGGGAAGTACTTTGGCGGAAATGGTTACAGCTTTTGGTGATGGTATCAATGCCAGAGATGTTCTGGTAGTACCGGCCCGCGGTGGGCTGGGGGAGGAAATGGAACAGCAGGCCGGGGTGATAGCCGCCCGGATTGCAGGGGCTATTGGTGCCCAATATCGCCTTTTACATATACCTGATAACCTGGAGGAGAGTACGGTGGAGATATTGAAAAATGATGTACATATTAAGACGGTAGTTCAAGCCATAAAGAACAGCGATATTCTCTTGCATGGTATAGGCTCAGCTATGGAAATGGCTAACCGTAGAGGATTGGCTTCTGAGGAAATTGATTATTTGCAAGAAAAGAGAGCAATTGGAGAAGCTCTTCGATATTATTTTGATAAAAAGGGCAAAATAGTCTATGAAGTGCCGGGAATAGGGCTGGAATTCCCTGATTTGCAGAATATCGGGATTATCGCTGCGGTAGCTGGAGGCAAGAACAAAGCTGATGCCATCAAAGCCGTTTTAAGTCATCAGCACGAGAGTGTGTTAATAACCGACGAAGGAGCGGCAAGAAAAATTATAGAAGAAAACAATGGGAAGGATGATGGGTAATGGCAGTCAAGGTTGCGATCAACGGTTTTGGGCGTATAGGGAGGCTGGTAGGTCGGATTGCATTGCAGAGAGAAGACGTAGAAATTGTGGCCGTTAACGGACTGGGAGATATTAAAACCAGCAGTCATCTTTTTAGATATGATTCGGTTCACGGAGAGTTCAAAGGACAGGTAGCAATTGATGGTGAATATTTGATGCTCAATGGACAAAAAGTCAGGTATTTATCGGAAAAGGACCCCCGGCAACTACCCTGGAAGGAATTAGGAGCAGAAGTAGTGGTAGAAGCCAGTGGGGCCTTTCGTACTCGGGAAAAGGCCGCCCAGCACCTGCAGGCCGGGGCCAAAAAAGTAGTTATTACTGCACCTGGTAAAGGGGTGGAGTTGACTATGGTCATGGGAGTAAATCACGAGCAATACCGGCCAGAATTCGATGTGGTATCAAATGCTTCCTGTACTACTAATTGCCTGGCTACCGTGGCCAAAGTGCTGTTGGATGAGTTTGGAATTAATAAAGGCTTGATTAATACGGTACATTCCTATACCAATGACCAGCGGGTTATAGATTTGGAGCATGATGATTTGCGCCGGGCCCGAGCGGCAGGGCTGTCTATGATTCCTACGACCACCGGAGCTGCCAGTGCCCTGGGCCTGGTCTTGCCTGAACTGGAGGGGAAACTGGATGGTTTGGCGGTAAGGGTTCCCACTCCGGATGTTTCCTTGTTGGATTTTACCCTGGAACTGGAGAAGCCGGCCACGGCTGAAGCAATTAACCAGGCCTTCAAGGCGGCCAGTGAGGGTTACCTGAAGGGCTATTTGCGTTATGAAGAAGAGCCGCTGGTTTCCATAGATTACCGCGGAGATGAACATTCCGCTATCGTAGATGGACCCTTGACCATGGTAATGGGTGATAGATTGGCCAAGGTTATTGCCTGGTATGATAATGAATGGGGTTATTCGGCCCGGGTGGTTGATATGGTAGCTTATTTAGCAGCTAAAGGGCTGTAACGAGGCGAAATATGTCCCCTTCGCCGGGTGTTGCATCCATGCTTTGTCAACGCTCGCTTTGTATATTTATGCAACCCTTATGCAACAAAAGGGGTTTTGCAATGGAGTCAAAATTCGATTTGGAGGTATGTTGCTTGCGTAGTCTAAAAGAGCTCGAACTAAAAGGCCAAAGGGTTTTAATGCGGGTGGATTTCAATGTACCCACAGATAAAGAAGGCAATATTATTGACGATACCAAGATGAGGGCCGCACTCCCCAGTATTGAACATGTTCTGGCTCAAGGCGGGCGGCTCATTCTTATGAGCCACCTGGGTCGACCCAATGGTAAGATAGATGAAAAATACAGCCTGAAAAACCTGGCTTCCCGCTTGGGGCAGTTACTGGCAGCACCGGTATACATGGCCCATGATTGTATTGGTCCGGAAGTAGCGCAGGCTGCAAGGGGATTGCAGGATGGGGAAGTACTGCTTTTAGAAAACCTGCGTTTTCATGCGGAAGAAGAGAAGAATGATCCCGCCTTTTCCCGGGAACTGGCGTCCCTGGGTGATATTTTCGTTAATGATGCTTTTGGCACGGCGCACCGGGCTCATTCATCAACTGCCGGCATAGCGGATTATTTACCCTGTTATGCCGGGTTTTTGATGGAAAAAGAGGTGGAAATGCTGGAAAAGGTTCTGGAAAACCCGCAGAGCCCAAGGATGGCTATAATGGGTGGAGCCAAAGTAGCGGATAAACTGGGCTTAATTGGTAATCTTCTGCAAAAAATGGATGTAATACTAATCGGCGGGGGTATGGCCAATACCTTTTTAAAGGCCCTGGGAAAAACTATAGGAAAATCAATCTGCGAAGATAACCTGCTGGAACAGGCCCGGGGTTTGGTAGAAGAGGCCGAAAAGAAAAATGTGAGTCTAATCCTGCCGTTGGATGCGGTCGTAGCCCCGGAATTATCAGCTGAGGCCCCGGGGCAAATCGTGGATATTGATCATGTTCCTGCGGAATTGATGATTCTGGATATAGGGCCGCAAAGCATAGAGCTTTTTAAGAAATATATTGAGAAGGCTTCGACCATTGTATGGAATGGTCCCCTGGGGGTATATGAATACCCGAACTTTGCCCGGGGAACCGAGGAGATAACCCGTGCTATAGCCCGCTCTTCTGCGGTAAGCGTAATCGGTGGAGGAGACACGGCAGTTATAGTACATGATATGGGCTTGGAAGAAGGTATTACCCATATTTCCACCGGCGGGGGAGCTACCCTGGAGTTTCTGGAAGGAATAAGGCTTCCCGGAGTGGCTGCCTGCCAGGAGAAAGCAGCCCGCGGAATTGGAGCCGAGTTGGGCCAGGGAGCGCCCTTGTGGGAAAAAAGTTAAAGGGAGGGGATTTTCTGCGCCGGAGATTAATTGCCGCCAATTGGAAAATGAATAAAAGTATCCGGGAGGCCGAAGATTTTGCCCGGGAGTTTTTACAACTGATCCCGGATGCCAACAGTAACGAGCGACCGGAGATCGTGATTTGTCCTCCATTTACGACTTTAAGTACATTAAAATCTATCACGGAAGATTACGGGGTTAAACTGGGCGCCCAAAATGCCTTCTGGGAAGAAAAGGGAGCTTATACCGGGGAGATTTCCCCATCCATGCTGTTGGACGCCGCTTGCAGTTATGTGATTCTGGGGCATTCCGAACGACGGCAGATAATGGGAGAAAGCAATAATATAATAAACCGTAAAGTCAAGGCAGCTGTGGAGGCAGGAATTATTCCCCTGCTCTGTGTGGGGGAAACCCTGCAGGAGAGGGAAAAAGATAGGGCCCGGGAAGTAGTGAAGGAGCAGCTGGTCAAATGCCTGAAGGATATCAAGCTCTCCGGGGAGAAACTGGTGGTAGCTTATGAACCGGTTTGGGCTATTGGTACCGGAGTTAACGCCAGCAGTGACGATGCCCAGGAGATGATTGCTTTTATCCGTAGCTGTCTGGAGAAAATCTATAGCCGGGAAGAAGCTGATTTAACCAGAATCATATATGGAGGCAGCGTTAAAGAGGAAAATATTGCCGAATTTTTGGGAGAAGCGGATGTGGATGGGGCTCTGATCGGCGGGGCCAGCCTGCAAGCTGAATCTTTGGCCCGAATAGTGAGGTTGAGCAGCAATGCCTAAAAAACCACTGGTTTTGATGATTCTCGATGGATGGGGCAACCGGGCAGCCTGTAGCGACAATGCTATCAGCCTGGCCAACCCCGTACATTTTTGCAGTTTGCAAACGAAATACCCGTCTACCCTTTTGGCTTGTTCTGGTAAAGATGTAGGCTTACCGGCCGGGCAAATGGGCAACTCCGAAGTGGGGCACCTGAACATAGGTTCAGGCCGCATCGTATTCCAGGAGATAAGCCGTATCAGTAATGCTATAGAAGATGGCTCCTTCTTTTCCAATCCGGTTTTTTTAGCATCCCTTAATTCTGCTCGTGCAAAAAATGGAACTGTTCACCTTATGGGCTTACTATCAGATGGAGGGGTACATAGCCACAGCGAGCATATTTATGCCTTGTTGCGCCTGTGTCAGATACAGCAGGTGGAAAAAGTCTTCGTACATGCCTTCCTTGATGGCCGGGATGTGGGGCCCCAAACGGCGGGCAAGTATATAGCGGAACTGGAGGAAAAAATGCAGCGACTCGGAGTGGGAAAGATGGCTACTCTGGGTGGCAGGTTTTATGGCATGGACCGGGATAAGCACTGGGATAGGATAGAAAAAGCTTATGATGCTATGGTTTTAGGGGAGGGCCGGAAGGCCCCCAATGCTTTTGCGGCTCTGCAGAACAGTTATGAAGCCAGGTTGAGCGATGAATTCATGGAACCGGTAGTGATAATAGATGAAAAGGGCGAGCCTTTAGGATTAATCGAGGACGGAGACAGCATAATATTTTTTAATTTCCGGGCGGACCGGGCACGGCAGATAAGCCGGGCTTTCACGGACAGAGAACTGCACTCTTGTAAGAGAAAAGTCCGGCCCGAGGTTTTCTTTGTTTGCCTGACCCAATATGATGCCACTATCGAGGCTCCGGTGGCCTTCCCCCCGCAGAATCTGGAGAATACCCTGGGGGAGGTGCTGGCCGCCGCTGGTCTAAAGCAGTTGCGCATTGCCGAGACGGAAAAATACGCCCATGTTACTTTTTTCTTTAATGGTGGTGTGGAAGCAGCCAACCCGGGGGAAGATAGAATTCTGATTCCTTCGCCCGCAGTGGCTACTTATAACCTGCAGCCGGAAATGAGTGCCCCGGAAGTAAGCAAACGGGTTATACAGGAAATAGAGCGGGATTTCTATGATGTAGTAATAATGAATTATGCCAATCCCGATATGGTCGGCCATACCGGTATATTGGAAGCCGCCGTCAAGGCAGTTAAAGCGGTGGATGAATCTATGATAGAGGTGGTAAGGCTGGTGCGGGAGAAAGGGGGGATAACTCTGATAACGGCAGACCACGGCAATTGTGAGATGATGGTCTGTCCGCAAACAGGGAATCCCTTTACTGCTCATACTTGCGAAAAGGTACCTTTTATTCTGGTTTCAGATGGACATATTGATTGCCAGCTGCGGGATGATGCTATTTTATCGGATATTGCCCCTACCATCCTGGAGCTTTTAGATTTGCCGGTTCCAGCAGAAATGACCGGGAAATCCCTTTTAAGGGGTGAGGCGTGAGGGGTAAGCTGTGAGGGAATGAGGGAATAAATAGTAACACAGGAGGAAAGGAAGCGAAAAGATGAGTACCATAGTGGATGTATTTGCGCGCGAAGTATTGGATTCCCGCGGGAATCCCACCGTAGAAGTGGAGGTATTCCTGGAAGATGGGACTATGGGACGAGCCATAGTGCCTTCGGGTGCCTCTACCGGAGCCCATGAAGCCGTGGAACTCCGAGACGGCGACAGCAAAAGATACCTGGGCAAAGGGGTATTACAGGCGGTAGACAATGTGAATATGATAATTGCGCCGGAAGTCATCGGCATGGATGCCACTGCGCAGATCGATATAGACCAGCTGATGATTGATTTAGATAATACACCGAACAAAGCTAAATTAGGGGCCAATGCCATAATGGGGGTGTCGTTAGCTACCGCCCGGGCCGCCGCTACCCACCTGGCTATTCCGCTGTATCAATACATCGGCGGGGTAAACGCCCGGGAGATTCCGGTACCTATGATGAATATATTAAATGGCGGAAAACACGCGGATAATAATGTGGATATCCAGGAATTCATGATCGTTCCCAGCGGAGCACCTAATTTTGCCGAAGGCTTGCGTATGGGGGTTGAAGTCTATCACAGCCTGAAAAAGGTTTTAAATAATAAGGGACTGGGCAGTGGAGTTGGCGATGAGGGCGGATTCGCGCCCAACCTGCCCTCCAATGAGGCCGCCCTGGACCTGATCCTGGAAGCCATTGCCGCTGCAGGATACCAGGCGGGAAGTGATATTAACCTGGCCCTGGATGTCGCCGCCACCGAGCTGTTCAAAGATGGCAAGTATCACCTGGCCAGCAGCGGGCAGGTATTGTCTTCCTCCGAAATGGTTGATTTCTATGCCCAAATGCTTGAAAAATACCCCCTTATATCCCTGGAAGATGGCCTGGCGGAGGATGATTGGGATGGCTGGAAACAGCTTACTGAGCGTTTGGGCTCGAAAATACAACTGGTAGGTGACGATCTCTTTGTTACCAATAGCCAGAGGTTGGCGCGGGGGATAGAAGAGGGAGTTTGCAACAGTATTCTCATTAAGGTGAACCAGATCGGCACCTTAAGCGAAACCCTGAATACTATTGAAATGGCCAGGAGAGCCGGCTACACCTGTGTAATATCGCACCGCTCGGGGGAGACGGAGGATTCTACTATTGCTGATATTGCCGTGGCTACCAATGCCGGGCAGATCAAGACCGGTGCTCCGGCTCGTAGTGACCGGGTAGCCAAGTATAACCAACTGCTGCGGATCGAGGAGGAACTGGATGTCTTCGCCGTATACCGGGGCATAAAGGCTTTTAAACGCTAGCAGAGAAGTCGTGACGGAAGACAGAAGGCGCTTGTTTTTTGTCAACTCCTTGTGATAAAATAATATCCAGTTCTTAAGGATGCCGAATTAATTGGAGGTGTACCCGTGTTAAAAACTATTATCCTGATCCTGCAAGTAATCTGCGCTCTGGGGCTGATTTCCACTATTCTCCTGCAGTCGGGGAAGAGTGCAGGCCTTTCGGGAAGCATTGCCGGAGCTGGTGAGACCATTTTTGGAGGAAAGAAAAAAGGCCTGGATGACCTGTTGGCCAAAATAACCGCGTATGTTGCCGTATTGTTTATGATTTTGACCCTAACCCTGGCGATAATGAACCAGTAGGACAGGAATAATAAAATAGAGGGCAGCAAAGCAGCAGGTGAGGGATTCTTACCTGCTTTTTCTTATTGCAAAATTCGGGGTGGAAAGGGTAGAGGTAATAATTAGCTATGTCCGGTACCCATATTCATAGACAAGCTCAGCCTTTTTTTCTTAAAGGGGATAGCCGGGTGGCCTTGCTCTTTATCCACGGCTTTACCGCTTCACCTTCCGAGCTCTACCCGGTTGCGGAATTGCTGCATCAGCTCTGCGCTTGCAGCATAAGCGGCTTACTATTGCCGGGCCATGGAAGCAGGCCGGAGGACTTGAACCTTTGCCGCTGGCAGGACTGGTTTGCCGCCGTAAAAACAGCATTATTGAATTTGCAGGAGGAATATGCCGAAGTTTTCGTGGTGGGTCTTTCCATGGGAGGACTGCTGGCATTGTACTCCGGACTTCATGTACCAGGCGTCTGTGGGGTATCATCCATAAACGCCCCCGTTTTTCAGCGCTCCACCCTGACGACCGCCCTGGCTCCTCTTATCAAAATATTCCGGCCTTACTGGCCCAAGCAGGAGCAGGGACGGCAGCGGCAACTGGAAGCAGAGGGAAGGTTCGCCTACGACTGCTTTCCCCTGCACGCTTTTCAGAGTATGATGGAATTGCGAAATCAGGTGGTGCGGGAGCTGGGAGATTTGAAAGTTCCTGTGCTTATAATGCAGTCGCAAAATGATGAGGTGGTGAAAAGCGAAAGTGGCAGGTATTTGGCCGCACAGCTTCGCCATAGGGAGGCAAGGCTGGTGGAATTAGAGAATTCCGAACATGTTGCTACCATGGGACCAGAGAAGAAGAAAATTGCCCACGAATTGGCCGAGTTTATAACGAGGTGAAGACCTGCTACGCCTGCCACGGGGAAGGTTCTTCTGGCTGGTTCAGGTTTACGCATTATCCCTTATTTCTCGCACTAATCCCTAAATGGCCGGGGGCTGCAACCACCGATGAAAACAAGGCAAAGTGATTCCAGTATTCTTTTGACGCAGATTTACGCAGATTCAATATGATTTACGCAGATATTTTTCTTATGTCTATCAGCGTCAATCTGCGCCCGAAGGGTCAGCGTCCTTCAGCGTCAAAAAGTTTATTTTCTTACTAACCCCCCATGGCCGGAGGCCACAACCACCGATGAAAAGTAGGTTAGTAGGGGTTTGAATAGTAAGATGTAGTAGGAAATAACTTGAACCCCTCACTCCTCATTTTTCCACTAGTCATAAGATAAATTTGCTGAAATTAGCTTTGAGAAAGGAGATAAGAAATATGCAAAGAGAGGAAGCTCTGGAATTATTGCAGAAGCACCTGCATAACGAAAATCTCTTCCATCATTCCCTGGCGGTAGAAGCCATAATGCAGGGTTTGGCGGAAAGCTTGGGTGAAGATGTGGAAGAATTCGCCCTGGCCGGACTGCTGCATGATATTGATTATGATATTACGGTAGACGATCTGGAAAAACATTCGCTGTTGGGTGCTCAAATCCTGGAAGAAAACGGCCTGCCTGCGGATGTGGTCTATGCGGTGAAGGTACATAACGAAAGGCACGGCTTGGAGCGCCTGAGCTTGCTGGATCGAGCCCTTTATGCCGCCGACCCGGTAAGCGGCTTCATAACTGCGGCAGCCCTGGTAAGGCCGGATAAGAAACTTGCGGAAGTGCAGCTTAAATCTCTTAAGAAGCGCTTCAAGGAAAAAGCCTTTGCCCGGGGAGCCAGCCGAGAGCAGATGGCTAGCTGCTCTGAGCTGGGATTGGAGTTGGATGAGTTTCTAAGCATAGCCCTGGAAAGCTGTAAAAAGATTGCCCCGCAGCTGGGACTCTAATTAATAAAACGCTCAAGATTTTTAACTTTTATTAGGGCGGGGAATAATAGCAGTAAAAGAGAGATAAGCTGGCTGTTTGTGAGAGTTCAGCACCTGGTCGTTCCAAATTTGTATTATTAGATTTTTACGCCAGCTCGGGAGGGAAGGCGGTGCAGAATTCAGGAAAAAAAGCAGGATTATCGAGTCGGCAACTTTAGAAAAAACACCAGGAGGAATAAATGAATATATGATAAATAGGGATAGCATACTCGATTGTATGCACAAAGAAAGCTACAAGCCGTTGAGTTACCATGAACTAAAAGCGGTTTTTGGCATCAAAGATGTCGATGAAGACATTAAATTCAGCAAGATCGTGGGGAAACTGGAGAAAGAGGGAGAGATCGTTAAAACCCGGGCCGGAAAATTTGGCCTGCCGGAAATGATGAACCTGGTCAAAGGGATAATCCATATCAGCAAAAAGGGCTTTGGCGTTTTAGTACCTGATAAAGCAGGCCTTGGAGAGGTATTTGTCTACGGCAAGAAGCTCAACGGGGCTATGCATAATGACCGGGTGATGGTAAGGATACAGGAAAAGGGATATAATGGTCAGCGACCAGAGGGTACGGTCATCAGAATCCTGGCCCGCAATACCCGGGAACTGGTTGGGACCTTTACCAAAGGCCGCCACCTGCTGCAGGTGGTTCCGGATGATTCCCGGCAGATTTACCCTATCTATGTTAAAGCCTCGCGTAAATGGAAAGCCAAAGAAGGAGACAAGGTATTGGTCAGGATCAGCTCCTGGCCTGAACGGGACAAGGTGGCTGAGGGTAAAATCGTGGAAGTGTTGGGACGCAAGGGAGAAGCGGGTGTTGATCTTAAAGTTTTGGCCAAAAAACATGGTCTGCGCCTGGAGTTTCCCGACAATGTGATGGAAGAAGCTCGTAATGTAGCCGTTGAGGTCAATGCGGAAGAGATATCCCGGCGCCGCGACTTGCGGGAATGGCGTATGGTCACCATTGATGGTGAAGATGCCAAGGATCTGGATGATGCTGTTTCCATTGAAAAAACTTCGAAAGGCTACAAGCTGGGGGTGCATATTGCTGATGTCTCCCATTATGTTAAAGAAGACTGCAAGTTGGACCGGGAAGCCTTTAAGCGCGGCACCAGTGTTTACCTGATAGATAAAGTTCTGCCCATGCTGCCGGTGGAATTATCCAATAATATTTGCAGCCTCAATCCTCAGGTCGAGCGCCTGGCTATAAGCTGTATAATGGATATTGATTCCTGGGGACAGGTAGTGGATTACGAGATCGTAAAGTCGGTAATCCAGATAAATGAACGCATGACTTACAGTGATGTAAACCGTATTCTGGCCGATAATCCCCCGGCTTTAAAGGAGCGCTACGGGGAACTGGTAGAGGATTTCTTCCTGATGAAAGAACTATCTGATATCCTGCGCCGTTCCCGCTTAAATCGGGGGATGCTGGATTTTGATTTCCCCGAAAGCAAGGTGATAGTAGACGAAGAGGGTTTTCCCCTGGAAGTCAAAAGAGCCGAGCGCGGTCCGGGTGAAATGCTGATAGAAGATTTTATGATAAAAGCCAATGAAGTGGTAGCGGAACACCTGCATAATCTGGGGCTTCCCGTCTTGTATCGGGTCCATGAAAAACCGGATGAAGAAGCTATAAGCGAGTTAAACAAGGTGTTGGCGGTATTTGGGCATAAGATAAAAGGACATAAAGTCAGCCCCATGCTTTTTCAAGGGATACTGGCTGACATTAAAGGCCAGCCGGAGGAGCAAATGATTTCCTTGATGATTTTACGCTCCATGAAACATGCTTCCTATCTGCCCGAGCCCCGGGGTCATTTTGGTCTGGCTTCCCCCTACTACTGCCATTTTACCAGTCCTATCCGGCGTTATCCCGACCTTATAGTTCACCGGGTGCTCAGCAGCCTTTTGGATGGGGGTATGACTACCCGTAAGAAGAGCAGCCTGGAAAAGAAGATGACTATTTATGGAGAACAATCCAGCCTGCAGGAGATGAAAGCCGAGGAGGCGGAAAGAGAGCTCCTGGATGTGAAAAAGGCCCAATATATGTCCCAGTTTGTAGGTGATGAATTCTCAGCTCGCATCTCTTCCGTGCAAGCCTTTGGTTTTTTTGTAGCCCTGGAAAACACCGTAGAGGGTCTGGTGCATATCTCCAGCATAGCTGATGATTACTACCTGTTTAGTGATCGTACCTATACTCTGCGTGGCCGGCATAGCGGGAGAAAATTTGCTATCGGCGATCAAGTTCGGGTGCAACTGGTTAGAGTGGATGTGGATGAAGGCAAGATCGATTTTGAATTGCTCCAGGATGAGTAAAAGCGTTTCACCTCCCATACCTACTAACTTTTTTCATCCCGGCACTCAGAAACGATAATGCTTAATAGACATATCGAGGTTTGGCTGAGTGCCAGGGAGTGTGTCAACAAGCCCGTCCCCCTGTCATTCAGCCCTGGGTAGCCTTGACGGAAGCGATGAATCTGAGCTATAATAAGAGCGTAGGCAATAGAAAAACCCTGGTCTCAGCAACAGCTTTTGGCCCGAGACGAGGGTTTGTTTTATCTTTAATAGCTTGAGGTGTGAAAGATGGGCAAGAAGGGCAAAGGGATCAAGCCGGTGGTGGACAACCGCCGCGCCCGCTATGAATATCATATTAAAGAAAACCTGGAAGCCGGTCTGGTACTGGTGGGGACCGAAGTCAAATCACTGCGCATGGGTAAAGCCAACCTGCGCGATGCCTATGCTGTGGTTAAGGATGGGGAGATCTGGGTCAATAATTTCCATATCAGCCCCTATGACAAAGGCAACCAGTTCAACCATGATCCTCTGCGGCCCAAAAAGCTACTTTTGCACCGGCGGGAAATAAACCGTCTGTATGCTTTACAGAGGGAAAAAGGCCTGACCCTGATTCCCTTGAAGATTTACTTCAAAGAAGGCCGGGCCAAAATGGATCTGGCGGTAGCAGTAGGGAAAAAACTTTATGACAAGCGCGAGGATATAGCCAGCCGCGATGCCTGGCGCGATATGGAGCGCAGCCTGAAAGAGAGGAACCGTGCTTAGGGTTGGCCCGGCAGTTCCTTGACATTATGGATAACAGGGTTTATCATGGCTTTTGCAGTCAGTATTAATTAATATGGGGGCGTACTGGTTTCGACGGGGGATAAGATGGGTTGAGCAGCGAGCCGAGTTGTCGCCAGCTCGTTAAAAAGGTGAAAACTTAAATTAACTGCAGAAGATAATTTTGCATTAGCCGCTTAAGCGGCTCGTCCGGCCAGGTTTCCTAACGGCCTGGTGCAGGGCGTCACTTAGTTAGGGTACCCTTAAGCCTTCTTTCTCGAGGGGTTTTATGGGGAAAACAATCGGGGATAGCTTGAAGGGAGCCTGTCCGCGGGCGCCCGGATGGCGAAGCTCAAAACACGGACTGCGCTCGGAGATACTCAGCTGGTCTTTCTTGCGGACGGGGGTTCGACTCCCCCCGCCTCCACCAGATTATCTACCATCTATTGATAAAAAGGATTTTATCGGTAGGTGGTTTTTATTTTGCCCTGAAAAGCCAGTAATAAGGCCGTTTCTTCACTTTGGCGGAGCGGATCACATAGTTTTGTGGTATGGTATTTTACCGATGAAAAGATATAACCTCTGCATTTTTCCGTGGAGTTTGCAGGGGTAATCGATCAGTATCCTGCCAGCCGGGAAAAAAACCTGGCAGGTTGCTACAATAATAAGCATTCTGACTAACGAAAAATATAAGGGTGACGCACTGCTGCAAAAGCTTCACGGTGGATTTTCTCACCAAAACCACCAAAGTCAACGAGGGTGAGGTTCCTCAATACTATGTGCAGAACAAGCCATCCCGCCATTATTAAGCCTGATGAATTTGATACGGTGCAGCTTGAAATGGAACGGCGTAAAAGGCTCGGCAGGCCGGTCAGCTGTCACAGCCCGTTCTCGGCAAAAATCATTTGCGGTGAGTGTGGCGGTTTTTATGGTTCCAGGTCTGGGTATCAAACACCAAATATCGGCGTACGGTATGGCGGTGAAATAAGAAGTATAAAAACTATAGGCCTTGGCAGTCATTGATAAAGTCATAATTCATGATGCTGATGACGGTACGGTAATTAAAGTTTAATAATTATAAACAACTAATCCGCAGGGCTGGCTACCATTCCGTTGTGTGGATTTTATAGTTTCTTTCTGAAGAGTGCTATCTTGACAGTAAAGCTAAAGAATGAGCAAAAAGATGTTGACATTAGGTAACATGTTGCATATAATGCAAACGTAACATGTTACCTTAATTAAATTTGCGAGGTTGTACTATGAATCAATTAGAACAGAAGGCATACATTTTCGGGACGATATTTGCATTGTCAAACAAATTGCAGGTGATTGGGGATAAATTTGATAAAAATATCACCATTAAACAGTGGTTGCTCCTAGTAAGTATTTCAAAATTCGAGGAACCACCGACAATAAGTGAAGTAGCCAACTATGTTGGCTATTCTCGCCAAAATGCCAAGCGAATGGCGGCTGTGCTGCAGGAACGAGGCTTTGTAACCATAGCCAAAGATGAAAACGATGCACGAGCTCTTCGCATTGCACGGACGCCAAAGTGTATAGAATACTTTGCCGGGCGCGATCAGAGGGAATTGGAATTCCTGGAGGAGATTTTCAATGGATTTGATGCTGAATTAACCGCTGGTTTTTATCAGGGCTTATCCAGGATTGAAAAAAATATTGCAACGATGATAGATAATGATGCAAACGACAGCTAAGGGTTTATCGTGTCATCGAGATAAAACCAAATCAGAATTTGCCAAGGATTCAAACCCAACCCTAGAAAAATGGCTGTGTATAGACAACTATGGTGCGGTTTTACTATATGGCGTAAAGCCGAGTATATGAGGAGGGGCTGGCATAAATAAAAAAGGTATCCGAAATCTAGGGTTATTTATTTCCATTGTTATTATAAGCGGGTGGTTAGGGGTCTTGGTTGATTCTGTCCTCACCGAGCAGCCCGAAGGTGATTCTCTTGGTATGGGTGTATGGTTGGTATTACCTATGCTGACTGCCTTGGTAATCATTTTAATTTCACGGTTCAGTTGGAAAGAGCTTGGCTTAAAACCGAACTTTAAAGGCAATGTAAAATGGTACCTGGCTTCGATTCTTATTTTCCCGGTTGTAACAGCCATCGTTATGCTAATTGGAGCAACCACGAATTGGATAGACTTGTCCGCATTTGCTCTCAGACCTTTTATTGTCGCGTTTGGCAGTACTATGTTCGTTAATTTTATTATTGATATCTTTGAAGAGACTGCCTGGCGCGGTTATCTGACTTCCCAACTTCTCAAACTAAATCTTAATGACTGGAAGCTATATCTTATCGTCGGCTGTGTGTGGGCCGCATGGCATATTCCATATTATTTGGTTTTTTTGCCGGAGGCAGATATACAAGCGGTAATGCCAGTCAGTCGGGCTATCTATGTTGTCGTTGCTTTTACCACTTTCTTATGCTGGACGGTGATGTTTACTGAACTTTTCCGGGTAACAAAGTCAGTCTGGCCCTGTGTTATATTGCATACGGTGGAGGATTCACTTATAAATTTGTTAGTTATATCAGGTTATATCAGCATTGCTGTCGGAAAAGAAATACTGGTTTCCCCTATCAATGGAATCATTGCTTCAATTTTGTATTTAGCTGTTGGGCTGGGAATAAGAGCCTATAGAATAAAAGCTTATGGAATGCGATCAGACCAAATCCTTATTAGTAAAGAGTGTTCGGGATGAGGAATAATGAGCGATCCAGCGGTCCATGGATTGAAGGTGTGTATGGATAGCGCCCATATTGAACTGACCGTTTAAGGAGTTGATTTTTTATGAAAAGAGGTAAAAAAAATATGGTTTGGATCCTAGCGGTTGCAGCGTTAATTGCCGGCATATTGATATGGTTTATCGTTCCTTATTCACCTACTAAAGCAGAATTTGCTAAATTGACCAGCTATCAAATGACTAAAACGATGACCCAAGGCGGGATTATTACTTCCGAAGATATTGCAGAACTGCCCCTGCCAGTGCAGAAGCATTTTCAGTATTGCGGATATATTGGTAAATCCAAAATGTCGAATATGAATGTGCATTTTAACGATGTTGATTTTGTGTTAACACCAGACAAACCAAAGCTGAAAATAAAATACACCCAGTATAACTTCGTAGCAGAACCAGAAAGATTTGCTTGTATTAATACAAGTTTGTATGGTATCCCTTTCGAAGGTATTGATGCTTACCAGAATGGTGCAGGTTCCATGAAAGGTGTTATTGCCAAAACTTTTACTTTATTTGATCAAAAGGGTGAAGCGATGGATCAAGCCAGTCTGGTTACCTGCCTGGCTGAAAGCTTGCTATTACCTACCTTAGCCCTGCAAGAATATATTAGCTGGGAAGAGATTGACGAAACTCACGCTCAGGCAGTGATAAATTATTACGGAATATCAGCCAGTGGAATCTTTACCTTTGACGATAATGGCGCCATGACCAGGTTCACTACCAATGACCGTGAATATACCGATACCAAAGGCAATAGTCAAAAGGTAAAGTGGTCGGCAGTCTGTGGAGATTATGAAGAGGTTGATGGAATCAAGTATCCATCAAATCTAAAAGCCGTATGGCACTTAGAAACTGGAGACCTGGTATATTTTGATGGCCGAGATATAACCGTAAAATACGATGTGTCCAAGTGAGCCGATCGCTTTATTAAATGGGGGTAAGAAGAATGAGAATATGCAGCCAGTGTCGATCGGAAATGATTAAGTGGTATCCCGCAATGCACTTGCGGCCTTAATTTCATGTTTGCTTACTATATGGTACGCCCCGATGCGTATGCTATATGGATTGGCATCCTTACTTCATGTAGCGCTTCAGTTCTTCATAGAAGTTTTCGCGGGTGCCTGCAAGGATAACAACAACGGTTTCGCCATCTTGTTCAACAATGGTATAGGCCAACTCGTAGTTGGTTTTATTGTGGAAGATATCGCAGCAATATACGCCGCTAAGATCACCGGTTTTAGGTTCACCATAATAAGGATTCCTTAGAATCTGATCGACAATGGCTTGAAATTTTTCTTTTAGCGGTTTCTCTTTAAGCTTTTTAAGATAGCGTGCGGCAGGAGGCAAAACGACTAATTTGGTCATCAGTCTGCCTCCGAGCCGAAGACATCTTCATAGTTATCGCTTGATGCGTGGCCCTCAGCTGCAAGACGGGCCTCCTCAAGCAAGCGTTCCACAGCGGGACGAACTTGGCGACGGGTTTCCTTAAACTTATCTAGCAGTTCTTGTCCGGAAAGACCTTGGGATATTAAATCAGCCAAAATCTGTTCGTCAAATTCTCCGCCGCTTTCCCGAACGGGACGGATGACGATGGCATTGTTTTGGACATAGCATTCTACTTCCTTGTCAATGCCGACGCTGTTATAGAACTCAATCGGTATGGTTATCTGGCGTTTCTGAGACACCGAGATGCGTTTCTTTATCATAGGATTTTCTCCTTTGGTTTTAACTTGAGACATTACTGTTCCTCCTTTGGTAGTCTATGCTGATCCAAAAGAAAATATACAAAGAATCTTTGATTAATCATAGCAAAGAAACAAGGAAAACTCAAGTGTAGGGGGGCAGTTTTTGGATGGGAAATTAAATTAGACTTTCCTTTCAATAAAATGTTTAGTTAGCTTTTAATACTGTTAAATCTCGCTTAAGTTCTTTTAACGCATAGGTTAACAGTGCATGAATGCTCTTTAGATAGTCGATTCGTTCCTGTGATGCATTAGCCTCTAACAGAAGCTGATTACGAAGGGATTTCTCTATGGTCATAGCTTCATCATACAAAATCTGTTCTTTTTGTTTAATTTTCTTTCTCCTAAAAACCAGAAAGAAAATAGATCCAACTAGAGCTAATAGCCCATCATTAAGATTTGCTGTCAAGTATGGCAGATGTGAACTTATAAAGGTGTCGGCAGCATCCTCAGATGGTATATATTCTTCGGGATTGTTTGATTTGCTTGTACCGTATGCATAAATAGCCCGAAAAGAAATATCCGCTTCAGTAATAGTTTGAAGGGTTATCCTAAGTACATTAGCAATTTCGCTGCTGCTAATAACCCGATCTTGTTCTTTTAATGCCCTGGAGGCCTCGGTAATAACTATCTCAACCGGTTTTAGTGAGTTTATTGTCGTAAAATTCAAATCAGGCAATAACATTTTCTCTTCTCTTCCTTCCTTTGCTGTAATCAGTGGACAAGGAACCTGTCCCCCTTGACCCTCACCAGTCTTCTTATTAGAAATATCTATCAATTCCAAGGTGCCTACAAAAATAACAGGTTCTTATCCCACCATATGCAAATGTGGGTTCAATAACTTCGAAATTCGGACAATTATGATTGCTGCTCTCATAAGGTCAAATCATTGATTTTTATAATTTCTTATTTGGTGGTAATAGTAAAACAGTCTCCTGGAGCCTCTCCTATATAAACAACCTTTCCATTTTCGGGAAGCTTCACTGTTTGATTACCGTTTACCGTAGAATAGTAAACACAGGACTCTTCATCATAAACAGCAAATGACGCGTTTTCCGGCAAATTAACAGTCATTGTTTTACCGGCATCATTTTGGCTGATAGTATACCATCGAGCATATCCGTTCTCCTGGATTGTGCAGATAGCATTATCCCCCGCATACATATTGACCATATCTTTTTCACTAATAAAAATCGAGCCAGCATTTGAAAGATATTCTTTCCCGTCAATATTTGAAATATCAAGGGTTCCTAAATCGCGGCCTGACATAAGAGGAATTTGTACATCCTGCCAAGCCGTATCAGAATCAACAATTTTATATTGTCCGGCATAGCCTGGCAATTCTTTATTGGTGGTGATTTCAAAATGCGAGCTTTCCAGCTTATGATAAGCCTGACTTTGAGGAATTTCATTTACAATATAATATTGATGTCACTGCCAAATAGGCGTGTTTTCCTTAAGCTCAACCTTATGGTAAAATTTTTCAGTACATTGATAATAGATTTTACTTGAAAAATGAGCTTTTTGGGACCAAATTAACCCATACTAAGAACCATAATTGTCATTTTCACCCTTTTAATTTGGATTTGGGCACAATAACCCCTTTGTTTTTATCTTTGGTTTTTTGATCTGTTTGGTTAAAGCCCTAAATATCTGTTTGAAATTATGACCAATTACCTTAAAACCTATTTGTAAGGTACATTTGATTTTACCGCGCACTCTTAATCTTTTTGCACCCTGGCATCCTTTGATGGCCGAATTTGTTCCCTCAATCGCAGCGCGTTTGCTGATGTTTTCGTGTTTTATGTGAGGATCGTTTACTGTTTCCCGTACTTGAGATGCCAGTATGGATTTCTTGGATATCCTTACTACCATATCTCTCTTCTGTTCCTTTAGAGGACAATTGCACCGATGAGGACAGTTATTACAGACTTCTTTAGGAAAATGACTAGTAGTTATCTTGGTTTTGCTATTGTACTTGCTGCTGCTGGGAATTTGGCCTCCCGGACACTGTACCATTTCCATATCTTTGTTAAAGACAAAGTGATGAGCTGGTAGCTGTCCTTCGGGGGCTGTTTTGCCAGTCATATCAGTGTAATGGAGCTGGATTTCTATACCTTTGGAGTTGGCTTTATTTATCACATTCTCTCCGTAGTAACCGCCATCAGCGTAAATATCGCTGGCATTGGTATTATCTTTGATAATATCCATACGGTCCTGAAATATTTCTACATCGCTCTTGTTATTGGGTTCGACTGTGTAATCAACTATAATCTGAACATCATTTTCGCTATTACAGGTTTCGGTGAATGTGGCTGTATAACCCGATTCTTTTTTCCCGGCCTTATCCCGGTAAGTAGCATCTGTATCATACGCTGATTGTAGTGAATCGGAACTGACTTCTTTGCTTGCTTTGGCTTTGAATCGCCCGCTGTTTTCATCGCAATTAGCCTGTTCATTGAGGAAGCGCAGCAGGATTTTCACCTTTTCTAAATCAGCGATAGTTTTATGGTTTTGGGATAGGACATATATTTCACTCATTAAATCCAGTACAGCCTGTAATCTACTGTCTAACTGGCTATTCTTGGTCTGGTATAATAATTTGTTCTTGAAGGAATCTTCCAGTACTTTGTTTAGATTCTCGCTGCGATAAGCGACGGGTATGGCTCTTACTGCTTGTGCCAGTACATCATGAGCCAGGGAAAGACGACCGGCTTTCTTGATATTGGGACTAATTAAAGTGGAATCTATGCGTAGTTCATCAGTTTTAAGCCCGACTAAACCAAGGAAATTCCGGGTAAGTATTTCAAACTGTTGAAAAGCCAGAGCCTCCTTTTCGGGATATTCTTTGGAATAACGAACCACTCTCTCTCGAAAGTTGTACAAGGTCCGTTCTCCCAAGTATATTTCACCGATATTTTCTATTCCCAGAGCATATTGTACCTGGTAATTAAAATAGTACTGATCTAGCAGTTCCTGGTCAGTGTAATCAAACAAGTGTTTAATAATCTCCAGGCCTACTAGTATATTGATAGGAAAGTTGGGCCTTCCCCATTCCAAACTATAGAGCGGAGCAAATAGTTCTTCTCTAATAAGGCAGAAGACCTGTTCATAAAATACCATTGACCAGGAATTTTTAAGCCGTTTAGCTACAACGGAGTTGAACCGCTGGAAATCGCTAAATACTTTTCCTTGAAGATGATCATTATTTGGCTTAAACAATTTGAAAAACCTCCGAATTTCTGGTTTATCGTTGTGTTTCTTCTATTTTCTCTATAATACTTCGCTATTCGGTAAGGTTTTTCCTGCTTGCTGATACGACTTTTTTGACTTTTTGCAGTGACATCAATATTTTGTTCCGTTTCGTTCATCCCATGCTTTTTGCGATACATCATCTATAATATTAGGCTCTATTTTCTCATACTCATATGAAGTCATAATCGTCTGTCCCAAATTAGGCAAATTAAAAATTTGGTTGATCTGTATATATGTTTTTCCATTTGCCTCATTCACAAAAGTCAACTTTTTGCTACCATCTTCGTTGACAAATACACCTTCAGATGTATAAAGATAAATTTCATCAGGTATATCTTTATGCGATAAAGCCGAAATAGTGATTTTCCCCTCTGTTCCAACACTTACATTCATAACCATGGCGTTGTTAGCATAGATACCTGCATATGAAGTTTGTTCTAATGGCATCGAGGATAAGACTGGTGCTTGAAGGTCTCCAGGTGGAATAATTTTTGTAATATCATTTTCGGCTAACAAGGTTTTAAGAAGCAATGTTTGACCCATTACTTGTCCGCAAAAGCTGGAACCGCCTGATAACACAGCCGCAAAAGCCATATTGTATTCAGGAAGCACTATCATGCTGCCATGATACAAGCCTGTATCACCGCCCTTTATTAATGCTTGAATATTATATTGGCTGTATGGATATGCATCAACTGAATCCCAGCCTAAACCATAGCCAAAAAGTCCTTCGTTTTGTTCAGGCCCTATACCCCTCAGATACTCTTTTTGCATCGTCCTGGTCTTTGCCTCCTGAGATAATAGTTTTGCCGCAGCTGCATATCCCGGGTCGTTCATATAGGCTTGTCCCAATCGGCATAAGTCTTCAGCTGTTGAGTATACTCCGCCTGCTCCGATCATATTTAAAGTTTCAATAGGTGTTTCTTCTTCATTTTTAAATGTTCTTGCAAGACGATTTCTATCAAAGTCATCTTGAGGTGTTTTGGTATTAGTCATGCCAAGAGGTTCCGTAATATTTTTCTTTATAAATTCTGAAAAACTCATGCCGCTAACCTTTTCAACAACAAGCTCTGCCAGGGTAAATCCGTCATTGCAATAAACTGAAAATTCTCCTGGATCTCCCTTTAATTTTTGTTGGGCAAGCTCTTTTAAAAAATTATCATGATTAAGTGTAGTTGGGTAATCATACATTCCACTGTTAACATAGAGGCTACCCATTATTCCCGAAGAATGGTTTAAAAGCATCCTTACAGTTATTTCTTTATAGCGTTCATCTGCCATTTTAAATTCTGGAAGATAGGTTGCGACTGGTTCATCTAAGTTCAATTTACCTTGATCTGAAAGCAGCATTATGGCAGTGGTAGGAAACATTTTGCTTATTGAACCTATTCCAAATATTGATTTATTATCTAAGGTCTTGACATTAGCTTTGTGAAAGATTCCGGATGTACCTGAAACGACAATTTTCCCATCAGAAATCAATGCATACTGAACTCCTGAAACATTATAGTCATTTACAAGAACTTCAGCCAATTCATTTGCTGATTTTTTGACATCAGTATAAATATCGTTTTCACCAAATGCGATGCTTGGAAAGATCATAAATATTGCCACCACTACATAAAACCAAGGTGTTTTTAGTTTTTTCATACTGTTGTCATCCTCCTTATTCCTTTTCTTTTTCCAGTTATCCTGGTTCTAGCCGCAGCAATCGCCCAATATTGCCCAGCTGTGTTTACATTATATTACCAGGCTAACAAAAAGGCTACAAATTTAACTAAAGAATGCGCAAAAAGATGTTGAATCGAGGAAACCCCGACAATAAGTGAAGTAGCCAACTATGTTGGCATCGGAAATGATTAAGTGGTATCCCGCAATGCACTTGCGCCTGGGATAGGGAGGTAATGTAATCATGGATAAGGATAAGACGATGGTAAAAAACGGCTGATCTGTTTTGTGTCTCTGACATTTACAGCCAATACTTTTCGGCTTCTTCATAAATTTCGTGATATCTAATTCTTTTCGCAGTAGCCCAAAGTGCTTCGAAATCTGATAAGTATTCTCCTTTGTATAGGGATAAAAGATTTTTTGCTTGCACTTTGGTATTATGAAGCTTAAATTCTTCATATATCTTTTCAAAAAGGTCGATATCGCATGCAATTTCGTCCCGGCAGATAAAATAGCGGTTTTCCCGGTATATGACTGATTCCATTATGCCGGTACATTCAAGGTCATTTTTTATGTGCCTCAGATTTACCGCAATCAGGTTTTTAATATTTTTGGATTCCGACTCCCACCAAATGGCGTTATATATTTGTTCTTTTGTAGCCCCCTGGTCGCCTGCATCGAGCAGAAAGGCCAAAAGTTCACGTTCCTTTTTCGACCTAAATTTTAAAAGCTTTTGCCTGCTTCTGTCTTGATAAACGGTAAAGGCTCCCAATGTTTCAATATATACTTTCTTTGGTCGGTATCCGGCAAATTCTATCATCTGCTTGGTAAATTCAGGCTCTATTCCGTAGTTATACGCAAATTCCAGGACTGGGTCGTAAGCCTTCCGCAACCTGAAATATTCATAGAACCCATGGTCGGAGCAAAGCTTAAGATAACGCCCTGTCAGGCTGGTCGCCTTTTCATGATCCTTTGTCTCGATTGCTGCTCTTACAAGTACTCCGTATGCCAGCGACGCATGAAGGAGCATACCGGAGCTCTCTCCTGTCTCTATGCACAGGTTCGCACATTTAACCGCGCTCGGATAATCGGATATAGCGGAAAAATACCCCATAAGTCTGGCCAGGACAAGGCTTTTTAAATAAGCTCCCGCCCGGTCAAGATTTTCAAAGATTTCCCGAACAATGTCTTCCTTCGGGTCATCCGTAAAAATAAGGCTGTAGGTAAGACGCTGCATTTTTGCCCAATGCATCTGAAAATTAGTTTTACGGTAAAGAGGCGCATACTCGTCCGCCAAGGTAAAATACTTTACGGCGGTTTCATAGGATGCGTTTTCGCCGTTCATTTTATCAATAAAGGTATTCTGAAAGTGAATTTCAGCTGCCAACAGGTAGCCTGCCCACATTTCCTCATAGTTTCCGGTATTCCTGAGCCGCTGAAGCTCCTCCGACAGTGCGGACAGTGAACGGCTTCGTTCTCCCAGCATCTGATAAGCCTTGGCCACATAGATGCCCGTACTGTGCATACCCAAATAGTTCAGTTCATCCTCGGGAAGCTCAAGGGATTTTTCGTAATAGTAAACCGACTCCTTCATCCTGCCTGCAAAAAATTGAATTGTGCAAAGATACCTTTCAAACCAACGCATGATCTTAATATTGCCGACATGGGCGCAGCTCTCTATCATATGCCGTGCAAGAGCATAGGCCTCGCCTATCTGCGAATTCCAGCACAGGTTGTACAGCTTTTCGATGACTACAGAATATGCCAGTTCCCCAGTCGGATCGTCAAGCTTGGCGATCAACTCATCAAGCAGCCTGTTTGATTCCTCGAATGAAACGAAATTACGGAGAACCCTTGCCTTATGTATCATAGCCTCAAAATAAAGCTCCTTATCGTCTCTGTTCATTAAGGGTATCGCTGCCTCAAGGCATGCTTTGGCCTGTACAAAATTTCCGAGAACGGACAGAAAAGCACCCTTGGCCACAAGAATTCTTGGATTTAGTTCGACCGCCGCATCATTAAGCGCCCGGAACCATATCCGAAGCTCGTTGTAATTGCCGGCTTTTATGTAATCCCTGTAGCAGGCGAGGATTATATTTTCCAGAAGTTCGTCATCCTTCGAATCAATGGCGTACCGGGCCGCCCTTGAATACTGCTTATGATCAAAATAGTACCGGGCGGCTTTCTGCCTCAGTAAAGGCATTTGGTCCTTATCTCCCGTTTCCAGCAGGCCGCTTCTGAAAAGCGCGTGGTAGCGATAAAACCCGTCGCCTGTTTTGATGGTGAATATATTTCGGGATACAAGGCTTTCCAGCATGAGTCTGGTATTTTTTTTATTCAGGACATCATCCAGCATCTGTGCGTCCAGCACGTCAAAGCAGGCAGATTTTTTAAGGAAATCCACCATGTCGGAGTTCAGATTGGCGATGCATTCACGGAAAAGGTAGGCATACAAAGTTTCATTGCCGTAGGAAGTAATGTCGCCAATGGATATACCGTTCTCCAGCAATACCTGGAAAGAACGGATGGCCAGAGGCCACCCCTCCGTGGAACCGTAAATGGCGGGATCGTCAAAACCCAGGATACCGACGATTTCTTCTCTTGTAAACGCAAGCTCCTTTTGGGTCAGTTCTGTGATCTTGCCCTTTACTTTAAACGATAAAAAATCCTGCCAAGGAGCCTCTCTGCTGCCGAAACAAAGCTTGGCATTGTTAGGGAGATACTTGATCAGGTAGGTGATAAGCTTTTTGACCTCGTCTTCTTCTATGGTATGCAGATCGTCCATGATGGCGACAAAATCACCGGAAATATTTTCAATGCTGCAGATCAGTGCACCCGCAAGCATGGAGATGAAATTGTTCTTTTCGGAAAAGGGCAGGTATTCCGAGGCGGAGAAGTCAAATTCCGGGAAAGTCTGCTTTACAGCCTCGCAGAGCGTGTTTATAAAGGTAAAAATATCGTTTTCTCCGTCCAGAGAAAGCCAGACGACCTTTTCGGTGCTGTTTGCAAATTGCGACAGAAGGGTCGTCTTGCCGTGACCCGCGCCGGCATGGATATACACAAGCTTTGTTGGACTGTTAAGGACGGTATCTATTAAATTTTTGCGTACAATTTCTCCTACGGCGGCTCGGGGAATCGTCAGCCTCGCGCTTGGTATATTGAACATGCACATACACTCCACAACTAATATATGATTGGTAAATTGTAACACAAATTAGGGAAAATTGCGGGAAACATACGAAGAATTATGATAAAAAAGTCGGAATGAGAAAGTTTTAAAAAAAGTTTTGCAGTTATGTTCACGGTTTTGTTAATTGCCGGCGTTTTAAAATTATCTGAACAGTAGTATGCACTGCTGATATACAGCTTGGTCGTAAAATGAGGTGATTTAGATGACTGATATGATAGAAAATCCAGATGAGGACTGTGGTGTGGATGAGGAAGTATTTCCATGCTTAGGTAGGTGCTGCCGCAAAAAGGATGCCTTATTCATGGCTTCATATGAAAAGACTTGCCCGCACTGTGACATATGGTCCTCTCTTCCTTATGGAGCAGATCTAAAAACAGTGACTATTTTTGAATGCAGCAGATTAGGTTATGGTAAAAGGTTAACGGGATAATGGAATAATGAAATGATGTTGAGATTAAATGTTGATGTTTAAGGATAATAACTTAATATTTGTGAATAGATTGGGGGGCATAAAGAATGTTTAAAACGATTCAAAAATGGATGACTGTTGTATTGATTGTGTCGATGCTCTTCCAGGTGTTTGTTGGTGTGTCACCAGTGTTGGCGGAAGATTCAAGTGACCACATAGCAGGGCCTGAGTTTGTGCCTCTGCTGGCTGTAACTTTATCCCCTGGGGAAACGACAGGGGCCACTTCAGCAACGGTTACCGGCTATGTTTATGGGAACTTGCTTGTTAATATAACGGAGCAGGAGATTGCAAGACCCCGGGTGGGAGACACGGCCCCAACAACCGGAGATAACATGATTGCAGACTATGAGTCAGGTGCAGATATAACCGCCGGTGTTGCGGCAGGCAATTATCTACAGATTTACGATATTGATATGGAAGAAGGAGCCCGGATAGTCGCTTTTTATCAAGCAAAGCTGTCGGAAGAGGATATAAAAGAAGATATAGGAGAAGGTGCGGAAGAAGAACCTGTTGAGAGCCTGATGATGGGTACTGAGCTTATGGCTGAAGGAGGATACACTTATATAGACGATAATGGCGAGACAAAAAATACGGGGGACAAGGCTGTTACGAAAATTACCTCAGATACGGCTACTCTCAATGAGGGATGGTATATAGTGGAAGGCAATATCAATAGAACCGGTGCAATCACTGTAAGTGGTAATGTTCATCTAATCCTGGCGGATAGTTCATCCCTTACCGTCAGAGGGAGGCGGGATGATGCGGGTATCAATGTCCCCAAAGATAATAGTTTGATAATTTACGCACAATCAAAGGGGGATGAGAAGGGCTCCCTCAATGCCACAGGCGTTGCCGGCGGTGCAGGCATCGGCGGAGGAGCCGAAGGATCTAGCGGAGAGATTACTATAAACGGCGGAACAGTCACAGCCATAGCCCGTTACGGTGGTGGCGCAGGCATCGGCGGAGGAGCCCTGGGCTCTTATATCGGAGAGATTACCATAAACGGCGGAACAGTTACAGCAACAGGCGGTGACTATGCCGCGGGAATAGGAGGGGGCGAGAGGTGCGACGGTGGCAATGTGACAATTAACAACGGAACAGTCATAGCCACAGGAGGCAATGGCAGTGCGGGAATCGGCGGTGGAGGTCATCCCAGATTGAGTGGAGGTTCCGGAGGCACTATAATTATCAATAACTATCCTACAGTTATTGCCACCGGAAAAGCCGGTGGTACAGATATAGGAAATGGAAGATATAGTGTAGGAAAAACTATTATTAAGCGTGGTGATGTCAAAGGTACAGATTTAACATATGTAAGATTAGAAGTACAGAATTTGTCACTTGAAAATGAAAATAAGATAACTTTCAATGAACAAGAACATATAATCGATAGTGAAGGGATAACAGGATTTTTTGTGGATAAATCAGCACAAAGCAAATATATTAGTTTAGAATCAGCAGGACCTTTAATAAGTATAAATCCAGGGGATGTTCAAAACAGCAGAATAATCCTTAACGCCCATGACTATGCCAAACCGGTCGCGGGGTTTGGCAGTGCGCTGGATTTTCCTGAAAATTCGCAAAGGCGGATTAATGTCCCATTCGAAGATACCAAGATAGAAGGTAATTCGGATTTTACCATATCTATGTGGATTTTCCCAAGAGAAAATGAACCATACCAAACTCTATATCGCCAAGAAGGAGATGATACTAGAGGATCTTTAGGTTTAGATTTTAGATTTATTAAATATAATGACGATGAAGGATACCTATACTTTGGATTTAATGGGCTAAATTACAGCTGGCAAAATGCCTTTCCTTGGAATGACGAAATATCATTAACCAATATCACCAAGATTCCGATGAACCAGTGGACTCATGTTGTACTTACGAAGTCAGGAAAAAGTGTAATAGTTTATGCAAATGGGACAAAGTATTATGAAATGACCTTAGATTCCATGCACTTTTACGCACCTGCGCCTTTAGCGGGTAATATCAGTATTGGTGGTACAACCACAGTCAACCAATTTTTTAGCGGACGAATGGATGAAATCCAATTTTGGAATACTGCACTGAATCCTGATGAAATTGTAGCTTGGATGTACAGGGGCGTAGATAGCTCACACAATAAGTATGGTAATTTGGTTTATTACTATAAACTCAATCAAAGCAGCGGAACCACCGTTATAGATTCAAAAGGATCGTATAATGGAACCTTGGTTAATATGACAGACGGTAGCTGGGTTGTTTCGGATGTACGGGGATGGACAGTGTACGCAGGTTCAACTCTTGAAGGCCGGTTGATAGGATCGTATGACGCCGGATCAAGTAATGACGGAACTGATTGGAACCTTGCCTTTGAAATTGTAGAGCATGCAAAAAAGGGAACCGTAACCATTACCGGAGATAATAAATTTGAATATTGTACTCATGATATGAAACAGGTAGGTCATGATTCTTTTACATATAGTGTAAAAGGCCCTAATGGAAGATATTCAAATACTCAGACCGTGAACATTGATATAATACCCATTCCCAGTGCGGGAAATGGCAATTCGCTTGGTTCTCCTTCAAATTCGCAAAGTACGAATAATGCCAACGGCAAGTCCGAAACAGCTGATACGGTAACAACAACTCAGGAAGGAGATAAAACGGTTACAACCGTTGTTATAAACGATAAAAAAGTGGAAGAGAAACTGGCACGGGAAGGCAACAATGCAGTTGTAACCATTCCGGTTATGAGCGGTGCGGATGTTGTCATCGGGACTCTGAACGGCCATACCGTCAAGAACATGGAAAGCAAAAATGCTGTTCTTGAAATTAAAACCGGACAGCTTACTTATACCCTGCCGGCATCCCAAATAAATATTGACGCTGTTTCGGGGCAGTTCGGAAAACAGGTGGAATTTAAAGATATTGCGGTGAGCGTAAAAATATCTAAGCCTGCCGCGGATACTGTTAAAATCGTTGAAGATACCGCGGACAAAAGCAATTATCAAATCATCGTAAAACCCATTGAGTTTGAAATCACCTGCTCAAGCGGAAGCAAGACCGTGGAGGTTTCCAAATTCAGCACATATGTAGAAAGGATGATTGCGATACCTGAAGGCGTCGATCCGTCCAAAATTACAACAGGTGTTATTCTGAATTCCGACGGGACCTTCTCTCATGTGCCTACAGTCATTACAATGATAGACGGCAAATATTATGCAAAAATCAACAGCCTGACCAACAGCGCCTACTTGTTAATCTATAGCCCGAAAACCTTTAAGGATGTTGGAAAGCACTGGGCAGAGAAAGATGTCAACGATATGGCTTCAAGATTGATAATCAGTGGAGTGGGCAATGATTTATTCGAGCCTGAGCGCAATATAACCAGGGCTGAGTTTTCGGCAGTTATGGTTAGGGCATTAGGGCTTAGACCGGAGGAATATAAAAATAATTTCTTTGATGTCAAGGCAGGTGAATGGTATAGTGAATACATTTCAGCATCATCATACTATGGCTTGGTTAGGGGCTATGATGACGGGATATTTAAACCTGACGGAAATATCACCCGTCAGGAAGCTATGGCAATTTTAGCGCGAGCCATGGATACTACCAAGCTTGGGGAAGAGCTTGAGATAGATGCGAGCCACATTCTTGCGGCATTCAACGACAATGCTGATGTTTCTGGCTGGGCTAAGGATTCTGCGTCAAAATGCGTAAAGACAGGTGTTGTTACCGGCAGAGACAACGGCCGGATAGCTCCTCTGGACAACATTACAAGGGCCGAGACCACAATCATGGTGCGCAGGCTTCTTCTCAATTCGGGTTTGATTAATAAATAGGTGTTATATATTCACAATCTGAGGATAGCTGTAAGGAGTTTTTAAAAAGTACGATCAGGAGGGTCAAAATGAAAAAGTTACCCATATTTTTAGTTAAATTGATAGTTCTGGTATTTTTTTTAACCTGTATTCAGTTGCCGGGAGTTACAAATCCTTCTGCTTATGCAGTTACAACAGATATGGCTCAAGGCTATGAAGCATCAATTAAAGCGGCACGAGAGGCTGTGGCAAAAGAATTGTCAACCGGCATACCGTCAAGTGCAACAGTAGCCATCATGGTGGATGGCAAGATAGTTTATGCAGAAGGTTTTGGATTGAGGGACCGCGCTAAGAACCTTCAAGTAGAAACAGATACACAGTTTAACATAGGCTCCATCAGCAAAATCTTTACAGCTGCTTCTGTCCTTATATTGGAGCAGGAAGGCAAGCTTTCACTGGATAAGCCTGTCACAGACTATATTCCTAATTTTACAATGAATGATACCAGGTACAAAGACATCACCATCCGTATGCTGCTTAATCATACCTCAGGCTTTCCGGGATCAAATTTTAAAGATGGTTTTACAGCAGTAAAAAACAGAAACTACGTAGAGGAAACACTGGAAAGATTAAAAATCAGCAATTTGGTGAATGATCCGGGGAAAATAAGCATTTACTGCAACGATGGATTCACAATTGCCGAGGCTGTTATCGAGCATGTCTCAGGCATGAGCTTCCCGGATTTCCTTGAGAAGAGGATTTTTAATAAAATGGGCCTTGATAATACAAGCGCATACTTTAAAGATGGCAACCAAAATATTGCTAGAGTATATGAAAAAGATAGTATAGCGCCATTACCCGTTGAATATGTAAACATCCTTGGAAGCGGGGGAATATCTTCCACGGCAATTGATATTTGCCAATACGGAGAGATTCTTCAATCAGAAACTATTTTGAATCCAGCCATGATTGAGGAATATACCAAAGTTCAATATGGCCCCGAAACAGTCCCGGCGGGAAAGCCGATATTCAATGCGGGATTGGGCTGGGACTATGTGCAAGTCCACAAATTCAAGAATCAAGCCGTTGACGTACTGGCGAAAAATGGCGGTACACTTCAATACTTCTCCCAACTCTATGTGTTGCCCAAAGAGCATATAAATGTAGCAGTTATTTTTGCAGGAAATGCAAATCCTACAGCTGTCGCAAATGCCATATTGCAGGCCTTGTTAGAAGAAAAGGGAATTGTGAAAAAACCATCATCTGATACACTCCTTCCTCTTGATGCCAAAATTCCGGATAATTTTAAGGGTTATGAGGGATTTTATACCTCAGACAATGGCATTATGAAGGTGGAGATTTCTTCGGATAAAAATGGAATGACTCTCTCAACCTATGATGGTAAAGGTTTTAAGCCCGCAGGTGTTTTAACTTATAAAGAAAATGGCAGGTTTTATAGGCCGGATGGCATAAACTATTCCTTTGCAGAGCATGCGGAAGGAAAGGTAATGATGATTCACCTTGACAGCTCAAATGCAGGATCTGTAAGTTACGAGAAGTTAAATAATTTAAGTGATATAGACGCAAGCGCATTTTCAGGAAAGGTGTGGGTTCCAAGAAATATGGGCCAATATGATTTTTTCACAATGATGTTTCAGACCGAAACAATTCCTGAAATACCGGGATATTTATTTGTCAATGGCGGAGCAACATATATTCCGTTAGCTCTTAAAAGCCCGACAGGTACCCGGATGTCCTTCAACTATTTAAGGGATCAGTTTGAAGTCCTTCTGCAAAATATCGAAGGGGAGACATTGCTCTATAATTATGGTCATTACTACTCTGACGCCTCAAAATTACCAATTATTGCAGAAGGTGATATTCTGCAAATTGATTCTAACGGTCAAAACAAAGCAGGCAAGATGGGGTCTGGCGACCTTGTGCGCTTTTCTATTCCCGAAGGAGGAAGAATTGTGGTCTTCTCTCCTGAACTCAATTTAGCATACGACAGTCTGATGTCAGACAGCCCTGAGACCTATGTGGAAAAAGGTGCCTATATCCTGGCCGTCGGCAAATCAGGAAATACTTTTAAAATTACTAATTCTGAACGGTTTAAAGATATAACCGGTCATTGGGCAAAAGATTCCATAAATCAACTGGCATCTGCCAACATACTGAAGGGAACAGGGAATAATCTGTATCAGCCTGATAAAAATATGACGGGGCTTGACTTTTTGATACTTATCCAAAGAGCCACCGGCATAACCCCGGATAATCTTTCGGCATCTGGAGAAGAAACGCTTTCTTTTAAAGCCGAACAACCTATTACCAGAACGCAGGCTATTTCCGTCTTAGCAGATGTTATGGCTTTAACAGGCTTCGAAGCTAACCTGACCACAGAAGAAGAAGTTTCATTGATAAAAGGTTTTTCTGATTTGGAAGGTATTGACCAAGAGCTTAAATCGAAGGCGGCATTACTTATAAAACTTGGCATTTTTCAAGGAAGGAGTAATAAACTTTTGGCGCCCGGGGATACTATGTCTCGCGGGGAAGCAGCTGCAACGGTTTTGAGGATGTTAAAGAGCATACAATAGACTATAGTTCACTCTTGTAATGAAAGACCTTGAGGATGACTTTTCTATTTGATGAATATCCGCTTTGTTTTTAGTAATCCTCCTTTTTTGGGTTACAGTTCACACCCTAGCTAATTAATTATCTAAAAATGTAGAAGTTATTCACCTAAGAAGAAGCAGGATTTTTCGCACTTGTATAGATTATAATTATACATTGCTAATACTTGCAATATGCTTGATTTGGAAGTATAGTTACGGCAAGATTTATAATTTTGGGTGGCATGAGGCATGGAGTATATAACCGTGAAGGAAGCCAGTGAAAAATGGGGACTGGGGATCAGGATGGTGACGCTATACTGTACCGAGGGCAGAATAGCCGGTGCAGTTAAGAAAGGCAACCTGTGGCTTATTCCTGAAGATGCCGCAAAACCGGAGGATAGAAGACGGAAAAAAGCCTCCATTCAAGAGGAAAAGGAACCGGCGGCAGGCAAAGACAATGATGTATATGAACCAAACAAGCATGAAAACGCATGGCCTTTTCAATCGCTGTATGAAAACAAAGAGTTGTTTGTGGAGATCGTAAAGCACTTTCCCTATCCTATGCACATATGCGCACCGGACGGTACGATGCTCTTAGCCAATGAAGCATATTTAAAATTTGCTAAAATATCAAATCCCGAAAGACTGTATAAAAAGCATAATATATTGCGGAATCCCAACCTGGAAAGGTGGGGAATAAAGGACTTCACTGTGCGGGCGTTTCAGGGAGAAGCCGTTTATGCCTATGATGTCAAAGTACCGCATCAGGAGATCGTTGATCGGTTGGGAGATGACAAGGAGTTAGTTTACGGAAGCATGTATCACAACATGACTGCCTTGCCTATACGCGACAGCAATAATAAATTGTTGTTTATCGTGTTTATTTTTATCACCTCCAGATATTATCAGGACAGAGAAGAAATTATTAAAGGAAAAGAATACATAGACAATCATTGGCAGGAGGAGTTTGACATAGATAAGCTGGCGGGTATTGTTCACATGAGCAGGTATCACTATACCCGTTTGTTTAAGCAGCATGCGGGCATGACCCCCTACAACTATTATCAAGAAGTAAAGATTGGTAAGCTCAAGGAAAAACTATGTGATACCGATCTATCCATAACCCAGGTCTTTGAGGAATGCGGCGTGGATTATAATGGGAATTTGGCAAAAAAATTCAAAGAAAAGTTAGGCATGACCCCTTCTCAATATCGAACAATGATGACCCAAAAATAATACTATTTTTCATTGGATTTATGACCCTTAAGACTCATCGACGCGCAGGCTGCATATTGCGCTTACCTTTCCATCGTTTTCAGCCCTGGACGCCAATGGCAACCACCGCTTCGCTATCGCTCAGAGTGACAATATTGCATTTTTTTGAATGATGCAAAACTCTCGTTTCAAAAGAGTGGTTCTACTGCAAAAAAACCTTTTTGTTGCATAGGGTTGCATAAATATGCAAAGCGAGCGTTGGCGAAGCATGGATGCTACACCCGGCGAAGACGAGCAGGCGAAAGGGGGCGAGCGACAGGATGTCGCGAGAGCGCCACCTTCCATGGACGGGAGATTGGCGCGGTACCCCTTGAGCCGTGAGACGAGCCGTTGGTGTTGCCCATGCGTAGACTGCGAGCGGAATATTTATGCAAGCAAATGCATAATTATTACTTTTTGCAGCGGAATCAAGAATTAATATAAAAAATAGCCAAGAGCTTTCGAACGTAATGGTTCGGAGCTCTTTTTTTGATTGCAAAATCGCAATAATCACAGAAAATATAGCACTAAATGTACTATCCCCATTGACATCATTTTACATATGATTGGACTATCGCCAGTAAGTGAGGAGTGGGGCTGGTGAAAAACCACCTTTTTAACCGGCCTGTCAGATCCGTTGGAGATATTCATGAGTGCAAGAACAAACAGGAAAACAGCTGAATATCGGGAGGCTATTTTTTCCCCCATTAGTGAAAATGACGGTCAAATCACCCAGGGAGCAGTGATATTTATGAAATAGGTTTCCATGAAAACAGAGTTTGTTCAAACACAAAAATAAGGAGGGATAAAGTGTGCGAAAAGTAAAAAGGCTTCTGGCGCTGCTGCTTATAATGGCTTTAACCATTACGCAGCTGCCGTTGACGGCGCTGGCGGAAGATGTGGCGCAAGAAGAGATTGGTATTGAGACAACGGAGAATAACGAAGCCTCGACCGAGCTTCCTTTGCTGCAGTCTGTACCAGAAGAACCGGGAACTTCCTTGGGTATGAAGGCGCTTGAGAAACTGGCGGGCGGGATCATCTCCGGAATTGCGGGGAAGACCGTCAACGAGTCGTTTGCAGCCATATTCGGCTCGGATACCGGTAGAATTATCCAAGCTTTGCAAGAAATCAAGGGAAAACTGGATAACATTGAGAACCAAATAAAGGCCCTATCCGGCAAGCTTGAAGAGGGAGAGCTAAAGAGAAATCTAGATAGCTTCGCTGAATTCTTCAGCGATTACGCATCCCCCTACAATCAGCTCTGTGGTTATCAGACGGATTTGGCTGACGATGGTGAGCTAACGGATTTATTTATGCAAGACCTCTATTGGGGTAAAAACAGGAATATTGACACTGGCAGCAAGAGCGTGATCGCTGCTTCCAATGCCCTGGGCAACAGAATAACCATGGTGCTGACCAGTGGCTATAATATTTTCGGTGCCTTTGACAAACTGGAACGGCACCAAAACCACTGGGAACATCAGGGCTACGAAAAGCGCAAGGAATACAGGAATTACATCATTACTGTTTACGCCATGTACAATGCCATGGGGCAGACCGCCTGCGAGAAAGTGATCGAAGCGCACCAGGGTGACAGCTTGAGTGATAGTAACATCCGCTTGCAAGCCCAGCGGGATTTGGATGAGCTGAAAGCCAACGCCGAAAAGGTAAAGAATATGTATCAGCGCTGCGCCGTGGTTGAGCACCCCAACCTGCGCATTTATCGTGATACCACGACCGGAACGGATTTGTATGCTTTCTACGAAAACTTTTATGTAGCCCAGATGACTCCTTTAGATCTTTATTATAGGGACAGACTTGAAACAACTGAGTACATGCAAAGCATGATATGGACAAAATATCCGGTTAGACGGCCGGGTAACGGTGGCACCGAACTAATATCCTGGCAGCCATGGAGGGGCCTTTTTGAGGATATTTATAAAGCTTATGGCGGTAAAAAGACATTATATGACATTTTTTTCGATCCTCAAGAAGGTAATTTTATCAACAATGGGAAACATCTTCCCAAGGGAACAAGGTTTGCGACAGACTATTATGTTTATAAACGTGTAAATTCGACTGATTTCCAATGGAGAACGAACGTAGTAACTGATAAAGGGAAATTGAATGAAACTGTGGTTCTTGCGCGCTTAGACTTCAGTTATACTAAATCGCGATATGACAGTTTGAAAATTTCAAGCGAACAATTTTTTAGCGTTAATAGGTACTGGGGGATTGTAAATCAGGGCGCTTTACAATCCAACGATTGGCCTCCGACAAGTGAAACCGCCGGTATGATTTCCGGCATGGCCAGCTCTTATGAACTGCCCTATACCGGCAGCATCACTCTTTCCATGGAAGAAAAAGCCGGTGCCACCTACCAGTGGTTTGTCGCCAAGGGCGACGGCAAGGACTTTGAGGAGATAGCGGGGGAAACCGGCGCGACCTACACCCTGTCCGTGCTGGAACCTTCAATGAACGGCTGGATGTACCGCTGCGCCATCATCGAAAACGCAGGGACAGATGAGGAGATATCTACCCTGGCCGATCCGGAAACACTCAAGCTTACAGGAGAGGGTGTGCCTGAACCCATGACGGTTCACGAGATAGGCAGCACGAATGAATTGGCAGATGCCCTGGAGAAGGTGTCCGACGGGAGTTGGAACGGACACGAGCTGAAACTGACGGCCAATATCGATTATTCCCTGCCGATCACGCTGAGCGGCTGTAGTTTAATGATTGACCTGAACGGACATACGCTGACTGTACAGCCTGACTCGACGGCCCAGCCAAACGTCGATCCCATGAGCAGCACACCCGCGATGGCTGCAATCTATGCAAATAACTTCAGTCGGCTGAAACTGACCGGAGAGGGAGCATTAAACGTGATGACCGGAGAAGGCGTTGCCTACGGTGTCTATGCGGGCGAAGGCAGTAATGTCCAAGTAAACTCGGTGACATCGGCTGGCGGCAGCAATGCGGTCTATGCGAAGGGCGGCGGCACAGTGACGGTTGACAGCATCACGGTAGCCGGGGATAACGCATACGGCGTAGGATGCTTTGACAGCAGCAGCATTATAGTCAATGGCGATGTGAAAGTTACAGGTGTTTTCTCTTACGGCGTGTATATAGATTCCGAGAGCGGAGGACTGCAGCCTGTCTTCATCGGGGGGGATATTGCGGTAACCGGTGAAAAAAGCCGCGGGGCATACCTGGGCGCAGAGGAAGCCATTCTAAGCGTTGCCGGAAGTGTTATAGTCACCGGTGGTGCTTCTGGTGTTTCGGCTGGCAAGGGTGAAGTCGCAATCAAGGGCGATATCACCGCACCGGATTATGCCGTAAATGCTTGGCACGGCGCTTCCGTCACCGTGCAGGGCAATGTCGCTGCCAAGGGGGAAGAAGCCACGGCGGTATCCTCCTCAGGAGCCAACGTGCATATCCAAGGCAATGTGATTTCATCAGGCCAAGACGGCACGGGAATATATGTATCGGCATGGGAACTGGTTGACCCGGTCGAGAGTGCGAAAGTTACCATTGACGGCAAGATCAGCGCTGACACTCCCCTGCGGATTGAAGGCCTGCTGGTGGAGGAAAGTGAGCACACGGAAACCACTACCAAGGAAGACTATTATACCTTTACAGATGGAACCAACACTGTCTGGGCCAAGCCCGGCTCTTTTCAAAGGGCAGTCACCTATACGGTCACCTTTGCTAAAAATGGCGGGGATACGCAGGCAAGCCCTGGTGCAATAGAGGTAATCTCAGGTGGCCAGGTCGGTACGCTGCCAACGGTGCCTGCCAGATCGGGTTACACCTTCACTGGCTGGAACACGCAGGCAGACGGAAGCGGCACAGCTTTTACGGCAGCTACGACAGTCACCGGTGCTATTACGGTGTATGCACAATGGAGTAAAAACAGTACTGGCGGCGGTTCATCCGGCGGCGACCGAGCAACAAGTGCTCCTGTGGAAACACCCAAAACCGAGACCAATATTGCAGGAAATACCGCGACGGCTACCACAACAGTTACAGCTGCCGTAGACAGTAGCGGCAATGCAAGGGCCATAGTTAGCCGCACACAGGTAAGCGATGCCATCAATAAAGCGAAGGAAGAAGTCAGAAAGCAAGGCGAAGGCACTGCCGCCAGGCTTGAAATCAAGGTGCAAGCTCCCGCAGCTACCACCACCGCAGAAACAAGCATCCCTAAAGAGGCGGTAAGCCAGGCCGCGGAAGCCGGAATTGGCGTATTGACCATATCCACCCCTGTTGCCTCCATTAGTTTTGATGCCAGCACCCTGTCTACCCTCTCCGGAGAAGCAACAGGTGATGTGAAAATTACGGCATCCAAAGTGGAAGCCTCCTCTCTTTCGCCTGAAGCACAGCGGACGGTGGGCGACAGGCCAGTGTTCGATTTCAGTATTACCAGTGGGGGCAAGACCATATCCCAGTTTGGCGGGAATGTATCGGTATCCGTGCCCTATACCCCTAAAGTAGGTGAGGATACAGACGCTATTGTCATCTACTATATCAAGGAGTCAGGGGAGCTAGAAGTAGTAAGCAATTGTATCTATGACCCCGCAACGGGAATGATCAGCTTCAACACCAGGCATTTCTCACAGTATGCCTTGGGCTATAACAAAGTCAGCTTCAAGGATGTGGCTGAAAGCGCATGGTACAGCAAGGCGGTAGGTTTTATCGCCGCAAGGGAGATCACGACAGGCACCGGAGGTGGCAATTTCAGCCCGGAAGTAAAGCTGACCAGGGGCCAGTTTATCGCCATGCTGATGAAATCATATGGCATAGCCCCAGATCTTAATACTAAAGTTAACTTCGCAGATGCTGGCAACAGCTATTACACCGGCTACCTGGCTGCAGCAAAGCGCCTCGGTATATCTGCTGGTGTAGGTAATAACTTGTTTATGCCGGAAAAGGAGATCACCCGTCAGGAAATGTTTACCTTGATGTATAAGGTGCTAAAAATTATCGGTAAGCTGCCCCAGGGTAATTCCGGTAAGACCCTCTCTGACTTCAGCGATGCAGGTGACATAGCTTCCTGGGCAAAGGTTGCCATGAGCCTTCTTGTGGAAACCGGGACTGTCAGCGGTAGCGGAGGGAAGCTTTCCCCGATAAGTACGACCACTAGAGCAGAATTGACGCAGGTGCTTTACAGCCTGCTCTCAAAATAAAATGTCAGCATGTATCAGGGGATTAAACCTTACAGCATGATAACATAAAATAGCACGGATTATAACGGTCGCAGGTTCGATTCCTGTATGGCCCACCATAACTGTTTGCAAAGCCCGAAACAAAGGGCTTTTCATTTTGTAGTGAAAAATATTAAGGCCAAACTAGGTAATTGGATAATCCCTTAATATCGGGATTTATCTCTAAGGAGGGTTGCAGAAAATTTGGATTTATAACAAACTCCGTGTAAACGCAAATTTGATTACTTGAGAAACTGGTATTATTAAAAACAGAATTCCCAACTACGATTATCCGACTAAAATCAACATTCCGGGTAAGCTCCCGAGCGACATTATTCGTTATGAAGGCTCTAGCACCGCAGACTTTACAGCCGGGGTCCCCGTATGTGATATAATAGTTTATCGACGGGGATATGGAATTTATTATTCCCGGCTCACCCTGTCGCAAATATTATGCATTATGTAAAGAGCTTATTAGTGAGCGGCACAACCCCGATGAAACCGCTAACCCTGCTATACCTATGACCCCGGTCTTGTTCTACCACTGGAGTAAGGAACAGTATAAGCAGCGAGCGGGGTAAAGGTGAAGAAGATTGTAACTTTAAGGAGTAAGGAAGGATAATTTAGTATGAAAGGCCTGGTAAGAGAGCTGGGTCTTTTTTGTATTTGGTGATAAGTGTTTATTAGGAAAGTAAATAAATCTTAAAAGTAATAATGTTCTTATTTCATTCACATCGGTTTGGATTAAATTATTAGCTTGGTTTTCATAAAATGAACGAAAAATGGCGAAATGGTAAATGGAACTGGAAATAAAGAGGAAATACAAGAAAAGCCTCGAATGACTAAAATAAGACAAATGGTAATATAACGAAGATAACTAAATGAGACTTTTGCATAAAACAAAAAAATACGCTAAAAAAGAATAATCAAATCTATCTACCACAAATGGCAATACAGTTATTACCATAATGGCACAGTCGTAACGATCAAATTATGCTGGTTGCCTGAATAAAAGCAGACTACCCCCTTTAAAGTATTTCGTTCATTAAAAACCCTATATATTTAGCTTATGCAGCCAAGGATTGGGTACTGCTATCTTGGTTGACTGCTAATACAGCTGCAATCATAGTTATAGCATAGAGATAAGTGTGGGTTTCAACTTTTTGTTATTTTCCTAACGCTTAATCCGGTTTTTAACCCCAGGTTTTCTTTAAAACGACTGAAACAGCGTTCCGAATATGTATGTTTGTTGTAAAGCTTCTGCCAGTTAGCCGTACCCCGGTGTGGAGTTGAAAATACCTGTACGGCCTGCGATGCTCGTACCTTCTGTAAATCCTATACAGTTATGACTACACCTGCCATACCGGCCTGGAAGGGAAAGAAGACCCCATAAACGGGCAAAGTACTTTGGGAGAACATTCGATTCGGTTTGAGAATACAGTTTAATTTAATATAAAAGCTTTCTAATTACCAATGTATGGGGGTGAGGAGATGGCCGACTATCATGAATGGAATTTGGCTATTATAGCCTATTTTCTCCAGGGCCTGCCAACAGGATCTACTGTCTATTTAAACATGGATGAAGGGGCATTAAGTGAAATATCAACAAGGTTGAGTATTGACGGAAATGTCCAGAAGCCCTGGGAAGATTTCTATGCGGCGATACGTTCACAATGTGTAAGGAACGGAAATGTCCAATTAGGATCTATTGCTGGATTTGATGAATCTGGTATTCCGCACGGGGTTGCTTTTCTGGCTGCTATGGTCCTGGCTGCTTATCTTATGATGGATGAAGAAACTGAGATTGGTATAGTTTCGGAAACAAACTATTTTAATCGTCTTCGAACGGTGCTAGGTTTAGCTACTGATGAGAGAGGTCGCCCTTCTGGGTTGAATCCCCCGGGAACAGAAGAGATACTTTGGAATAACTGGAATGAATATTTATTGAGAAATCGGTTTTTTCCTTCTGCAGAAGCGGGTGAGGGTATTGCTCGTAAATATATAAATTATCCGCTTTCTCAAGCCCTGCTTAGGAATGCAGACCAAGAACGACTGGAACACCTATTTAACAAAGAGGAAAAGGCAGGTCGATTAGGTCGTTCTCAAGATAAGGATCGTTTAATTATATGGCTAAAAAACAATTTGCACCTGATAACATCAAGTCATTTAAAGAAGCTTCTTTGTCAAGATGACCGTCGAAGGTATAATGCCTTGTGCGAGTCAGTCTACGACGTTTATACCCAGATAGAATGGGATAAAGAATTTGTCAATAATAATTTTCATCATGGACTGGAACGACAACGGAGGTTGACGGCAGGAATATATCGAGTAGAAGATCCATTCTTCGGGGAAATAGATTATATATTATATCCTCAGCAACCCCGACGATGTCAGGTTGCGGAAATTAAAATAATAGATATTGAGGAACAAAAACATACGCTTAAGATAGAGCGCCCGGGATGGTATTATCCGTTGTGGTCGATCAATCCAGTTGGAGGGTTAAAATACACTGTAACTGGTGATCCCCGTTTTTATGAACTAATAGTACCAGATAAAGAATTTTGGATTCTTATCCGAGATCCAGAAAATGAGGATTCCGGAGTATTTGCCAGCTGGGGATACCCCGATCTCGGGGAGACTTTCCTATTAGTTTGTCGCAAGGAATATAAGGAACAGTTGGAATTACTCGCCCAGGAAAAATTAATGACATGGGATCATACCGTGGAGCTTCCTGGGGACCTTGAGGGATGGGTTGAATACCGTGAATGTATGGTTACCTCTGACAATTGGGATTGTATTATTCCTATTAATGCGGACCTTTTTGAGACATTAAGACCAAATATAAGGGCTTCAATAAGTTTGAAAAGTGGATTAAGAGTGTCACCACATTTACGTTGGCTAGAGGGGTATGGTCCCGAGTTAACTGTAATTGGATTCACTGATTCTGTGAGACTGCAGTTAACTGTGCTCGGCAATGATATGCATTCAATAACAGACGAACTTGTTGAAACTAACCAAACAATTGATTTGCGTAATCTATCACCCGGTAATTACATTGCTAGGATCCTGGAAGGATCACGAGTAGTGTCTATGAAGTCCTTCCAGATTATTGCCTGGCAGGAATTAAAATCGCAGGTTATAGAGTCGGGTATGGGGATGAATTTGGGAGCGTGTACTTTAGAAGGAGCATTAATTAGGATTAATGAATAAGCATGGGGAGGTAAATGCATGGTGGGGTAAGACTGTACGTTGGAATAAGAACTGTAGGCAGACCTGATCAGGTTCTACAGAAAATCAAGCATTCAATACAGCGATCAGGTTTAGCTAAAGTAGTACCTATCATTAAGATTGAAAAAAGAGCCGCGCGAGAATTCTATTTATTTCTGGCGGTGGAAACAAGTGATAGTGGTACTATGCCAGGACCTATCACCCAAGCACTTAAGATGGCTGGAATTAAAGGAGAAAAGATCTGGCCCTTGTCTATTGATGAAATAAAGAGAATGACGGCTTCAATGGATATAGATATACATGCTTTTAATTCATTACGGTACCGGTCTCGATGGCAAAATGAAGCCCTAAGTTTTGAGGAAATAGAAGAATCTCAAATTATCGACTCCAATAATTCGATTGATGATGATCCTGAATTGGGCAATCGTTATAATCAACTACTGTACTGGTTATCGGCGTCTGGTACTGGATCTTGGTATTCTTTTGCTAAAACCTGTGTGACGTTAGGTCTAGTAGACGATGCCCGAAAAACCCGTAATGTATTTCGCAGACTGAGGTTATTAGGCCATATGGAATGCTCCCAAGATGGCCTAAGGTGGCAAATATGCCCAAGCACTATGGTCTTTTCGCCTGGTGGTGATTTTGGCTTTCTTTGTGGACAGAGAACACCAGAATTCGAGGAACAGCTTGGACGCAAGTATCCCGTAACATATATTAATCAACCTTCTTTTGAAGGTCCGTCGGCTATTCGAATAAACATTAAAGACCAAGCATGTAATAACGATGTTGGTATTATCTGGGCCGGGATCACTTCGTTGAGTTTGGCAAATTTATTACCTGATATTAATGGGTGGAAACAGATACTTCCAATAGTGGACAGGCTCAATATACATAACTATCACTTCGAGAAATGGGAAGATAACATGTATTTTCCATATAATGATTTTGTTCAAAGGGAAAAAAGATATGAAGGGAAATCGGGACTGTATCGATTAACCCAGAATAATGCTAAACATTTGTACAGGCTAAATCTTTATTTTGATTATGAACAGCAACGTTGGCTTAAGGGAGATTGGTATGGATTACGTTTCCTTTCTGTTCATGATGAAGGTAAGAACATTAAAGCCTATTATGATAGCGAGCGATCCCATTTAGTCATTCAAAATGACCAACGTTGGCCATTGGTATACGAGAAAGCATTAGTGTTGGCTTCTGGAAGACTCCCCGAATTAGAACCCCACAAACATCTGCAATTATATCGTGAGGTGCCCGCAAAATTATCTAGTTTACTGGCCAATAAGTTAGATGTTAGCCTGGAGGTTAAAGATTATGCATGATCTTATTGGTTCATATGAAAGACTAAATCGTGTTTATCGCATGTACATAGAAAGTGCTTTTCCCCTCCGTTATGAAATACTTAATCAGGAAAGATCTAGTATATTATCTCAAACGGGTTTCTTATCTCAGCCACCACTACTAGAGACACTACCTATATACCCTTCATCCGGTAAATCATTGGAGTTAGCATGTCGACACCTTCCCCGGGAGTATCGTGATCTACCTAACTTAGCCAAAAACCTCTTTCCGGAAGGGATGGAACTATACCAGCATCAATTGGCTGCATTAGGGGAGGTCATAATGAACCGGCGGGATATCGTCGTCACCACCGGAACTGGTTCAGGCAAAACTGAATGTTTTCTATTGCCGATCCTAGCTGAGTTAGTCAAGGACTCAATATCCTGGCCGCAATGTCATCAACCTCCACCGAATAGAAAATGGTGGCGAAAAGATGGTACAAGCAGTGGTAACCGCGTAGGACAGTTTGAGCACTCAGCAAGAAACAAGGTAAATACCCATGCAGTTAGAGCGATGATACTGTATCCGCTTAATGCGTTAGTTGAAGATCAATTACGTAGATTAAGGGTGACTCTTGACTCTCCCGGAGTTCACCAGTGGATGGATGAACATCGGGGAGGAAATCGTATATTATTTGGCCGATATACCGGCCTAACCCCTGTATCCGGTTGGCCTTCAAATAAAAATGCGCTCAACCGGTTGGTTTCCAGACTGAGGGAATTGGACGCAGAACTGTTAAAAGTAGCTAACTTGGACGAAGATATTCAATACTATTTCCCCAATATGGATGGGGGAGAAATGTGGTCAAGATGGGATATGCAAGAAACGCCCCCCGATATTCTTATTACCAACTATAGCATGCTCAATATTATGTTAATGCGGCGTATAGAAGAACAAATATTTGATAAAACCCGAAATTGGTTAGCCCAGGATAGAGCAAATAAGTTCTTTTTAGTGATCGACGAACTGCATTCATATCGAGGAACGCCGGGTACTGAAGTTGGATATATACTCCGCCTTTTATTAGACCGTTTAGGGTTAAACATCAATTCAGAGCAGTTAGTAATTATAGCTACATCTGCAAGTATAACCGATTCCTTGGAATCGAGGAAATTTTTACGAGAGTTTTTTGGCAGGGATCGTTTCAGAATCATTTCTGGTAGTGAAATTCTTCCACCAAAAGGATCGCGTTATAGCATTAAAAAGTGGGCCGATCACTTGAGTGTATTTCGCCGTAGGGTGGAACCGGATATAATGGATCCGATGATTCCCCCCAACCCCGGCGATCCAGAATCCCAGAAGGCTATGGAAGAATTGGCTATAATTATGGGAGCAGATACAAGTTATAACACTACACCGGATGCAATGCTAGCCAAAGCACTGTTTGATAACGGTATACCTGAGGCAGTAAGGGATGCCTGTCATGCTATCCACGGCAGTGTTAGACCCACAAAAATAACTGAATTGGATAAGATTTTATTCCCTAATATCAAACATAACGGAGTAGCTTCTGATGCTATGATTGGGTTGCTATTGGCGATGGCCCTAGGGAAAAATCCGGAAACAGGCCAATCTATTCAACCGGTTCGAGGACATTTATTTTTTCATAACTTACAAAATCTCTGGGTATGTAGCAACCCCAAATGTTCAGATCCGTCTTGTGCGGAAACAAAGCGATTTGAGGCGATGGGTACACAAGAAGAAGTCCCAGTAGGATCCCTACATTTCAGACATCGCTTAACCTGCACTTGTGGGGGACGGGTATTAGACCTGATTGTTTGTGAAGTATGTGGGGAAGTTTTTTTGGGGGGGTATAGAGTATCCCGTAAAATTAACTCTACTCGATTTGAAATACTCACATCTGACCAACCGGATCTTGAGAAAATGCCTGATCAGACATCGGTACTTAAGACATATGAAAAATATGCTGTTTTCTGGCCGATACAAAAGGGAACTGAGGTAAAACCTGAAGATGAACAATACCAAGTAAATAATATAGTTCGACGATGGAAAGCTGGACGGTTGAATGTATTTTCTGGTGTTCTCCGTCAGGACAATAAGGCACCGGATGATAATGAGGTTGGTGGGTGGATTTATGTAATCGGGGGCGATAATCCTAATGAACCATCCTTGCCAACTAAATGCCCACGCTGTGGAGCAGATTATAGATCAAAAATGGTTAGTTCTCCTCTCAGGAATCACCGTACAGGGTTTCAAAAGGCATGCCAGGTACTGGCCAGTGCGCTTTTTAGGGAAATGAATCCGTTTACTGATAATCAATCATTCCGTAAATTAGTGGTTTTTTCGGATAGTCGTCAGGATTCAGCCAAGTTGGCGGCAGGTATGGAGCAAGACCACTTTCGAGATATGATTAGACTGGCTTTATTACAGGCAATTTCGAAGTATTGGATGGAGTTTGCGGCATTCTGGAGAACCACTGTTAAGGTAATGCCTCAGGTAGCACATAAGATTCAGGAGATTAATCCTGAATTGTATTCTACAGTAATAGAACCTCAAAAAACGGAAGATGAGGTGCACAGGTACAGATTTCAAAAAAGTCATATCCAAATGATGAGCGAAATTATGAACTGGTCCTTAGGTATGAACCCAACCAATCTAGATGTCTATAACACTATGTTAAAAATGATCAAATTCTATCCGGGTAAAGTGCCTCTTTTTGAACTTAGAGGAGTAATACGCGAAATAATGCTGGGACTGGGGATGAATCCGGGTGGTAATGAATATCGAGTGAATACCTACTATGTGCAGGAAGGGGGAAGGGGCAAACCCCATGCTTGGCATGAGTGTTATAATTGGAACTCTTCTGAAGCTCAGGAAAAGGCCCAACTGGTACCAGAGGCCCGAAGATTGCTTGGTTTAATGGATAATTGCTTGGCTGAGGAAGTTATGCATGTACTTTTCCCTCATGTTGCTCGTACCTTTGAAGGATTGGGCCAAGGTTGGGTGACCTATGAAGAAACAACCAATGCTACTGATTTGATAATACAGGCGACCAATTCAGCCATACGTCTTTTAGGGGGGCGAAAAACTCACCGTTATCAAAGAGGTTATAAAGCAGGTTCCGAAACTAAATTACCGCGTTATGTCTCCAACTATCTTTCGGTCATTGGAGTTTCTGCAGCAGAGGTTGAAACAGAAATGGTCCATTCAAAAGCCGGCATGGGAGGGTTATCTTCGTTAGGACTGGATCCTGATTACCTTTATCTAAACCTTTCTCATTTTGATCATGAAGAAACTCGGCCTCAAGGCTGGCGATGTGTGACTTGTAATGCTTTTTATCTTCAACCCGCAGGTGGCTTTTGCCCGGAATGTGCTTCGCAAAGGCAGTCCCACAGGTTAGTTCCCAGTAATCCGCAATCCCATTTGGACTACTATTTATATCTTGCTTCTCAATCAGGGCCGGCATTTAGAATGCATTGTGAAGAGTTAACCGGACAAACCGATTATATAGACAGGATACGAAGGCAACGGTGGTTCCAAGATGTTTTTGTGGAGGATGAAATACCATTGGTGCACGGGGTGGATTTGCTTAGTGTGACTACAACAATGGAAGCAGGGGTAGATATTGGGCCTCTTTTAGCTGTAATGATGGCGAATATGCCACCCCGAAGATTCAATTATCAACAGCGGGTAGGTCGAGCCGGGCGTAGGGGGAGTGGTTTATCAATTGCATTAACCTTTTGTCGGGGGCGCAGCCATGATGATTACTACTATGAAAGACCTGAACAAGTTACCGGTGATCCCCCGCCATTGCCGTATGTTGATATGAATAATGAGAAGATTATTCGTCGGGTCCTAATCAAAGAAGTATTACGTATGGCATTCCGTTCATTACCAGATGATATATTCCCACCAGACCCGAGAGACAGTGTACATGGGGAGTTTGGTTCTGTTGAAGATTGGCCGGGTGTATCAGGAGAGATCCAAAACTGGATTCATAATCCGGAGAACGAGGGGAAAATTGTTGATATTTTTCGGGCCCTTACTCAGGGCACCCTCTGGGATTCATCAACGAAAAATCATGAGATGTTTTTGACACAAAATATAGTCTCCTTGCGTAAGGAATTGGTTAATGCAGTCTCAGAGGTTACCCAAAGTCCATATTATACACAGGAGTTCCTTAGCGAGAGACTGGCTAATGCCGGCTACTTACCAATGTTTGGGTTTCCAAGTAGAATTCGTAATATGTATACTCGGTGGCCTTCTAACGCTAATCCCTGGCCACCATCCAGCGGGTTGATAGATAGAGATCTGGAAGTTGCTATAAGTCAGTTTGCTCCTGGGTCCCAACTGGTCAAAGATAAAGCCGTACATACAGCATGTGGTGTTGTAGATTTATACCCCAAGGGCAACCAAGTGGCATCTAAACCGGGATTTATTCCCGATCTTATCGAAGGCAATCCTAGCCCGGTTGGAATATGCGGACACTGTCAAGCGGTAATGTATCTTCCTGGAACTGCCATTACAGCTCTGGGGGGCAGAACCCCAGAGGTAATTCAATGCCCCGTTTGTTCAGCGGTAGAAATGAGGCGCCTTGACGCTCGTGAACCCAAAGGCTTTTTTAGCGATTTGACACCTGGAGATTTTGAGGGTGTTTTTGAATGGGTACCGAATTCCACGCGTCCATTTCTGGCAATAAAGGCGGATAACCCCCACCCTATACACGTCAACAATGTGTGTATTTCCTCCTTTGCTGATGAGATTATTTCTATTAATGACGATGGCGGTAAGGGCGGTTTTGATTTTCAACAGGCTAAAGTACATAACCGATCTATACCTGGGGCTTATGCTGTATCACCGGCGAGCGATCTTTTCATAAAAGTAAACGGACCAGCTTGGAGAATTGCCCTGCTGGCGAAGAGATACACTGATGTGTTACTTGTGGATTTAAACCATTGGCCAGAAGGTATATTTGCTGATCCTACCACTGTCGAGGGTAG